>NZ_JBIRJA010000001.1:699872-991766 GCF_044329325.1 Streptomyces sp. NPDC017676 | reverse complement strand
GAACTGCTCGTTCGACATGATCTGCAGGCCCGGCCGGGCCAGCTCGGCGCGCATGAGCAGCGCCATCACGCCACCGATCAGGAAGAACGCGAACGACGTCGCCAGATACAGCGTGCCGATCGTCTTGTGGTCGGTGGTCGTCAGCCACTTCACCACGACATTGCCGGGCTGCTTGCGCCGGACCGGCAGCTCGTCGGCGTGCGAGCCTTCAGCTGCCGCGGCACCCTGGGGTTCGTTGAGGATGCTCACAGGTTGTTCGTCCTCTGGTTCTTCTCGTGGCTCGTCTGCGCGATGCCGGCCGGAATGTAACCGGTCTGCCCCTTCTGCGCGAGCTCCTTGAGGTGCTGCGCGTAGCGCTCCGGGGAGACGACCTTCACGTTGAACAGCATCCGGGAGTGGTCCACGCCGCAGAGCTCGGCGCACTTGCCGAGGAAGGTGCCCTCCTTGTTGGGGGTCACCTGGAAGGCGTTGGTGTGACCGGGGATGACGTCCTGCTTCATCAGGAACGGCACCACCCAGAAGGAGTGGATGACATCACGCGAGGTCAGGACGAAGCGGACCGTCTTGCCCTTGGGCAGCCACAGCGTCGGGCCGGGGTTGTTCGTCTGCGGGTTCCGCGTGCCCGGCGTGCCGAC
Organism: Streptomyces sp. NPDC017676; assembly: GCF_044329325.1. Lineage (NCBI taxonomy): Bacteria > Bacillati > Actinomycetota > Actinomycetes > Kitasatosporales > Streptomycetaceae > Streptomyces > Streptomyces sp. NPDC017676. The sequence goes on along the minus strand of NZ_JBIRJA010000001.1, from coordinate 991,131 downwards.
GTCGTAGACACCGCCGGCGTTCGCCGGGAACTGGTCCTTGAGCCGGTCCGGAATGGCTTCCAGGTTCTTGTCGGTCCTGGCGTCGCCGGAGGAACCGGGGACGTTCTCGATGTAGTTGAAGCCCCAGCTCCACTGGAAGCCGACCACGTTGACCGTGACGTCGGGCTTCTTCGAGGTGTCCAGGAGCTTCGACTCGTCCCGGGCCGTGAAGTAGAAGAGCACCGAGATGATGATGATCGGGACCACCGTGTACAGGGCCTCGATCGGCATGTTGTACCGGGTCTGCGGAGGGACCTCGACCTTGGTGCGGCTGCGCCGGTGGAAGAGGGCACTCCACAGGATCAGGCCCCACACCAGCACGCCGACGGCGAGCGCGGCAGCCCAGGAGCCCTGCCACAGGGAGAGGATCCGCGGAGCCTCTTCCGTGGTCGGGGTGGGCATGCCAAGGCGGGGGAAGTCCTTGTATGTGCAACCGGTTGCGGTCGCCAGGACCAGGCCCGCGGTCAGTGCCTGCAGCAGCTTCCGCCGCATCGGGCGCCGCGGCGAGCGGTCGGAGCCGTTGGGACTCACGTAGCGCCTTCCCGAGAGTCTCGCCCGCGCGGTCGGCTGCGGCCTTCTCGCTGGTCGGTCGCCGCCCTGCGTCGGGCAGGGGTTTGGATGTTTATGCGGACCAAACCCTAGCCCACCCTCTCCGAGGGTTCGCGAGGAGGGGTGCCTACTGACTCGGGTGGTTCGCTGGATTGGCGGCTGCGGGTCGATCGTGGCTGGTCGCGCCGTTCGCCGCGCCCCCGGGCCGGCTGCCTCCGCAGGGGTCTTAACGTTGCCGTATGGCCTACTTTGACGCTGCCTCCGCCGTTCCTCTCCATCCCGTCGCCCGTCAGGCGCTGTTGGCCTCCTTGGATGAGGGATGGGCCGATCCGGCCCGGCTCTACCGGGAGGGACGCAAGGCCCGGATGCTGCTGGACGCCTCGCGGGAGGCGGCCGCCGAGGCCGTCGGCTGCCGGGCGGACGAGGTGGTGTTCACGCCGTCCGGCACCCGGGCCGTACACACGGGGGTCGCCGGGGCGTTGGCCGGGCGGCGGCGGGTGGGACGCCACCTGATCGTGTCGTCCGTAGAACACTCCTCCGTACTCCATTCGGCGGAGGTGTTCGAGGCGGACGGCGGGGTGGTCACCCGGGTGGCCGTCGACCGGGCGGGAGCCGTCGACCCGGCGGGGTACGCGGCCGCGCTCCGGGCGGACACCGCGCTGGCGTGCCTCCAGTCGGCCAACCACGAGGTGGGGACCGTGCAGCCGGTGGCCGAGGTGGCGGAGGTCTGCCGGGCGGCCGGGGTGCCCTTGCTGGTGGACGCGGCGCAGTCGCTGGGCTGGGGGCCGGTCGAGGGCGACTGGTCGCTGCTCGCGGCCGGCGCGCACAAGTGGGGCGGGCCGTCGGGGGTCGGGCTGCTCGTCGTACGCAAGGGCGTGCGGTTCGCCGCCCAAGGTCCGGTGGACGAGCGGGAGTCGGGGCGGGCGGCCGGGTTCGAGAACATCCCGGCGATCGTGGCGGCCGTGGCCTCGCTGCGCGCGGTGCGGGCCGAGGCGGCCCAGGAGGCGGTACGGCTGCGGGGGCTGACGGAGCGGATCCGGGCGCGGGTGCCGGAGCTGGTGCCGGACGTGGAGGTGGTCGGCGACGCCGTGCGCCGGCTGCCCGGGATCGTCACGTTCTCCTGCCTCTACGTCGACGGTGAGGCGCTGCTGCACGAGCTGGACCGGGCCGGCTTCTCGGTGTCCTCCGGCTCCTCCTGCACGAGCAGCACGCTGACCCCCAGCCATGTGCTGAAGGCGATGGGGGTGCTGAGCGAGGGGAACGTGCGGGTGTCCCTGCCGCCCGGCACGGCGGAGGCGGACGTGGAGCGGTTCCTGGAGGTGCTGCCGGAGGCGGTGGCGGGCGTCCGGGAGAAGCTGGGGGCGCCGGTCCCGGCGACGGCCGTCCAGGCGGAGGAACTGGTCGTCGACTCCCTCGGCAAGCGCTGCCCGATCCCGGTCATCGAGCTGGCGAAGGTGTTCGGCCGGGTGCCGGTGGGCGGGACCGTCCGGGTCCTCTCCGACGACGAGGCGGCCCGCCTGGACATCCCGGCGTGGTGCGGGATGCGGGGGCAGGAGTACGTCGGGGAGGAACCGGCGGAGAAGGGAACGGCGTACGTGGTGCGCCGGGTGAGCTGAGCGGTCCCGAAGGGGCGCGGGGCCGCGTCAGCTGAGGTGGGCCCGCACCTCCTGGCCGGCCTCGTCGCCGTACGCCTTCACGAACCGCTCCATGAAGTGACCCCGCAGCAGCCGGTACTCCTGCGTCCCCACGGTCTCGATGACGAGCGTGGCGAGCATGCAGCCCACCTGGGCGGCGCGCTCCAGGGAGACGCCCCAGGCCAGTCCCGACAGGAACCCCGCGCGGAAGGCGTCGCCGACGCCCGTGGGGTCGGCCTTGCGCTCCTCCTCCGGGCAGCCGACCTCGATCGGGTCCTCGCCGCTCCGCTCGATGCGCACGCCCCGGGAGCCGAGCGTGGTGACCCGGTGGCCGACCTTCGCGAGGATCTCCGCGTCGCTCCAGCCGGTCTTGGACTCGATGAGCCCCTTCTCGTACTCGTTGGAGAAGAGGTAGGTCGCGCCGTCCAGCAGTATCCGGATCTCCTCGCCCTCCATCCGGGCGATCTGCTGGGAGAAGTCGGCGGCGAACGGGATGTTCCGGGAGCGGCACTCCTCCGTGTGGCGGAGCATCGCCTCGGGGTCGTCGGCGCCGATGAGGACCAGGTCGAGCCCGCCCACGCGGTCGGCGACCGTCTTCAGCTCGATCAGCCGGGCCTCGCTCATCGCGCCGGTGTAGAAGGAACCGATCTGGTTGTGGTCGGCGTCGGTGGTGCACACGAAGCGGGCGGTGTGCAGGGTCTCGGAGATACGGACCGACTCGGTGTCGACGCCGTGCCGGTCGAGCCAGGCCCGGTACTCGTCGAAGTCGAAGCCGGCGGCGCCGACCAGGATGGGCTCGGTGCCGAGCTGGCCCATGCCGAAGGCGATGTTGGCGCCGACGCCGCCCCGGCGTACGTCGAGGTTGTCGACCAGGAAGGAGAGCGAAACCGTGTGCAGCTGGTCCGCGACGAACTGGTCGGCGAAGCGGCCGGGGAAGGTCATGAGGTGGTCGGTGGCGATGGAGCCGGTGACAGCGATGCGCACGACGGAATTCTCCTGCGGAAATAAGAAGGTGCGCGCGTGAGCGCTCGTTCGGAAGGGCGGTCGTGGGAGACGGGAGGGCGATGGACAGTTCACGCTACCCGGTCGGAAGCCGCCACTGAAGCTGGCAAAACTACCCGATAGTAGCCCTTTTGCCGCAGCCTGGACCGTGCCTACGGTGCGGGCATGACGAACCTCAAGGTCACCTCTTCCGCCCCGGCCGACCCCGACGGCGACCTCGCCGCGCTGCGCGGCGACTGCGCCCGGATGGCGCCGCACTGGGCGGTCCCGGAGCACACCGAGTCCCGGCCGGTGCCGCCGTCCCTCATCCACGGGGTGCGGGTGCCGGCGCGGTCCGCGCGGCTGCTGGACGCGATGTCGGACTACGGCGACTGACCGCGGGGCGCGACCCCGGGAACCGCGCGCTCCCCCGCCGCGTCCCATCGCCGTCCCCCGCGCAGGGGACGCGGGACACGACGCAGCGAGGAGCGATGCGGTGAACACCGAGCGGTCTGAGAACTCCGGCGCCCCCGAGGAGCGCGAGCAGTCCCCCGCGGACCCGCGGTCGACGACGGCGGAACCGGGGCGGACGGGTCGCCGGCGCCCCACCGCGGTCGTCGTCGCCGTCGCCACCGCGGCCGTCCTGCTGATCGGCGGCGGTGGCGCCTACCTCGCCGCGGGCAACGGCACCGACGGCCGTACGGGCGATCCGGCCGCCCCCGGCGCAGCCCACGGCACTCCCCCGCCGCTCGCCCTGGACGGCTGGGCGCGCTCCGGCACCGGCGGTGTCGCACCGGGCGAGCCGGACCCGTACGGCGCCCGGTACGTGGCGCGGGGCGAGCTGCCCGACGGGCCCGGCTCGGCGCCGGTGTACGAGCCGGGGGCCGAGGTCGGCCGGGAGCGGGTGGTCCGGCTGGCGAAGGCGCTCGGGGTCGACGGTGCGCCGGTGGCCGAGGGACGGATCTGGCGGGTCGGCGGGCAGGACGGCTCCGGGCCGCGGCTGATGGTGAACCGGGACGCGCCGGGCGGCTGGAGCTTCGACCGGTACGCGCCCGGCACCGACAACTGCCGGAAGGTGACCGTCTGCGCGCAGGACCCGGGCGCTCCGGCCGGGGACCCGGTGAGCGTGGCCGACGCCGAGAAGGCGGCGGCACCGGTGCTGGAGGCGGCGGGGCTGGACGGCGCGAAGACCGACGCGAGCCAGGTGATGGGCGCCCGGCGAGTGGTCGACGCCGACCCGGTGGTCGGCGGGCTGCCCACGTACGGCTGGACGACCGGCCTGACCGTCGGCCGCGGCGGCGAACTGGTCGGCGGTCACGGGCTGCTGGCGACGCCGGTGAAGGGTGACACGTACCCCGTCGTGGGCGCGGCGAAGACGCTGGAGCTGATGAACGGGGCGGCGCGGGACGGCCACCGGATGGGGATCGGGGGGTGCGCGAGCCCGGAGCCGCTGAAGGACCGGCTGGAGCACCCGTGCGGCGCGCCCACGGGGGCGCCGAAGGCGGCCCGGGACACGGTGACGGTCGAGAAGGCGGTGTTCGGGCTGGCCGCGCACTCCGTCGGCGGGCGGCAGACGCTGGTGCCGTCCTGGCTGTTCCGGGTGCGGGGGTCCGCGGCGGGCGGCGCGTTCACCGTGACGTATCCGGCGGTCGACCCGGCCTACCTGACCTCGGCGTCCACGTCCCCGGCGCCGCGGCCCTCCCAGCCGTCCCGGCCGCCCGGGAAGAGCCGGAGCGTGAAGGTGAACGGCTACACGGCCGACGGGCGGACGCTGAACCTGAGCTTCTACGGCGGGGTGTGCGCCGACTACCGGACGTCGGCGCGGGAGAGCGGCGGCCGGGTGACGGTGACGGTCACCGAGCGGCCCTGGCCGGACCGGGTGTGCGTCCTGATCGCCAAGGAGTACGTGAAGACCGTGACGCTGGACGCGCCGCTGGACGGGCGGACGGTGGTCGGCGCGGACGGCAGGACGGTCCCGAGGGTGAAGCCGGGCTCGCTGCGGCCGGACGTGTCCGCCCAGCCGCGCTGACCCGCGGTGGGACAGCCCGGCGCGGGCACGCCGGCCGGGCGGGAATGGCGAAGGCGGCGGCCCCCGGAAGGGGACCGCCGCCTTTTTCCGGCCGTCAGACCGTGCGGCTCTGCCGGCCGTCGGCTCAGCTGAAGGAGTCGCCGCAGGCGCAGGAGCCGGTCGCGTTCGGGTTGTCGATCGTGAAGCCCTGCTTCTCGATCGTGTCCACGAAGTCGATGGTGGCACCGCCGAGGTACGGAGCGCTCATCCGGTCCGTGACGACCTTGACCCCGCCGAAGTCCTTCTCCACGTCGCCGTCGAGCGAGCGCTCGTCGAAGAAGAGCTGGTAGCGCAGGCCGGAGCAGCCGCCGGGCTGGACGGCGACGCGCAGCGCGAGGTCGTCGCGGCCTTCCTGGTCGAGCAGGGCCTTGACCTTGGCCGCGGCGGCGTCGGTCAGGATGATGCCGTCGGTGACGGTGGTGGTCTCGTCCGATACGGACATCTACATCTCTCCCGGGTTGTACGGAGACTGCTTGCCGACGAGTGCAACCGGCGCTTCCGCGGATTCATTCCGGGCCGGGCATTCGCGTTGTCGCGTTTTTCCTTCCGACTTCATGCTCGCACATGGTCCTCGGCGCCGACAGCGGCCCGTGGAGGGACCGGAGCGGGATTCACGTCACATGGACGCTATGGCCATCGTCAAAGTGACGTGAACCAGTTATGATAGATAGCGTCAGTTAGACGAAAAGTAGAAAGGGTGCGTGTCGTGACCACCGCCCAGACCCCGGAGCTCGACGTGCAGCCGACTCCGCTCGCCCTGCTGCTGCTCGGCCGCGAGGCCGACCCGAAGAGCGAGCGGGGCGTCGAGTGTCCCGGAGACCTCCCGTCGCCCTCGGACCCCGACCTGGTCGAGCGCGCCCGCGCCGCCAAGGCCCGGCTCGGCGACAAGGTCTTCGTCCTCGGCCACCACTACCAGCGCGACGAGGTCATCCAGTTCGCGGACGTCACGGGCGACTCCTTCAAGCTGGCCCGGGACGCGGCCGCGCGCCCGGAGGCCGAGTACATCGTCTTCTGCGGTGTGCACTTCATGGCCGAGTCGGCGGACATCCTGACCTCCGACGACCAGAAGGTCGTCCTGCCCGACCTCGCCGCCGGCTGCTCCATGGCCGACATGGCGACGGCCGAGCAGGTCGCGGAGTGCTGGGACGTGCTGACCGAGGCGGGCATCGCCGAGCAGGTGGTCCCGGTGTCGTACATGAACTCCTCCGCCGACATCAAGGCGTTCACCGGCAAGCACGGCGGCACGATCTGCACCTCGTCGAACGCGAAGCGCGCCCTCGACTGGGCCTTCGAGCAGGGCGAGAAGGTGCTCTTCCTGCCCGACCAGCACCTGGGCCGCAACACCGCCGTCCGTGACATGGGGATGTCCCTGGACGACTGCGTGGTCTACAACCCGCACAGGCCGAACGGCGGGCTGACGGCCGAGGAGCTGCGGGCCGCCAAGATGATCCTGTGGCGGGGGCACTGCTCGGTCCACGGCCGCTTCAGCCTGGACTCGGTCGACGACGTGCGCGCGCGCATCCCCGGCGTGAACGTGCTGGTCCACCCCGAGTGCAAGCACGAGGTCGTGGCCACGGCGGACTACGTCGGCTCGACGGAATACATCATCAAGACCCTGGAGGCGGCCCCGGCCGGTTCCAAGTGGGCGATCGGTACGGAACTGAACCTGGTGCGCCGGCTGGCGAACCGTTTCGCGCCGGAGGGCAAGGAGATCGTCTTCCTCGACAAGACGGTCTGCTTCTGCTCGACGATGAACCGCATCGACCTCCCCCACCTGGTCTGGGCGCTGGAGTCCCTGGCCGACGGCAACCTGGTCAACCGCATCGAGGTCGACAAGGAGACGGAGGCGTTCGCCAAGCTGGCGCTGGAGCGGATGCTCGCGCTTCCGTAGCCACGCGCGCTTCCCCGCGCACCCGGAAGGGCCGGGCCCCGTACGGGACCCGGCCCTTCGCCGTGCGTCAGACTCCGGCCGGCTCCGGCGCCTTCTCCGGTGCCGGCCGGTTCTTCGCCGCCCGCTTCCTCGCCCGGCGCTCCTTGCGGAGCTCCAGCATCGCGTAGAGCGTCGGGACCAGCAGGAGCGTCAGCAGGGTCGACGTGATCAGGCCGCCGATGACGACCACGGCGAGGGGCTGGGCGATGAAGCCGCCCTCCCCGGTGACGCCCAGCGCCATGGGGAGCAGCGCGAAGATCGTCGCCAGCGCCGTCATGAGGATGGGGCGCAGCCGGTGCCGGCCGCCCTCGATCACGGCCTCCACCACGCCGTGACCCTGCGCCCGGTACTGGTTGATCAGGTCGATCAGCACGATCGCGTTGGTCACCACGATGCCGATCAGCATCAGCATGCCGATCATCGCGGGCACGCCCATCGGGGTGCCGGTGGCGAGCAGCAGACCGATCGCGCCCGTCGCCGCGAACGGGATGGAGACCAGCAGGATCAGCGGCTGGGCGAGCGAGCGGAACGTCGCGACCAGGACCATGAAGACGATCGCGATGGCGGCCAGCATGGCCAGCCCCAGGTTCTTGAACGCGTCGTCCTGGTCGGAGGAGACCCCGCCGATCTCGGCCGTGGCACCCGCCGGCAGCTTCAGGTCCTTGACCTTCGACTGGAGCTCGGCGCTGATCGCACCCGTGTTGTCACCCGTCGGCTTGGCCGTGATCGTGGCGGCGCGCTGCCCGTCGATGCGGGTCATGGACACCGGCCCGTCCACCAGCTTCACCGTGGCGATGTCACCGAGCTTCACCGGACCGAGGCGCAGCGCCTTGAGCTGGGCGAGCGTGGTCGCGGGCTTCGCCGACCGCACGACGACGTCCCGTTCTGTGTCGTCGAGGACCACCTTGGCCGCCGTCGTACCGCGCACGGCCTGCGCCACCGCGGCGCCCAGCTTCTGGTCGTCGAACCCGGCAGCAGCCGCCTTGGCGTTCGCCTTGGCCGAGATCCGCGGCACGCTCTGCGCGAGGTCGCTGGTGACGTCCGTGACGTGGTCGAGGCCGGCGACCGTGGAGCGGACCTGCTCGGCCGCCGTCCGCAGCACCTCGGCGTCGGACGCCTTGACGACCACGCTGAGGTCCTGGTCGCCGAAGCCGTCACCGGCCGACACGGTGGTCGTACCGATGCCCTTGAGCTTCTTCAGGCCGTCCTCAAGCTGCTTCTGCACGTCGTCGTAGGACGCGGAGTCCTTCAGCATCACCTGGTACGACGCCTGGTTGGTGTCGGTGCCGCCACCGAAGGCCGCCATGAAGCCGGAGGAGCCGACGGTCACCTGGTAGTCCTTCACGCCCTCGGTGGAGGCGAGCAGCTTCTCCACCCGCTTCGCCTGCGCGTCCGTGGCGGCGAGGCTGGTGCCGGGCTTCAGCTCCTGCTTGACGGTGAGGACCTCCTGGTCGCCCTGGTCGAAGAAGTTCGTCTTCAGCAGGCCGGACATGCCGAACGTGACGACCAGGACGGCGATCGCGATGAGCAGGCTGGTGAGCCGGCGGCGCGTCGCGAACCGCAGGACGGGGACGTACGCCCGCTGGAGGCGGCTGCCGGCCTCCTTCTCCTCTGCCCTGCGACGGGCCTCCTCCGCGTCCTCGGGGGTGCCCTTGGGGGCGCGCAGGAACCAGTACGACAGGACCGGCACGACCGTCAGGGACACGAGCAGGGAGGCCAGCAGGGCCGCCGTCACCGTGAGGCTGAACGAGCCGAACAGGGCGCCCACCATGCCGCCGACCAGGCCGATCGGCAGGAACACGGCGACCGTGGTGAGGGTGGAGGAGGTGACCGCGCCGGCCACCTCGCGCACCGCCGCGAGGATCGCCTCCTTGCGCTCCTCGCCGTAGCCGAGGTGCCGCTTGATGTTCTCCAGGACCACGATCGAGTCGTCGACGACCCGGCCGATGGCGATGGTCAGCGCACCGAGCGTGAGCATGTTCAGGGACAGCCCGCGCGTCCACAGCACGATCAGGGCCAGCACCACCGACAGCGGGATGGAGACCGCCGTCACCAGGGTCGAGCGGACCGACGCCAGGAAGACCAGGATCACCAGGACCGCGAAGAGCAGGCCGAGCGCGCCCTCCGTGGTCAGGCCCTTGATGGACTTGGACACGGCCGGGCCCTGGTCGCTGACGACCGTGAGCTTCGCGCCCGCGCCGAGGTCCTCGCGCAGGCCGGGCAGCTTGTCCTCGACCGCGTTCGAGATGGAGACCGCGCTGCCGTCGTGGTCCATGGTCACGCTGACGGCGAGGCTGGGCCGGCCGTCGGTGCGGGTGAGGGAGTCGGCCGGGGCCGGCCGCTCCTCGACCGTGGCCACGGTGCCGAGACGCACCGGCCGCTTCGCGCCCTCGCCGGTGACCATCAGGTCCTTGATCTGCTTCAGCGAGGTGAAGCCGCCGCCGACCTGGACGGTGCGGTTGGCGCCGTCCTCGTCGAAGGAGCCGGCCGGTACGGTCGCGCCGCCCGCCTGGAGGGCCTGGCCGAGCGCGGCCGGGGTCAGGCCGGCCCGCGCGAGCTTCGCGTCGTCCGGGGTGACGGTGACCTGGAGGTCGCGCACGCCGGTGACCTGGACGCGGCCGACGCCGTCGATGTCCTTCAGGGCCGGCACGACCGTCGTGTCCAACTGGTCGGCGAGCGCCTGCTGGTCCTTGTCGGAGGTGACGGCGAGGACCACGGTCGGCATGTCGTCCGTGGAGCCGGAGACGACCTGCGGGTCGACGTCGTCCGGGAGCTGGTTGCGGGCCCGGTTCACGGCCTGCTGGACGTCGGAGACGATCCGCTTGGTGTCGTTGCCGTAGTCGAAGGACGCCATGATCACGGCGTTGCCCTCACTGGCGGTGGAGGTGACACCGGTGACGCCGTCGACGCCTTGCAGGTTGTCCTCGATGGGTTCGACGACCTGCTTCTCGACCACGTCGGGCGAGGCGCCCTGGTACGGCGCGATCACCGACACCATGGGCAGTTCGATGGTGGGCAGCAGCTGCTGTTTGATCTGGGGTATCGCGATCAGCCCGAAGGCGAGCGCGATGAGGGACACGAGCCCGACGAGGGCCCGTTGCGCGAGGCTGAATCTGGACAGCCAGGACATGGGTCAGGGTCTCTCTTCGGTGAGCGGCAGAAGTCTCCACCACCCTGAGCCATCCCGGATGGCCGTTCCGTAGGCCCCAGGTCCCGTTCCTGCGCCGGCCCCTACTCCGCGCGCAGTAGACGTGGGTGGAGATCAGTCCATCCTCGGACGTACCAGCCCCGACTCGTAGGCGATGACGACGAGCTGGGCCCGGTCCCGCGCGCCCAGCTTGGCCATGGCCCGGTTGACGTGCGTCTTCACCGTCAGCGGGCTGACCGCCAGCCGCTCGGCGATCTCGTCGTTGGAGTGGCCGCCGGCGACCTGGACGAGGACTTCCCGCTCCCGGCCGGTGAGGGTGCCGAGCCGCTCGGAGCGGTTGGGGTCGGGGCCGTCGCCGTCGTCGCCCCGGGCGAGGAAGCGGGCGATCAGGCCCTTGGTGGCGGCGGGAGACAGCAGGGCCTCCCCGCCGGCCGCGACCCGGATGGCGTTCAGCAGCTCGTCCGGCTCGCTGCCCTTGCCGAGGAAACCGGAGGCGCCCGCGCGCAGCGCCCGCACGACGTAGTCGTCGACCTCGAAGGTGGTCAGGATGACCACGCGGACCTGCGCGAGGGACGGGTCGGCGCCGATCTGACGGGTGGCGGCGAGGCCGTCGGTGCCGGGCATCCGGATGTCCATGAGGACGACGTCGGGGCCGTGCTCCTTCGCCAGCCGGACCGCCTCCGCACCGTCCGAGGCCTCCCCGACCACCTCCATGTCGGGCTCGGAGTCGACCAGCACCCGGAACGCGCTGCGCAGCAGTGCCTGGTCGTCGGCGAGCAGGACGCGGATGGTCATACGGGCTCCCCCTGGGCCGTCGTCGTCTTGACGGGCAGGATCGCATGGACGCGGAAGCCGCCGCCGTAACGGGGTCCGGTGGTCAGGGTGCCGCCGAGGGCGGTGACCCGCTCGCGCATGCCGAGCAGGCCGTGCCCGCCGCCGTCCTCGGACGCGCGGCCGGCCTCGGGACCGCCGGGCCTGCCCGGGCCGTCGTCCAGGACGGTGACCTCGACGTTCGGCCCGACGCGTACGACGCTCACCTGGGCCTCGGCCTCGGGGCCCGCGTGCTTGCGCACATTGGTCAGGGCCTCCTGGACGATCCGGTAGGCGGCCAGGTCGACGGCGGCGGGCAGTTCGGTGCCCTGGTCGGCGCGGGCCACGGACACCGGCAGGCCCGCGCTGCGGAAGGTGTCGGCCAGCTCCTCCAGGCGGCTCAGGCCCGGGGCGGGTTCGGTGGGGGCCTCGGGGTCACCGCTCTGGCGGAGCAGGCCGACGGTGGCGCGCAGCTCGTCGAGGGCGCTGCGGCTGGCCTGGCGGACGTGCGCGAGGGCCTCCTTGGCCTGGTCGGGCCGCTTGTCCATGACGTGCGCGGCGACCCCGGCCTGCACGTTCACCAGGGCGATGTGGTGGGCGACGACGTCGTGCAGATCGCGGGCGATCCGCAGCCGCTCCTCGGCGACCCGGCGGCGGGCCTCCTCCTCCCGGGTGCGCTCGGCGCGCTCGGCCCGGTCCCGGATGGCCTGGACGACCGCGCGGCGGCTGCGTACGGCGTCGCCGGCGGTGGCGCCGATGCCGGTCCAGGCGAGGACGCCGAGGTTCTCCTGGGCGTACCAGGGCAGCGGTCCGGCGAGCATGGCGGCGGCCGTCAGCAGGGTCATGGTGAGCAGGCCGAGACGCCAGGTGGTGGAGCGGTCGGTGGTCGCGGCGACGGTGAACAGGGCGATGACGGCGGACATCGCGACCGGCGCGCGGGGGTCGCCGGTGACGCACTCGACCAGGGAGACCGTGCCGGTGACGGCGAGGACCGTCTTGGGCGCCCGGCGCCGGAAGACGAGCGCCGCCGCGCCGGCCAGCATGAGGACGAGGCTGAGGACGGCCGGGGTGCGGACGCTCCAGGTCAGACCATGGTGACCCTGGGGCGCGGCGAAGGAACCGGCGACCATGCAGGCCAGCACGCCGGCCGCGAGCGCCGCGTCCGCCGCCAGGGGGTGCGCCTTGAGGCCGCACCGGGCGCGTTCGAGAGTGCTCACGGTGTGCACAGTACGGGCCCGGCACCGGCCGACGGCAGGTCGCCCGGCACGGGAGCCGGCCGAGCGAAGCTGCTGGGAGGCCGCGCGGGAAGCGCCCGAAGGGGCGCGGGGAACTGCGCGACCAGCCACGTACGACCCGCAGCCGCGAGACCGCGTGACACCCCGAGCCAGACCGCGCGCCCACCACGGAGCCGCACGAGCACAGAGCCCGCAAGACACCCCGGCCCACAAGCACCCCGGCACCGCGGCACCCCGCCCCCCAGGGGACCGTCCACGCTCAGCCAGGGATCAGCCCGTCGTCGCTCAGCATCTCCCGGACCTCCTCCAGCGTCGCGTCCGGCGCCGGGAGGATCAGCTCGGAGGGTTCGAGCGCGTCGTCCGGCAGCGGCGTGCCGAGCCGGCGGACGGAGTCGAGGAGGGCGCCGAGCGTGCGGCGGAAGCCCTCCTCGTCGCCGCTCTCCATCTCCTCCAGCAGCTCGTCGTCCAGCTTGTTCAGCTCGACGACGTGGGAGTCGTCCAGCGTCACCTGGCCCTCCCCCATGATCCGTACGATCACGTCGGCCTCCTCGGCTCGGGCCCCGGCGCCGGGCTACTGCTTGTCGAAGCGCGGGGTGTCCTGCGGCTGCTGCTGGGACTGCCCCTGACCGGTGCCGCCCTCGATGGCCTGCTGCGGGGAGCCCCCGGCCAGCTCGGCCTTCATGCGCTGCAGTTCCAGCTCTACATCCGTACCACCGGAGAGCCGGTCCAGCTCGGCCTGGATGTCGTCCTTGTGCATGCCGGACTGGTCGTCGAGGGCGCCGGAGGCGAGCAGTTCGTCGATGGCGCCGGCCCGGGCCTGGAGCTGGGCGGTCTTGTCCTCGGCGCGCTGGATGGCGAGGCCGACGTCGCCCATCTCCTCGGAGATGCCGGAGAAGGCCTCGCCGATACGGGTCTGGGCCTGGGCGGCGGTGTACGTGGCCTTGATGGTCTCCTTCTTCGTGCGGAAGGCGTCCACCTTGGCCTGGAGGCGCTGGGCCGCCAGGGTGAGCTTCTCCTCCTCGCCCTGGAGGGTCGCGTGCTGGGTCTCAAGGTCCGTGACCTGCTGCTGGAGGGCGGCGCGGCGGGACAGCGCCTCCCGGGCCAGGTCCTCACGGCCGAGCGCGAGCGCCTTGCGGCCCTGGTCCTCCAGCTTGGAGGACTGCTGCTGCAACTGGTTGAGCTGGAGTTCCAGGCGCTTGCGGGACGTGGCCACGTCGGCGACGCCACGGCGGACCTTCTGGAGCAGCTCCAGCTGCTTCTGGTACGAGTAATCGAGGGTCTCGCGCGGGTCCTCGGCCCGGTCAAGGGCCTTGTTCGCCTTCGCGCGGAAGATCATCCCCATACGCTTCATGACACCGCTCATGGGCTTCGCGCGCCCCCTTCTGACGGACTCCAGCTCACAGATCCTGCGACAGGACCCACAGTACGGGCCCTGCTTCCATTACCGCACTGTTCGCGGGGTGATGCGCTCATCCCCGAGGACGACTGCGGACCGTTCCGCTCCGGCGCAGGGAGTAGGTGATCCCCCCTGATGCCGCCGGAAGCCCTCTGTGTGTCCCCTCTGTCCCCCTGAAGACGTCCGGTGTTGCCGGATCGTTCCCCACCGGGCTGGGGTCCATGCCGGTGCAGCCCTTACCCTTGGGTTTTGTGTTCCGTAGCCGTGCCAAGGAAGAGAAGGCCCCGACCGCCGACAAGGCGCCGGTGACCCTCTCCAAGCAGCCCCGCGACCCGCAGGCCCCGAAGGGCAGGCCCACTCCCAAGCGCAGTGAGGCCCAGTCCCAGCGCCGCAGCGTCGCCCGTACCCCGACGAACCGCAAGGAGGCCGCGAAGCGCCAGCGCGAGGAGCGGCGCCAGGCCCTGGAGCGGCAGCGCCAGGCGCTGGCCAGCGGCGACGAGCGGTATCTGCCGGCCCGGGACAAGGGCCCGGTCCGCAAGTTCGCCCGGAACTGGGTGGACTCGCGGTTCAACGTGGCGGAGTTCTTCCTGCCGCTCGCGGTGGTCATCCTGGTGCTGAGCGTGGTGCGGGTGCCCGCGATCCAGAGCATCGCGCTGCTGCTGTGGCTGATCGTGATCGTGCTGATCGTGCTGGACGCGGCGGTCAGCGGCTTCCGGCTGAAGAAGCGGCTCCAGGAGCGCTTCCCGGACGAGAACACGCGCGGCGCGGTCGCCTACGCCCTGATGCGGTCCCTGCAGATGCGCCGGCTCAGGCTGCCGAAGCCGCAGGTCAAGCGCGGAGAGCGGCCCTGAGCGCTGACGCTTTCACCGGGGGCGCGGCCGATGCCTGGCTGGACAGGCTGGGCGGTCTGCGGGACGTCGTACGCCAGGAGCTGGTGGCCCGGCAGCTCGACGAGCAGATAGCCGGGCGGTTCCCGGTCGGGCAGCGGCTGCGGGTGCTCGACGTGGGGATGGGCCAGGGCACGCAGGCGCTGCGGCTGGCCCGGCTCGGCCACCATGTGACCGGGGTCGAGCAGGACGCGACGATGATCGCCGCCGCGCGGGACGCCGTGGCCCGGGAGCCGGAGGGCATCCGGGAGCGGGTGCGGCTGGTGCAGGGCGACGGTCGGGACACGGGTGTGCACTTCCTGCCGGGCAGCTTCGACGTGGTGCTGTGCCACGGCGTGCTGATGTACGTGGAGGAGCCGGACCCGCTGGTGGCGGGGCTGGCCCGGGTACTGGCGCCCGGTGGCCTCCTCTCCCTCCTGGTCCGCAACGGCGACGCGCTCGCCATGCGGCCGGGCCTCTCCGGGGACTGGTCCTCCGCCCTGGCCGCCTTCGACACCACCGCGTATCGCAACCGCCTGGGCCTGGACGTCCGCGCCGACCGGCTGGCGGCCCTCACCGCCACACTCGACGGCATCGCCGCCCCGCTGCACGCCTGGTACGGCGTCCGGGTCTTCACGGACACGGCGGCGGACGGCGCGGCGCTCCCGGACGACCTGGAGACTCTGCTCGCGGTCGAGGAGCGGGCCGGGCGCACGGACCCCTACCGCGGGGTGGCGGCGCTGCTGCACCTGTGCGGGGTACGGGGCTGAGCACGTTCGGGGGAACAGCGCGGGACGGGTGATCACCGCGCGGTGAGACTCGGGACATGGACGCTTCCCGTACCCGCGCACGTGCCCCCCGAAGAGCCGTCCTGGCCGCCGCGCTGGTGTGCTGCGCGGCGCTCGCCGCCGGCTGCACCTCCCCCGCCGCCGAGGCCGGGCGGGACACCGCGGCGGCCACCGGGGCGGCCCTGCCGATGGCCGCGAACGACCTGCAGAGCCAGTACCAGAAGGTGATCCGGGAGGTCCTGCCGTCGGTCGTGCAGATCCAGGCGAGCCGGGACCTGGGTTCCGGGGTGGTGTACGACGACAAGGGACACATCGTCACCAACGCGCACGTGGTCGGGTCGGAGAAGACCTTCCAGGTGACCACGGCCAACAACGAGGAACCGCTCACCGCGAGCCTGGTCTACTCCTACCCCGAGCAGGACCTCGCCGTGGTCCGGCTGGACAAGGTGCCGGACGGGCTGAAGCCGGCGGTGCTCGGGGACTCCGAGAAGGTGCAGGTCGGCACGATCGTGCTGGCCATGGGGTCGCCGCTCGGGCTGTCGTCCAGCGTGACCCAGGGCATCGTCTCGGCGACCGGACGGACCGTCAGCGAGGGTGACTCGGGCGGCGGTACGGGCGCGACGATCGCGAACATGGTGCAGACCTCGGCGGCGATCAATCCCGGCAACAGCGGTGGCGCCCTGGTCGACCTGGACGGGCGGGTGATCGGCATCCCGACGCTCGCGGCGGCCGACCCGACCTTCGGGAACAGCGCGGCGCCCGGCATCGGGTTCGCGATCCCGTCGTCGATGGTGCGGACGGTCGCCGACCAGATCGTCCGGGAGGGGAAGGTCGTCGAGTCGGGGCGGGCGGCCCTCGACATCACCGCGCGGACGGTCGTGAACGACCGCTACCAGCCGAGCGGGGTCGCGGTGGTCAGCGTCCGCGCCGGCGGCGCGGCCGACCGGGCGGGCCTGCGGGCCGGCGACATCATCACCGCGGTGGGTGACCGGCCCGTCACCACCATCACCTCGCTGGCCGAGGCGCTGGCGGACGGCAAGCCGGGGCAGCGCACCACGGTCACCTACCAGCGGGACGGCGCCGAGAACAAGGTCGAGGTGACCCTGGGCGAGCAGTGAGGAGGGTGCCCCCTCCTCACCCCGTTCACGGCCGGGTCACGCGTCGGCGTGCAGGCTCATCGGGCCGTAGATCTCGGCCGTCTCCTCGAACAGCCGCACCTGGTCGGCCCCGCCCTCCAGCAGCGCCTTCCAGTGCTCCCCGATCCAGGACTCGGCATCCCCCTGCGTGGTGAACTCCTCGGGCTGCACCGCCGGCTGGACCTCCGTCCCGTCGGCCTTCTCGAACCGCCACGTCCATGCCGTCATCTGGGCCTCCTTTGATCCAACACCTGCCCCCGCAGCGTATGCGCTCCGCCGGGTCGGCCGTTAGAGGCGGTGGATCATCCGGGTGGCCGGTCGCGCGAGACCTCGGGTGGCAGGCGAAAATCGGTCCGTGGAAGTAACTCTGCTCGGTACCGGTGCCCCGGCGGGACTGCCTCGCCCCGACTGTTCCTGTGCCGTGTGCGCGACCGCGCTCGGGCCGGACGCGCGGGCCGCGACCGCGGCGCTCGTGGACGGGACGCTGCTGCTGGACCTGACGCCGGGCGCGGCGTTCGCGGCGGCCCGCGCCGGGCAGTCGCTGGGCGGGGTACGGCAGGTGCTGCTGTCGCATCCGCACGACGGCCCGGCGGTGGAGGTCCCGGCCGGGCTGCCGCAGCCCGGCCGGGTGCCGGACGGGCGGGAGTTGGCGCTGCTGACGGGGCATCGGGTGCGGGCCGTGGCGATGGACGCGGGCGGCACCGGGTACGCGGTGACCGGGCCGGACGGGCAGCGGCTGCTGTACCTGCCGCCGGGCGGGGCGCCGGCGGGGCTGGAGGAGGCGACGGCGGAGCCGTACGACATGCTCCTCGCGGACGTCGTGGGCCGTCCCGACGCGCTCGCCCGGCTCCGCGCGGTCGGCTCGGTCGGCCCCACCACGGATGTGCTCGCCGTCCACCTGGACCACGACGTGCCGCCCGGCGCGGAGTTGCGGCGCCGGCTGGCGGCGGCGGGGGCGCGGGCGGTGCCGGACGGTACGACGCTGGTGGTGGGGGCGTACGAGGAGGTGCCGGACGTGCCGCGGCGGACGCTGGTGCTGGGCGGGGCGCGCTCGGGCAAGTCGGTGGAGGCGGAGCGGCGGCTGGAGACGTTCCCGGAGGTGCTGTACGTGGCGACGGGCGGCACGCGGGGCGGGGACACCGAGTGGGCGGCCCGGGTGGCCGTGCACCGGGAGCGGCGGCCGGGGTCGTGGCGTACGGCGGAGACGACGGACCTGGTGCCGGTGCTCGCGCAGGACGGGCCGCCGGTGCTGATCGACTGTCTGTCGCTGTGGCTGACGGACGTGATGGACTCCGTGGGGGCGTGGGACGACGCGGAGTGGGCGGGCGGGGGTGAGAAGGCGTTGCGGGAGCGGGTGCGGGAGCTGACGGCCGCGGTGCGGGGCACGCGGCGGACCGTGGTGGCGGTGTCCAACGAGGTCGGCTCCGGCATCGTCCCCGCGACGGCTTCCGGCCGCCGCTACCGGGACGAACTGGGCCGTCTGAACGCGGCGTTCGCGAACGAGTGCGAACAGGTCCTGCTGGTGGTGGCGGGCCAGGCGCTGGTGCTCCGCGGCTGACGGGGGTGCCCTGTACCGGTGCCGGCCGGGCGTGGTCCGCTCACCGGCGTCGACGGGTGCCGCCGCGCCCACCCGTGCCGCCCCGGCGGCACGACTGCCCGCAGGCCACGAGCGCCCCGCGGGCACGCGGGGCTGTGTGCGGATGCGGCTCCGCCGCGCGCGAGCGGCCGCGACGGGCTCGCAGCCGGTGACGATGCCCCGTCACCCCCCGTCCTTGCGCGCCACCACCCGGTACGCGTTCGAGAAGCGCGTGCGGCGGAACAGCGGCGCGCACCCGTGGTCCAGGGCCGAGGCCAGGGCCTGGACGGGGATCGCCGCGAGTTGGACGACCGGGTGGGCCTGGGCCACGGCGAGGGCGACGGCAGCCGAGAGGTCGTACGGCACGTGCGGGGTGGTGCGGTCCGTGACCAGGACCGTGCAGCCCAGGGACCGCAGTTCCGCGTGCAGGTTGGCGAGCGGCACCAGGTGCAGGTGGCGCGGCTGGCCGTACGGCAGCCACCACCTGCCCAGCAGAGCGGCGAACAGGCAGCGCGGATCCGGGACCTCGACGACCAGGTGGCCGCCGCGCCGCAGCACGGTCAGCGCGGCGCGCAGTTCGGCTCGCGGGTCGGGCGCGTGCTGCAGATGGTGGAACATGGTGACGACGTCGTAGCGGGCGCGCAGCCGGGCCGCCATGCCGGGGGTCGTGAGGTAACCGCGGTGCGCCTCCTCCACGCGCCCCTCCAGCAGCGCCTGCTCCACCCGGGCCGTCGGGTCCAGCCCGTCGAAGCTGGTGTAGGGGAAGAACTCCTTCGCCGCCTCGGGGAACCGGGCGTGGCCGGTGCCGACGTCCAGCCAGCTCTCCGGTTCCCGCAGCGCGGACAGCCGCCAGGCGATGGCGCGGTGCCGGCGGCGCACGGCCCGGGCGGGGAGGACCTGCGCGGCGAACTGCTCCAGGTGTCTTTCGTAGAAGTCGCGGTGGAAGAAGGCGAGCCCCTCCGCGCTGAGCCGGGGGTTCTGGAAGGCGTGGCCGCAGTCCCGGCACGCGTCGAGGACGAACCTGCCCGACCGGTGCCGCAGCGGGTCGGGCGCGCGCAGCCGGGTGCGCAGGCGGGGGGAGCCGCACCAGGGGCAGTCCTCGCGGCGGGGCTCCTGGAAGGGGTCGTGGGGGGTGGTGATCTGCGGGGTGAGGGGCGAGGTCGGCATGGGCGTGCTCCCTGTGCGACATTCCGCGGCAAACCGGAACGTATGGGATCACGCTCTGAGGTGCAAAGACGTCGTGGGGGTGTGGTGGCGATGTGGCGCGGGCGCGTTCGCTCGCTGGCGGTACTGTTCGGCGAATGAGCAGCCTTAATCTGGACGACTTCACCGATCTGATCGAGCGCCCGGACGGGGGCGTACGCCGTGACGCCGAGGCCCGGCGGGAGCGCCAGATCGTGCCGCCGGGAGCGCTGGGCCGCCTGGACGAGCTGGGCGAGTGGCTGGCCGCCGCGCGCGGCACCGTGCCGGTGCGGCCGGTCGAGCGGCCCCGGGTGGTTCTGTTCGCCGGCGACCACGGCGTCGCGGAGCTGGGCGTGTCGGCGCGGCCCGCGGGGGGTGCGGAGCGGCTGGTGCGGGCGGTACTGGAGGGCGCGAGCCCGGTGGCCGTGCTGGCGCGCCGGCTGGAGGTGCCCGTACGGGTCGTGGACATGGCCCTGGACTGCGACCCGGACGCCCTGCCCAAGGACGTGGTGCGGCACCGGGTGCGGCGGGGCAGCGGCCGTATCGACGTCGAGGACGCGCTCACCCTGGAGGAGGCCGAGGCCGCGCTGCGGGCGGGTGTCGCGGTGGCCGACGAGGAGGCCGACTCGGGGACCGATCTGGTGGTGCTCGGCGACGTCAGCGTGGGCGGGACCACGGCGGCGGCGGTGCTGGTCGCGGCGCTGTGCGGGACCGACGCGTCCGTGGTGACCGGGCGGGGCGGCGAGGCGATCGACGACCTGGCGTGGATGCGCAAGTGCGCGGCGGTCCGGGACGCGCTGCGGCGGGCCCGGCCGGTGCTCGGGGACCAGGTGCAGCTGCTGGCGGCCGTGGGCGGGGCGGACCTGGCGGCGATGACCGGGTTCCTGTTGCAGTGCGCGGTCCGGAAGCTGCCGGTGATCCTCGACGGGGTCGTGGCCGCCGCGTGCGCCCTGGTCGCGCAGCGGGTCGCGTTCCGGGCACCGGACTGGTGGCTGGCCGGGCACGACAGCGGGGAGCCGGGTCAGGCCAAGGCGCTGGACCGGATGGCCCTGGAGCCGCTGCTGGAGCAGGGGGTGAGGGTCGGCGAGGGCGTCGGCGCGCTGCTGGCGCTGCCGCTGGTGCGGAGCGCCGCCGCCCTGGCGGCTGAGCTTCCCGAGCGGCCGGAGGCCGAGGAGGACCCGGTGGAGGAGAAGGAACCGGTGAAGGAGAGGGACATGTGAGGCCGATGCCGCCGACGGGATGAAAAGTGCGGTTCGCCGGAGCCGCGCCCATATGATCCTGGACATGGGAGATGTCCGGATTGCCGATGAGCAGCGAGCCGAGGCGGCGCGGACGGGTGGGCGGGCGCGGCGGTCCACCGGGGCTTCCCGGCGGGCCGCCGCGTTCGCCGTCTGGTATCTGCGGACCGTCGCCTTCCTCAACTTCCTGAGCGCGGTGTGGGTCTCGCTCGGCCAGGACGTGCGCCGGCACAACCAGGACGACTTCTTCACGCCGTACCTGCTGACGGCCGGCTTCGCCGCCGGTCTGTTCACCGCCTTCCTCGCGATCACCACGCGGCGCCGCAAGCGGGCCGCGTGGATCCTCAACCTGGTGATGAGCGGGCTCTTCCTGGCCCTGTTCGCGTTCGCCATGGCGTTCCCGGAGATCCGGCGGTACCCGCAGAACTGGGTCTCCCTCGCCCTGACCGCCACCTTCGTCGGCGCGCTGCTCGTCGGCCGCCGGGAGTTCTACGCCAAGGGCGACCGGTCCAATCCCCGCCTCGCGGCCACGGTGGCCGTCGGCGGCGGGCTGCTGGCGAGCCTGCTGGCCGGACTGCTGGTGACGGTCACCAACCAGGCGCCGGACGCGGCCCGGTCCACGTTCCCGGAGCGCTGGCACTACGGCACCCTGCGCCTGGTGTCGGTGGCGGCCGAGGAGTCCCGCTTCCCCGGGATCGACCCGCCCAACTGGGCCAACGTGGCGATCAACGTGCTCAGTACGGCCCTGGTCCTCGCCGTGTTCTACGCCGCCTTCCGGTCCCGGCGGGCCGTCGACCCGCTCACCGAGGGCGACGAGAAGCGGCTGCGCGAGCTGCTGGAGCGGCACGGCGACCGCGACTCGCTCGGCTACTTCGCGCTGCGCCGGGAGAAGAGCGTGGTGTGGTCGCCGACCGGGAAGGCGGCCGTCGCCTACCGGGTGGTCGGCGGGGTGAGTCTCGCGTCCGGGGACCCGATCGGGGATCCGGAGGCCTGGCCGGGGGCGATCGCCCCATGGCTCGCCCAGGCGCGGGCGCACGGCTGGATCCCGGCGGTCATGGGCGCGGGCGAGGAGGCCGGGACGGTCTACTCCCGGCACGGTCTGGACGCGCTGGAGCTCGGCGACGAGGCGGTCGTGGAGGTCGCCGAGTTCACCCTGGAGGGCCGGGCGATGCGCACCGTCCGGCAGGCGTACAACCGCGTGAAGCGGGCCGGGTACCGGGTGCGCATCCGCCGGCACGAGGACATCCCGGCCCACGAGATGGCGCATCTCGTGGAGCGCGCCGACGACTGGCGGGACGGCGCCACCGAGCGCGGCTTCAGCATGGCGCTCGGCCGGCTCGGGGACCCTGGGGACGGCCGGTGCGTGATGCTGGAGTGCACGGACGCCGAGGGCCGGCTGCGGGCGCTGCTGTCCTTCGTGCCGTGGGGGCCGCACGGGCTGTCCCTGGACCTGATGCGGCGGGACCGGGACTCCGACAACGGGCTGATGGAGTTCATGGTCATCGAGCTGCTGCGGCGGGCCGACGAGATCGGGATCACGCAGGTCTCACTCAACTTCGCGATGTTCAGATCGGTCTTCGAACGTGGCGCGCGCCTCGGTGCCGGACCGGTGCTGAGGCTGTGGCGGTCGCTGCTCAGCTTCTTCTCGCGCTGGTGGCAGATCGAGTCGCTGTACCGCGCCAACGCCAAGTACCGGCCCATCTGGGAGCCGCGGTTCCTGCTCTTCGAGAAGAGCGCGGACCTGCCGCGCATCGGCCTCGCCTCGGCCCGCGCGGAGGGGTTCCTGGAGGCGCCGGGACTGCCCAAGTGGCTGCATCGCAGGCACCTGGACACGCATCGATGACACACGCACGACGGGGGAACGCTCGATGGCCACGACGCTCGACGGGGGAACGTTCGAGGAGGGGCGTCCGTTGAGGACGCCGGCCGGCTGGGCCCGGGCCGAGTGGGGGCCGCTGTACGCCGCCGTGCGCGGGCCCCTGCGGCGACGAGGCCCGGCGGCGGCCCCGTTGACGGCCGCGGCGGTGGGCCTGACGGCGTTCCTGCAGTATGTGCAGAACCAGCCATGGGGGTACGGGCTGGTGCAGGACCTGGGTGCCGTCCGGGCCGACGACCCGCTGTGGCTCGCCCTGCTGCGCACCCCCCTGTCGCTGTTCGTGCCCGCGCTGGACCTGCCGGTGTGGGGGGCGCTGGCGCAGATCCTGCTGGTGTTCGGGATCGCCGAACTGTGCCTGGGCTGGTGGCGGACGCTGACCATCGCCTACGTCGCCACGCTCGCCGGAACCCTGTACGCGCGCCTCGGCATCACCCTGGGCGCGCACGCCCCCTTCGGCCTGCCCTGGACCGACGGGCAGGTGGTGGACACCGGGCCCTCTGCGGCCGTCGTAGGGCTCGCGGTGTTCGTGAGCTGGCGGTACGGCGCCTACGTGACGGCGGGCGCGGTGACGCTGGCGATGGTCGTCGAGGTGCTGCTCAAGGAGAACCTGGCGGGCAAGGAGCACCTGGCCGCGCTGATGGCGGTGGGGCTGCTGTGTCTGCTGGCGGCGGCGCGGCACCGCGGCACGCCCCGGGCCGGTCGCGCCCGCGGTCAGCGGTGGCCGGGCAGGCGTGCCGGGCGTGGATCGGGCTTGCCGCCGATCCAGTCCTGAACGGCGCGGCTCGGCCGCGCCCAGCGGCGGTCGTGCCGGTAGGCGCGCAGGGCGGCCCTGGCACGGGCGCGCGGGCGGCGGCCGTAGAAGCGGCGGGCCCACGGGGAGCCGGGGCGGGCGAGCCGGACCGCGCCGACGAGCGCGACGAGCGGCACGATCACCCCGAAGAGCGCGGTGCGGGCCTTGCCCTTGTGCAGGGCGACGAGGGAGAAGAGGAAGTTCGCGACGATGTTGGAGACGACCGTGCCGCGGTCGGCCAGCTCCTGCCGGGAGAGGTCGTTGACACCGAACGGGACGAAGCCGGCGAGCAGCAGACCGACCAGGGCGGCGGTGAGCACGACGACCTCGACGCTCTTGCGGCCCTCCTCGGTCCAGTAGACGTCGTCCAGGTGCAGGATCAGCGCGAACTCGTCCAGGACCAGGCCCGCGCCCATGCCGAACAGAACCGCCGAGACGATCCCGCCGGCGCCGTGGCGGTCGCTGGCCACCGCGCCGAAGCCGCCGACGACGGTGAGGACGACCCCGGGGACGACGTGGTGGATGTGCAGACCGCCCGCCCTGACATCGGCGAACGGGCCCCTGCCCGCCCGGATCAGCCGGGTGATGACCCGGGTCACGACGAACGTCAGCACGAAGGCGGTGAGCGCCAGCAGCAGCGGAAGCTTGCCCGGCTCGACGATGTTCCGCACCCACCAGTGCCCCATGTGCGCACTTTATCCCTCCAGTCGTCGGGCAAGGGACGCGCGTGAGCCAGGGGCCGACGGCGGGGTGGAGCCCGAAAGTTCCGGATACCGGGCGGGATAACCTGCGCCGGTGTTCACGTCCTCGCCTTCCTCCCCCTCCTCCCCGCCCCCCGTCTCCCTGCGGGACGGACTCCGGTTCGCCTTCGGCACGCTCACCGTGCTGCCCGTCCGGGTGCACCGCTGGGACCGGGGGGCCGCGCGCGGGGGCATGGTGTGCGCACCGGTGGCCGGGCTGGTCGTCGGCGGGTGCGCGGCCGGGCTCGGCCTGCTGCTGCTCCTCCTCGGCGCCGGCCCGCTGCTCGCCGCCGTCGCCTCGGCCGCCGTACCGGCCGCACTGACCCGCGGGCTGCACCTCGACGGGCTCGCCGACACCGCCGACGGGCTGGGCAGCGGCAAGCCCGCCGAGGACGCGCTGCGGATCATGAAGCAGTCGGACATCGGACCGTTCGGGGTGCTCACCCTCGTCCTGGTGCTGCTCGCCCAGGTCGCCGTACTGGCGCAGCTCTACGGCGACTCCTGGGCCCGGGGCGCCGTGGCGGCAGTGGTGTCGGCGGTCGCGGCCCGGCTGGCGCTCACCCTGGCCGCCCGCGCCGGGGTGCCGGCGGCCCGCCCGGAGGGGCTGGGGGCGGCGGTGGCCGGGGTGGTCCCGAAGGGTACGGCACTGGCCGTGGCCTGCGCCGTCGTGGCGGCGGCCGGTGCGGCGGGCGCGGGCCTCGGCGGGTACGACGGCGTGCGCACCGCCCTCGCGGTGGCCGCCGCCGTCGCCGTCGCCGACCTGCTGCTGCGCCGGTGCGTCCGCAGGTTCGGCGGGGTCACCGGCGATGTGTTCGGCGCCGTCGCGGAGACGGCCGCGGTCACGGCACTGGTGGTGCTGGCCCTCGGTCGTTAGCGACGTGGCGGCGCGGGGTCGTACCCCTTCGCCGGCCGTGGGCGCGTCGTGGCCGGCCGTGCCCGCGGTGAAGCCGCGCACCGCGCACGGCCCCGCGCCCCTTCGGGGCGCGTCGGCAACGGGCGTAGTCTCATCACGGGTGTTCGCCGACAGGGTGAAGGCCCCGGTTGCCACCAGCGCCCGGCCCTGGGCCTAGGGTCGGCTTCCGGGCCCGGTCGACCCACCCCACATCGGCCACAGCGAACTTCACATCGGAAGCGAGATTTCACCACCGTGACTGCTCTGACTCTCAGCACCGCCGCGGCGCCCGGCCTGCGGGCCGACGCGATCGTGATCGGTGTCGCCAAGGGCGCCCAGGGGCCCGTCGTCGCGCCGGGCGCCGAGGCCGTGGACAAGGCGTACGACGGCAAGCTGGCCGGCGTCCTGGAGACCCTCGGCGCCTCGGGTGCCGAGGGCGAGCTGACGAAGCTGCCCGCGCCGGCCGGCTTCAAGGCCCCGCTCGTGGTGGCGGTGGGCCTCGGCGCTCAGCCCGCCGACAAGGACGGCGAGGACGGCGGCCCCGGCTACGACCCCGAGGCGCTGCGCAAGGCCGCCGGCGTGGCCGCCCGCGCGCTCACCGGGTCGAAGAAGGCCGCGTTCGCGCTGCCCGTCGACAGCCCCGGCGCGATCGGCGCGATCGGCGAGGGCGTCCTGCTCGGCGCCTACTCCTTCGACGCCTACAAGGACAACGGCCAGAACGGCGGCAACGGCAAGGCCAGGAACGGCAAGGCGCAGTTGGCCGAGGCCGCGCTGCTCGGCGGCAAGCCGCGCGACGCCGCCCACAAGGGCGCGGTCGCCCGCGCGGTCGCGGTCTGCGAGGAACTGAACCGCGCCCGCGACCTGATCAACACCCCGCCGAACGACCTCACCCCCGCCGCCTTCGCGGGCATCGCGCAGGCGGCGGCCAAGGAGCACGGCATCAAGGTGCAGGTGCTCGACGAGAAGGCCCTGGTCAAGGGCGGTTACGGCGGCATCCTCGGCGTCGGCGGCGGCTCCGCGGCCACCCCCCGCCTGGTGAAGCTGTCGTACACGCACCCGAAGGCGGTCAAGCACCTGGCCTTCGTCGGCAAGGGCATCACCTACGACTCGGGCGGCATCTCGCTGAAGCCGGCCGGGCACAACGAGACGATGAAGTGCGACATGAGCGGTGCCGCCGCCGTGTTCGCCGCGGTCGTCGCCGCCGCGCGCCTCGGCCTGGAGGTCAACGTCACCGGCTGGCTGGCGCTGGCCGAGAACATGCCGTCGGGCTCCGCCGTGCGCCCGGGTGACGTGCTGCGCATGTACAGCGGCAAGACGGTCGAGGTGCTCAACACCGACGCCGAGGGCCGGCTGGTGCTCGGCGACGCGCTGTGGGCGGCCTCGCAGGAGAACCCGGACGCGATCGTGGACGTGGCCACGCTGACCGGCGCGATGATGCTGGCGCTGGGCAGCCGGACGTTCGGTGTGATGGCCAACGACGACGCGTTCCGCTCCGCGGTGCACGAGGCGGCGGAGGAGGTCGGCGAGCCGGCCTGGCCGATGCCGCTGCCGGAGCACCTGCGCAAGGGCATGGAGTCGTCCGTGGCCGACATCGCGAACATGGGCGAGCGGATGGGCGGCGGCCTCGTCGCCGGGCTCTTCCTGCGCGAGTTCGTCGGCGAGGGGATCACGTGGGCGCACCTCGACATCGCCGGGCCGGCGTTCAACGAGGGCGGTCCCTTCGGGTACACGCCGAAGGGCGGCACGGGGACGGCGGTGCGTACGCTGGTCCGTCTCGCGGAGCTCACCGCCGCGGGTGACCTGGGCTGAGCCGCCTGACGACTCGGTCCGGTCGGTAGTACGTCGTCCGCAGGAGCGTGGGGGCTGTTCGCGCAGTTCCCCGCGCCCCTGCCCCGGCGCGCCTTCGTTTTCCAGGGAACGTGGGACGTCTCACACACCGGCCCCGCGTCTCGATCGCCTCCGACAAGTGCAAAGATGGAGCCCGGCAGGACAGGGCCCCCACCGAAGGGCCGAAGCATCAAGCGGCCGGACACCAGCCGACCGGCCGGTCACCTCCCGAAGGGGCAAGGGTGCCCGGCGTACGGCGCACATGCATGGAGGACGTGACGTGGCGAACGACGCCAGCACCGTTTTCGACCTAGTGATCCTCGGCGGTGGTAGCGGTGGTTACGCCGCGGCCCTGCGCGGGGCGCAGCTGGGCCTGGACGTCGCCCTGATCGAGAAGGACAAGGTCGGCGGCACCTGCCTGCACCGGGGTTGCATCCCCACCAAGGCCCTGCTGCACGCGGGCGAGATCGCCGACCAGGCCCGCGAGAGCGAGCAGTTCGGTGTGAAGGCCACCTTCGAGGGCATCGACGTCCCGGCCGTCCACAAGTACAAGGACGACGTCGTCTCCGGTCTGTACAAGGGTCTGCAGGGGCTCATCGCCTCCCGCAAGGTGACCTACATCGAGGGTGAGGGCTACCTGTCCTCCCCGACCTCCGTCGATGTCAACGGCCAGCGCGTCCAGGGCCGTCACGTCCTGCTGGCGACCGGCTCCGTGCCGAAGTCGCTGCCGGGCCTGGAGATCGACGGCAACCGCGTCATCTCCTCCGACCACGCCCTCGTCCTGGACCGCGTTCCGAAGTCCGCGATCATCCTGGGCGGCGGTGTCATCGGAGTCGAGTTCGCCTCGGCGTGGAAGTCCTTCGGTTCCGACGTCACGATCATCGAGGGCCTGAAGCACCTGGTCCCGGTCGAGGACGAGAACAGCTCGAAGCTTCTTGAGCGCGCGTTCCGCAAGCGTGGCATCAAGTTCAACCTGGGCACCTTCTTCCAGAAGGCCGAGTACACCCAGGACGGTGTGAAGGTCACCCTGGCCGACGGCAAGGAGTTCGAGGCCGAGGTCCTGCTGGTGGCCGTCGGCCGCGGCCCGGTCTCGCAGGGCCTGGGCTACGAGGAGGCCGGGGTCGCCATGGACCGCGGCTACGTCCTCGTCGACGAGTACATGCGCACCAACGTCCCGACCATCTCCGCCGTCGGTGACCTCGTCCCGACGCTCCAGCTCGCGCACGTCGGCTTCGCCGAGGGCATCCTGGTGGCGGAGCGGCTGGCCGGTCTGAAGGTCGTCCCGGTCGACTACGACGGTGTTCCCCGGGTGACGTACTGCCACCCGGAGGTCGCCTCCGTCGGTATCACCGAGGCCAAGGCCAAGGAGATCTACGGCGCGGACAAGGTCGTCGCTCTGAAGTACAACCTGGCGGGCAACGGGAAGAGCAAGATCCTGAAGACGGCGGGCGAGATCAAGCTCGTCCAGGTCAAGGACGGTGCCGTCGTCGGCGTCCACATGGTCGGCGACCGCATGGGCGAGCAGGTCGGCGAGGCCCAGCTGATCTACAACTGGGAGGCGCTGCCGGCCGAGGTCGCCCAGCTCATCCACGCCCACCCGACGCAGAACGAGGCGCTCGGCGAGGCCCACCTGGCACTGGCCGGCAAGCCGCTGCACTCCCACGACTGAGCCTTCGGTCAACGGGCGCGACGACACAGACTTCCGCAATTCGTTAGGAGCAACCGAAACCATGGCGGTTTCCGTAACCCTTCCGGCGCTCGGTGAGAGCGTCACCGAGGGCACTGTCACCCGCTGGCTGAAGGCCGAGGGCGAACGCGTCGAGGCCGACGAGCCGCTGCTCGAAGTCTCGACCGACAAGGTCGACACCGAGATCCCGGCCCCCGCCTCGGGCGTGCTGGCCTCCATCAAGGTCGCCGAGGACGAGACGGTCGAGGTCGGCGCCGAGCTGGCCCTGATCGACGACGGCACGGGCGCGCCCGCCGCCGCCCCGGCCCCCGCCGCCGCCGAGGCCCCCGCCGCCGAGGCCCCCGCCCCGGCTCCGGCCTCCCAGCCGGCTCCGGCCCCGGTCGCCGAGGCCCCGGCTCCGGCCCCCGCCGCCGAGGCCGCCCCGGCCGCCCCGGCCGGTGGCGCCGAGGGCACGGACGTGGTCCTGCCCGCGCTCGGTGAGTCCGTCACCGAGGGCACCGTCACCCGCTGGCTGAAGTCGGTCGGCGACAGCGTCGAGGCCGACGAGCCGCTGCTTGAGGTCTCCACGGACAAGGTCGACACCGAGATCCCGGCGCCCGCCTCCGGCGTGCTGCTGGAGATCGTGGTCGGCGAGGACGAGACCGCCGAGGTCGGTGCCAAGCTCGCCGTCATCGGCGCCCCGGGTGCCGCCCCGGCCGCCGCTCCGACGCCCGCCGCCCCGGCCCCGGCTGCCGCTGCCCCCGCACCGGCTCCTGCCCCCGCACCGGCTCCTGCCCCCGCCGCCCCGGCCCCGGCCCCCGCCGCTCCGGCCCCGGCTCCGGCTCCCGCCCCGGCTCCGGCCGCCGCCCCGGCCCCCGCCGCCGCTGCCCCGGCCCCCGCACCGGCTCCCGCCCCGGCTCCGGTCACCCCGGCCACCGCGCCGACCTCCCCGACCGCCACCCAGGCGACGGACGAGGGCGCGTACGTCACCCCGCTGGTGCGCAAGCTCGCCGCCGAGAACGGCGTCGACCTGGCCACCGTCAAGGGCACCGGCGTCGGCGGCCGTATCCGCAAGCAGGACGTCATCGCCGCCGCCGAGGCCGCGAAGGCCGCCGCCGCTGCCCCGGCTCCGGCCGCTGCCGCCGTGACTGCCGCGGGCCCTGCCGCCGCCAGGAAGGCCCCGGCGCTGGAGGTCTCCCCGCTGCGCGGCCAGACCGTCAAGATGCCTCGCATCCGCAAGGTCATCGGCGACAACATGGTCAAGGCGCTGCACGAGCAGGCCCAGCTGTCGTCGGTCGTCGAGGTCGACGTCACCCGTCTGATGAAGCTGCGCGCCAAGGCGAAGGACTCCTTCGCGGCCCGCGAGGGCGTCAAGCTCTCCCCGATGCCGTTCTTCGTCAAGGCCGCCGCGCAGGCGCTGAAGGCCCACCCGGTCATCAACGCCAAGATCAACGAGGCCGAGGGGACCATCACCTACTTCGACACCGAGAACATCGGTATCGCGGTGGACTCCGAGAAGGGCCTGATGACCCCGGTCATCAAGAACGCCGGTGACCTCAACATCGCGGGCATCGCCAAGGCCACGGCGGAGCTGGCGGGCAAGGTCCGGGCCAGCAAGATCACCCCGGACGAGCTGTCCGGCGCGACCTTCACCATCTCCAACACCGGTTCGCGCGGTGCCCTGTTCGACACGATCATCGTGCCGCCGGGCCAGGTCGCGATCCTCGGCATCGGTGCCACGGTCAAGCGTCCGGCCGTCATCGAGACCGAGGAGGGCACGGTCATCGGCGTCCGCGACATGACCTACCTGACCCTCTCCTACGACCACCGCCTGGTCGACGGCGCCGACGCGGCCCGTTACCTGACGGCGGTCAAGGCGATCCTGGAGGCCGGCGAGTTCGAGGTCGAGCTCGGCCTGTAACTCCTGTCCCTGCGGCACCCCGTCCGGAGCTTCTCCGGGCGGGGTGTTCGTGTTTGTCGGCATACGGAGCGTGTAAGCCTCGTCTCACCTGCACCAAAGCACCCCGGCGCGCCCTACCCGCGGAGCGAACCGGCCGTATTGTCTAAACGTCAGCCCTCCCTAAGGAGCCCTCATGACCGCGCCCGTCGTCCACTCGCTGCGCGAGCAGATCCGCGAGCACATCGTGGAGGGGATCGTCAGCGGGCGCTGGCAGCCGGGCGAGCGCATCGTGGAGCGCCGGATCGCCACCGAGCTGGAGGTCAGCCAGACCCCGGTCCGCGAGGCCCTGCGCGAGCTGGAGTCCCTGCGCCTGATCGAGTCGGCCCCCAACAAGGGCGTCCGGGTACGGAACCTGACGGCGGCGGACCTGGAGGAGAGCTACCCGGTCCGGGCCGGTCTGGAGGCCATCGCGGCGGAGCTGGCGGCCGACCGCCTCGCGCAGGACTGCTCGGCGCTGGAGCCGCACGTCCTGGCGCTGTACGAGGCCGACCGGGAGGCGGACGGCACGGCGCAGGTGCGGCACACGGTCGGCTTCCACCGGGAGCTGGTCCGGGCGGCCCGCAACTCGGTGCTGCTGCACACCTGGGAGGGCCTGGGCATCGAGGTGTTCACGGCGCTGTCCATCCGCTGGCTGGGCACCGTGCAGCAGTCGTACGCGGAGGAGCACGAGGAGCTGGTGCAGGCGTTCAAGCGCCGGGACCCCCGGATCGCCGAGCTGGTGAAGGCCCATGTGCTGGGGTGCGCCCCGCGCGCCTGACCCAGTCGAGCAACCCCGCGCTCACCTGCGAAAACCAGGCATTTCAACGTCACCGGGTGCCATTCGCAAAGGCACCGCGTGCCGACTTTCTCCAAATCAAGAGGTTTTGACCCTCAACCCTTTGATCGATCATCGATCAGGGAGTTACAGTCACCGACGGACGCGCGACGGAGTCGCACAACGACGCCGCCATCGAGGTCCGCCTGCCCTGTCCTGCCAAAGACCAAGGGCACCCCCGAACCCTTACCGATGAGGGAACCCCTTCGACTGAGGAAGGCGGCGACATGACCGACCCCAACGCCATCCAGCCGAGCGCGCTCGACCAGCTCCCGGACCGCGACCCGGAGGAGACCGCCGAGTGGCAGGCCTCCCTCGACGCCGTCGCCAGGGAGGCCGGGCCGCACCGCGCCGCGTACCTGATGCGCCGCACGCTGGAGCGCGCCGAGGCGGGCGGCATCGCGCTGCCGAAGCTCCTCGAAACGGACTACGTCAACACCATCCCCACCTCCGCGGAGCCGGCGCTGCCCGGCGACCCGGAGATGGAGGCCCGGATCACCGCCTGGAACCGCTGGAACGCGGCCGCCATGGTGACCCGCGGCGCGAAGTACGGTGTCGGCGGCCACATCGCCACCTTCGCCTCCGCGGCCTGGCTGTACGAGACCGGCTTCAACCACTTCTTCAAGGGCAAGGAGGGTGACGGCTCCGGCGACCAGCTCTACATCCAGGGCCACGCCTCCCCCGGCATCTACGCCCGCGCCTTCCTCGACGGCCGGCTCAGCGAGCAGCACCTGGACAACTTCCGCCAGGAGGCGGGCGGCAACGGCCTGCCGTCGTACCCGCACCCGCGCCGTCTGCCCTGGCTGTGGGAGTTCCCGACGGTGTCGATGGGCCTCGGCCCGCTCTCCGCCATCTACCAGGCGCGCTTCAACCGCTACCTCACCAACCGCGGCATCAAGGACGTCTCCGCGTCCCACGTCTGGGCCTTCCTCGGCGACGGCGAGATGGACGAGCCGGAGTCGACGGCGGCCCTCGCGCTGGCCGCGCGTGAGGAGCTGGACAACCTCACCTTCGTCATCAACTGCAACCTGCAGCGCCTGGACGGCCCGGTCCGCGCCAACTTCAAGATCGTGCAGGAGCTGGAGGCCCAGTTCCGCGGCGCCGGCTGGAACGTCATCAAGACGCTGTGGGGCTCGGCCTGGGACGAGCTGTTCCAGCTCGACACCACGGGCGCGCTGGTACGCCGGCTGCGCGAGGTACCGGACGCGCAGGTCCAGACGTACCAGACCCGCGGCGCCGCCTACATCCGCGAGGACTTCTTCGGCAAGGACCCGGCACTCGCCGAGATGGCGAAGCTGCTGAGCGACGACAAGATCCTCGACTGCTTCCACTTCTCCCGCGGCGGTCACGAGCCGCGCAAGGTCTACGCCGCGTACAAGGCCGCCGTCGAGCACAAGGGCGCGCCGACCGTGATCCTGGCCCAGACGGTCAAGGGCCACACCCTCGGCGAGGGCTTCGCGTCGAAGAACGCGAACCACCAGATGAAGAAGCTGTCGGTGGACGAGTTCAAGGCGATGCGCGACCTGCTCGGCCTGCCGATCAAGGACAGCGACTTCACCGACGGCGTGGTGCCCTACGGCCACCCGGGCGCCGACTCCCCCGAGGTCCGCTACCTCCAGGAGCGCCGCGCGGCCCTCGGCGGCCCGGCCCCGGCCCGCCGCACGCACGCGCTGGCCCCGCTGCCGGCCCCCGCCGAGAAGGCGTTCGCCTCCTTCGACAAGGGCTCCGGCTCCCAGAACGTGGCCACCACCATGGCCTTCGTCCGGCTGGTCAAGGACCTGGTCCGCGACAAGGAGACGGGCAAGCGCTGGGTGCCGATCGTCCCCGACGAGGCGCGCACCTTCGGCATGGAGAGCCTGTTCCCGTCCCTGGGCATCTACTCCCCCAAGGGCCAGACGTACGAGCCGGTCGACCGCGACCAGCTGATGTACTACAAGGAGGCCAGGAACGGCCAGATCCTCAACGAGGGGATCACCGAGGCCGGTTCGATGGCCGACTTCATCGCCGCGTCCACCGCGTACGCGACGCACGGCGAGGCGATGATCCCGTTCTACATCTTCTACTCGATGTTCGGCTGGCAGCGCACCGCCGACCAGATGTGGCAGCTCGGCGACCAGCTCGGCCGCGGCTTCCTCGTCGGCGCGACGGCCGGCCGCACCACCCTCACCGGTGAGGGTCTCCAGCACGCCGACGGTCACTCCCCGGTCATCGCCGCGACCAACCCGGCCGCGCTGACGTACGACCCCGCGTTCGCCTACGAGATCGCGGTGATCGTCCGTGAGGGTCTGCGCCGGATGTACGGCGAGGCCAAGCCGGGCGAGGACCAGGACGTCTTCTACTACCTGACGGTCTACAACGAGCCGCTGCCGCAGCCGGCCAAGCCGCAGGGCCTCGGCATCGACGAGGGCATCGTCAAGGGTCTGTACCGCTTCAACACGGCCGAGTCCGCGGGCGTGTCGGTGCCCGCCAACGCCCCGCGCATCCAGCTGCTGGGCTCGGGCACGGCGATCCACTGGGCCCTCCAGGCGCAGAAGCTGCTGGCCGAGGAGTGGGGCGTGGCCGCGGACGTGTGGTCGGCGACCTCCTGGTCGGAGCTGCGCCGGGACGCCATGGAGGCCGACGCGGCGCTGCTGCGGGGCGAGGAGCGGGTGCCGTACGTCCGCCAGGCGCTCCAGGGCGCCGAGGGTCCGGTGCTGGCGGTCTCCGACTACATGCGCCAGGTCCCGGACCAGATCGCGCAGTGGGTCGAGCAGGACTGGTCCTCGCTGGGCGCCGACGGCTTCGGTCTGTCGGACACCCGTGAGGCCGCCCGCCGCCACTTCGGCGTCGACGCCCAGTCGATCGTCGTCGCGTCCCTGGCCCAGCTCGCCCGGCGCGGCGAGGTGAAGGCCACGGCGGTCAAGGAGGCCCGGGAGAAGTACGGGCTGTAAAGGACCGCGCATCCTCTGCGGAGGCCCCCGCTCCGGCGGGGGCCTCCTGCATGATGTGGGCATGCGCGCCGCACGTCTGATCAAGATGGTCCTCCTCCTGCAGTCCCGGCCCGCCATGACCGCCGCCGAGCTGGCGCGCGAGCTGGAGGTGTCGGAGCGGACCGTGACACGGGACGCGCAGGCGCTGTCGGAGGCGGGGGTGCCGGTGTACGCCGACCGGGGCCGGGCCGGCGGGTACCGGCTGGTCGGCGGGTACCGGACGCGGCTGACCGGGCTGGCCCGGAGCGAGGCGGAGGCGCTGTTCCTGAGCGGGGTGCCGGGGGCGCTGCGCGAGATGGGGCTTGAGGACGCGGCCTCGGCGGCCCGGCTGAAGGTGTCGGCGGCGCTGCTCCCCTCGCTGCGGGACGCGCCGGACAGCGCCGCGCAGCGGTTCCACCTGGACGCCCCGGCCTGGTTCCGCGAGCCCGAGGCACCCGCGTGGCTGCCGGTGATCGCCGAGGCGGTGTGGGAGGACCGGCGGACCGACGTCGGCTACCGGCGTGGTGACGGGACCGTCGAGCGGCGGCTGGAGCCGTACGGGCTCGTGCTGAAGGCGGGTGTCTGGTACCTGTGCGCGCGGGTGGCCGGGGCCGGTGCCTTCCGGACGTACCGGATCGACCGGTTCGCCGCGGTGGCCGCGCTCGACGAGCGGTTCGACCGCGACCCGGGGTTCGACCTGCCCGGTTTCTGGGCGGAACAGGCCGAGCGGTTCGCCCGGTCGATCCTGCGCGCCGAGGTGGTCGTCAGGCTGTCCCCCGAGGGCGTGCGCCGGTTGCCGCACGCCGTCGATCCGCTCGGCGCGCGGGAGGCGCTGGCGGGCGCGGGCGCCCCGGATGCCGAGGGCTGGGTGACGGTGACGCTGCCGGTGGAGTCGGAGGAGGTGGCGCACGGCCAGCTGACCGCGCTGGGGCCCGAGGCGGAGGTGCTGTCTCCGGCGAGCCTGCGGGAGCGTTGCGCGGCGGACGCGGCCCGGCTCGCCGCGCTGTACCGCCGTGACGACGGCTGAGGACGATCCGCCGTACTCCGCGTGCGCCCCACCGGCCGAGGCCCGATGCTGGTGGCGTGATGGACGAGACGGAGTTCTGGGAGCTGATCGACGCCACCCGCGAGGCCGCCGGGGGCGATCCCGAGGAGCAGGCCGACGCGCTCGTGGAACGGCTGCTCCAGCTGGAGCCCGATCTCGTCCTGGACTTCGCCCGTCACTTCGAGGCCCGCTACAACCGCGCCTACCGCTGGGACCTGTGGGGCGCCGCGTGGCTGCTGCTGGACGGGTGCAGCGACGACGCGTTCGACTTCTTCCGGTGCTGGCTGATCGGCCAGGGCCGGGAGGTCTTCGAGGGCGCCGTGCACGAGCCGGACGCGCTGGCCGGGCTGCTGGACGACTTCGACGAGGAGATCGACGGCGACGGCGAGGAGCTGGGGTACGCGGCGGACGAGGCGTACGAGCAGCTGACCGGCACCGTCGCGCCGGACCTGGGCATCGCCCCGGCGCCGGCCGAGCCGGAGGGCACGCCCCTGGACCTGGAGGACGACCGGGTGCTCGCACAACGCTATCCCCGCCTGTGGCAGCGGTTCAGGGGGTGAGGGCGGTGCCGGGTCCCGTCGTCACGTTCCCGTCCCTGCCGCGCGCTCCGGGGCCTGTGGCCGGACGGCCTCGGCCGCCTGGTGCTGCGGGGCGGCGTTGGCCCGGTCGAGGGCGGACGCGGTGACGGCGGCCGGGCCGAGGACGACGGTCACGACCGCGCCGACCAGCGCCCAGGACCCGCGGACGGTCCGGGCCCAGCCGGCCCGTTCCCGCCCGGACTCCCCGCCACGACCGTCGGTACGGACGCCGCCCATGAACCTCACCTGTCCCCGCCTGCGATCGGTCTGTGTCGTGCACGACCGTAGGGCGGGTGGCTCGGTGCGGACCGCGTGCCGCCTGTGGCCTCCCTGTGCCCCGGTGCGACCGCGCTCCCGGACCGCCGCGCGTGCCCGCGATGTGCGCTGTGCCACCCGGTGGAACCATCGTCCAGGTCCGGGTCGTTTCCGGTGGTACAGACGTACGTGACCGGTTCCGTGGCCCGATGGCGGCCTCGCGTGCGCGTGGCTGATCAGCGGACCGGTCCCGTCCGTAGTGAGAGGTTGAGAGAGAGGCGGCTCGGTGGACCTGCTCGACCTGGTGCTCGTACTGGTGATCGTCGTCTACGCGGTGTCCGGATACCGCCGCGGACTGGTGGCCGGATGTGTCTCGCTGGCCGGGTTCGTGGGCGGCGCGGTCGTCGGTGTGTGGGTCCTGCCGTGGGTGACGGGCCAGGTGGAGCGGGGCACGGCGACGGCGACGGTGCTCGCGGTGCTGACGGTGCTGGTGCCGGCGGTGGTGGGGCACGAGCTGGCGGGCCGGCTGGCGCTGCGGCTGCGCGGGGAGCTGGACCGGGGGCCGCTCCGGGTGGCGGACGGGATAGGGGGCGCGGCGGCGAACTCGGTCGCGGTGCTGATCGTGGCCTGGGTGGCGGCGAGCGTGCTGAGCGCGGCCCCTTCCCAGACCCTGACGACGGCGATACGGAACTCGACGGTGCTGGGCGCGGTGCAGGAGGCGATGCCGCGGACCACCCCCGCGTGGTTCTCGCGGGCCACGTCCGCGCTGACCGAGGCGGGCTTCCCGCAGGTGTTCAACCCGTTCGAGAACGAGTCGACGGCCCGGGTCGCCCGGCCGACCGGTGACAGCGTCACGCCTGCCGCGACGAACGCCGCCAGGCTGAGCACGGTCAAGATCGAGGGCGTCGTGGGCACCGAGGGCCGCGAGGGCAGCGGGTTCGTGTACGCGCCCCGGCGTGTGATGACCAACGCGCACGTGGTGGCCGGCATCGACCGGCCGAGCGTGCGGGTCGGCGGGGTCGGGCCGTCGTACGCGGCCCGGGTGGTGCTGTTCGACCCGGACCGGGACGTGGCGGTGCTGTACGTGCCGGATCTCAGCGCCCCGGTGCTGCGGTTCGACGGGGGTGCGGTGCGCGGGGACTCGGCGGTGGTGGCGGGCTATCCGCAGGACGGGAGCCTGAACCTCCAGGCGGCGACGGTCGGGAACCGGGTGCGGGCGACCGGCCAGAACATCTACAACGACGGCACGGTCACCCGGGAGATCTACGCGATCCGCTCCACTGTCCGGCCGGGCAACTCCGGCGGCCCGCTGCTGACCACGGACGGCCGGGTGTTCGGGGTGGTCTTCGCCCGCTCCACCTCGGACGCCGAGACGGGGTACGTGCTGACGGCGGCCGAGGTGGCGGGCGACGCCCGGCGCGCGGCCACGGCGACGGTGCCGGTGGACACGGGCGAGCTGGTCAGTTCGTAGGCACCGCGGGGCTCACAGGGCACGGCCCATGCAGATGTCGTCGACGTACGCGCCGTCGATGAGGAACTCCCCGGGCAGCACGCCCTCGACGGCGAAGCCCTCGGACTCGTACAGCGCCCGGGCCGGGGTGTTGTGCCCGAGCACGCGCAGGGTGAGGCGCCGCGCGCCGCGCCGCCGCGCCTCGGCGACGGCGGCCCGGACCAGCGCGCGTCCGACGCCCCGCCCGCGCGCCTCGTCGGCGACGGCGAAGCCCTGGATGGCCAGGACGTGCGCGTTGGAGGCGAGCGGGGTCGGGTGGGCGAGCCGGATGTAGCCGAGGACGCGCCCGTCGGCCTCGGCGACGAGGTACTGCTCCGGCGGGTGCCGCTCGTCGAAGAAGGGCGGGTACGGCGGCTGCGGCTGGGGCATCACCGCGTGCAGGGGGGACCAGGTGGCCCGGTCGAGGACGGCCAGCGGCTCCTCGTCGGCGGCTTGGGCGTTGCGTATGTACGGCTCCGGCATGGCGATCACCCTACGGCGGGCGGTCCGGGCGGCCCCAACGGGTTTCCGGCCCGCGGTGCGGTCATGCTGGGGCCATGGAACGTTCACGTATCGCGGTGGCCGGCGCGTCCGGTCTCATCGGCAGCGCTCTGGTGCGGTCCCTGACCGCGGACGGGCACGAGGTGGTCCGGCTGGTGCGCCGGGAGCCTCGGGGCGCGGACGAGGTCCGCTGGGACCCCGAGCGGGGTCACGTCGACGCGGCCGGGCTGGCCGGGTGCGACGTGGTGGTCAACCTGGCGGGGGCCGGGGTGGGCGAGCGGCGCTGGACGCCGGAGTACAAGCGGCTGCTGCGGGACAGCAGGGTGCTGGGCACGGCCGCGCTGGCGGAGGCGGCGGCCTCGCTGCCCCGGCCGCCGCGGGTGTTCGTGAACGGCAGCGCGATCGGCTTCTACGGCGACACCGGCGACCGGGTGGTGGACGAGGGCGCGCCGCCGGGTGACGGCTTCCTGTCCGCGCTGTGCGTGGAGTGGGAGGAGGCGGCGGCGCCCGTGGTGGAGGCGGGGGTGCGGACGGTGTTCCTGCGCACGGGCCTGGTGGTGGCCCGGGGCGGCGGGGCCTGGGGGCGGCTGTTCCCGCTGTTCCGCGCGGGCCTCGGGGGGCGGCTGGGCGACGGGCGGCAGTACTGGTCGTACATCGCGCTGCACGACGAGGTCGCCGCGATCCGGCATCTCATCGACGGCGACGGCCTGTCCGGGCCGTTCAACCTGACGGCGCCCCAGCCGCTGACGAACGGTGAGATCACGGAGGCGATGGCACGGGTGCTGCGCCGGCCGGCGGTGTTCGCGGTGCCCGCCCCGGTGCTGCGGGCGGCGCTCGGGGAGATGGCCGGTGATGTGCTGGGCAGTCAGCGGGTCGTGCCGAAACGGTTGCTGGAGTCGGGGTTCCGGTTCGCGTTCCCGGGCATCGACGAGGCGATCCGGGCGGCGGGGTGAGCGGGTGCGACGGTCGCGGCGGGGTGAGCGGATGGCGTGAGCGGGTGCGACGGTCGCGGCGGGGTGAGCCGGCTGACAACTCCGGCGAACGAAAGTGACCGTATGCGACCTCCATGCGACCGTGCACCTGTTGATGCGCGACTGTCTCTGACCGATCACGCTCCTACCCTCGACCCGAACCCGGGTATCCCTTGCGCCAGTCGGGGGCATGACGTCTCCACCGGTCGCGCAACCACAGGAGGGGCCTCGTGCTTGAGCCCGCGTACCAGGTGGACGTCGTCATCGTGGGAGCCGGAATCGCCGGTCTCTCGGCGGCTCATCGGCTGACCAGCGCAGGAATCACGACCGCGGTCCTGGAGGCCGCCCCGTACGTCGGCGGCCGCATGTCGACCGAGAAGGTCGACGGCTTCCGGCTCGACCGCATCGGACAGCTGCTGTCCACGTCCTACCCCGAACTCCGCCTGAGTCCGGGCCTGGACGCCCTGACCGTGCGCCGTTTCGCACCGGGCGTGCTGCTGCACCGCGACGGCCGCACCCAGCGCGCCGGCGCGCCGGCGGGCGGTGGGAGCGCGCGGGGCGCACGGGGCGCACTCCACGTGGTGCGCGCACTCGCCAACGCCCCCCGGGGTACGGCGGCCACGCCCGGCGCGCCGGTGGGCGGCGCGGTGGACCAGGCCCGGCTGGGCGCGGCGCTCGGCCGGATCGCCGCGACCCCCGTCGAACGCATCCTGGCCCGCCCCGAGATGCCGGCCGCGCTCGCTCTCGCCCAGCGCGGGGTCCCGGCGCGTACCGTCGACGGCTTCCTGCGCCCGCTGCTCGCCACGCTGCTGTGCGACCCGGATCTGACCACCTCCAGCAGGTGCGCCGACCTGGCGCTGCGCGCCTTCGCGAGCGGGCGGCTGTGCGTGCCGGAGGGCGGCGCCGAGGTGCTGCCGGAGCTGCTGGCCGGGGGGCTGCCGCCGGGCACCGTGCACACCGGGGTGCGGGTCACCTCGGTGTCCACGACCTCGGTGACGACCGCCGAGCACGGAGAGCTCCGCTGCCGGGCGGTGCTGCTGGCGACGGACGCGCGCGCCGCGGCCGGACTGCTGCCGGGGCTCAGGGTGCCGGACTTCCACCCGGTGACGGTCGTCCACCACACCACGGACGAGCCGGCGGCGGCGTTCCCGACGGGCACCTCGCTGCTGCTGGACGCCGACCGGGGCGGGCCGGTGGCGCACACGGCGGTCCTCAGCAACGTGGACCCGAGCCGGGCACCGGCCGGCCGGGTCCTGATCTCCTCGACGGTCCTGGGCACGCCACCGGAAGGGGTGGACACCGCCGTCCGCATCCACCTCTCCCGCCTCTACGGCACCTCCACGCGCCGCTGGGAGACGCTGGCCGTGCACCACACCCCGGAGGCGGTGCCCGCCATGCGCCCGCCGCACGACCTGCGCCGCCCGGTACGCCTCCTGGCCGGCCTCTACGTCTGCGGCGACCACCGGGACACCAGCACGGTCCAGGGCGCCCTGCACTCGGCGCACAGGGCCGCGTCAGCCATCCTGGCGGACCTGGGCGCGACGGGGTCGATGCACAGCGCGGACCCGGTCCCGACGCTGCCGAGGGCGGCGTGAACGCGCCCGAAGGGGCGCGGGGAACTGCGCGCTCCGCCACATCGGCGCGGCACCCGACGAACCACCGGAACTACCCCAGGGCCGCCACCTTCTCCCGGTACACCCGCACCGGTGCCGCGTCCCGATAGGGCTCCAGCCGCCGCTCGAACTCCTTCACGTACTCCACCGCGCGAGCGCTCCGCATCTCCGCGGCCTGCCCCGCCGCCTCCGCGGCGATCGCGCACGCCTGGTCGAGTTCGCCGAGGCCGAGGCGGGCGGTGGCGAGGACGACCCGGCAGAACAGGCGGCTGCGGGCATAGGTGGGCGCCCGGAGCTGGAGGGACCGCTCGGCGTGCTGGGCGGCGGCCCGGAACTGCTGGAGATCCCGGTGGCAGTGGCCGAACTCGTCGGCGAGCTGCGCCTCGTCGAAGAACGCGGCCCAGTAGGGCACCTCGTCCCCGGGCCGGGCCGCGTCCAGGGCGCGTTCGGCCCGCACGAGCGCGGCGGTGCACGCCCGCACCTCCCCCAGCACGCCGTGCGCCCGCGCTTCGGACGCGTGCAGCAGCGCCTGGACGACGGGCGGGGCGCCCGTGCCGACCCCCTGCTGGGCGACCCGGGCCAGTTGCACGGCCTCCCTGCCGTGGCCGAGGTAGACGGCCTGGCGGCTCATGGTGACCAGGACGTAGGAGCCGTAGGCCCGGTCGCCGGCCGCCTGGGCGAGCCGCAGGGCCTGCACGAAGTACCGCTGGGCCAGCCCGTGCGCGGCGATGTCGTACGACGTCCAGCCCGCGAGCCGGGTCAGGTCGGCGGCGGCGGCGAACAGGCGCCGGCCGGTCTGCTCGTCGTAACTGCCGCGCAGCATCGGCTCGCACTCGTGCTCCAGGTAGCGCACCAGTGCCTGCCGGGCGTGGCCGCCGCCGAACCGGTCGTCGAGGGTGCGGAACAGCTCGCCCACCGAGTGCAGCGCGGCGATGTCACCGCCGGTGACCTTGTGGCCGGGGGCGCGCTCGGCGTGCGTCCGCAGCCGCGGCGGGACCAGCGGCGCCGGCCGCGGTGCCCTGGCCGCGGCGGGCCGGCCCTGCGGCGGCACCCGGGGCACCGGCTCGCGGGCCACCCGGTCGTCGGCCTTGCCGATCAGCCAGTCCCGGCTGGGCACCACGAGCCCCGCCGGGGTGAAGGCGATCTTGCGCAGTTCGGCGTGGCTGCCGGAGTCCTTGCGCCACAGCCCGCTGACGATGTCGACGGCCTCCTCGGGGGTGGCCGCGAACTCCAGCCCGGCGTACACCGGCGCGCACGCGTCCAGGCCGAGATCCTGGGCGGTGAGCCGGCGCCCGAGCCGGCGTGTGAAGACCTCGGCGATCAGGGCGGGGGTCGTACCGCGTGGCTGCTGGCCGCGCAGCCAGCGGGTGACCGAGGTCTTGTCGTATCTGAGGTCCAGCCCGTGTTCCAGGCCGAGCTGGTCGACGCGACGGGCCAGACCCGCGTTGGAGAACCCCGCTTCTGCGATGAGCGCGGCGAGCTGGCGGTTGGGGGTGCGCTGCGCGGGTCGGTCCGTCATCTGCGGTGCGGTCTCCTGCCTTCCGGGCCGGTCGATGTGCCCGGATTGCCTTTGAGCAGCCCTTATGGCCTCACGAACGGCGCGAATGTAGCGGAGAGTGAGCAGACGATCGCACACTTCGCCGTGCATTCATCCGATCGTGTGAGGAACGCCCGCAGGGCTGACGTACTCCGGTCGGACGTACAGTGGCGAGGGCGCGTTACGTGCCTGACACACCGGTCGCTGAGGGAGGCGCTTGCCGTGAGTGAGTTGCGGTTCGTCCGCATGGGGTTCGGTGCGGATGCCGTCGATTACCAGGAGGCGTGGGACGAGCAGCGCCGGGTGCACGCCGCCCGGTTCGCCGACGAGGTCCCGGACACCGTGCTCCTCCTGGAGCACCCCCCGGTGTACACGGCCGGCCGGCGCACGGAGGACAGCGAGCGCCCGCTGGACGGCACCCCGGTCATCGACGTGGACCGCGGCGGCAAGATCACTTGGCACGGTCCTGGCCAGCTCGTGGGCTACCCGATCCAGAAGCTGCCCCGCCCGGTGGACGTGGTCGCGCACGTGCGCCGGCTGGAGGAGGCGATCATCCGCGCCTGCGCCGAGTTCGGCCTGCAGACCACCCGGGTGGAGGGCCGTAGCGGCGTCTGGGTGCTCGGCGACCCGGTCGAGCAGCGGCCCGCCCTCGGAGGACTCTCCCTCGACTTCGACCCGCGGCTCGACGACGAGGAGTTCGACCCCCGGCTGAACGGCCCGGAGTACGCCCCCTCCAACGCCGGCCAGCGGCGCGAGGACCGGAAGATCGCCGCGATCGGCATCCGGGTCGCCAAGGGCGTCACGATGCACGGCTTCTCCTTCAACGTGAACCCGGACAACGCCTGGTTCGACCGGATCATCCCGTGCGGCATCCGGGACGCGGGCGTCACCTCCCTCGCGAACGAGCTGGGCCGGGACGTCACGGTCGAGGAGGTCCTGCCGGTGGTCGAGAAGCACCTGCGGGACGTCCTGGAGAACGCGGACCTGAAGCCGCGGGTGATCGAGAAGGCGTCCGCCTGATCGTCCGCCGGGGGAATGCGCCCTGCGACAGCGGGGTTGGCCCGAGCGGCAGGGCGCACACAGTACGGGCGTACCCTGGGGTACGCCGAAGAATCGAAGTCACAGGGAGCCGGTCGTGTCCGCAGTCGCACCCGACGGGAAGCAAATGCCAAGCCCTGACGGGCGGCGATTGCTGCGCCTTGAGGTCCGCAACAGCCAGACCCCCATCGAGCGCAAGCCCGAGTGGATCAAGACCCGGGCGAAAATGGGCCCCGAATACACGAAGATGCAGAACCTCGTGAAGAGCGAGGGCCTGCACACGGTGTGCCAGGAAGCCGGCTGTCCGAACATCTACGAGTGCTGGGAGGACCGCGAGGCGACCTTCCTCATCGGCGGCGACCAGTGCACCCGGCGCTGTGACTTCTGCCAGATCGACACCGGCAAGCCCGAGGCGCTGGACCGCGACGAGCCGCGCCGCGTGGGCGAGTCCGTGGTCACCATGGACCTGAACTACGCCACCATCACCGGTGTCGCCCGTGACGACCTGGCGGACGGCGGTGCCTGGCTGTACGCCGAGACCGTGCGCCAGATCCACCAGCAGACGGCGGAGCGCGAGGGCGGCCGGACGAAGGTGGAGCTGCTGGCCCCGGACTTCAACGCGGTCCCCGAGCAGCTCGCCGAGGTGTTCGCGTCCCGTCCCGAGGTCTTCGCGCACAACGTCGAGACGGTCCCCCGGATCTTCAAGCGCATCCGCCCGGGCTTCCGCTACGAGCGCTCCCTGAAGGTCATCACCGAGGCCCGCGACTACGGCCTGGTGACCAAGTCGAACCTGATCCTCGGCATGGGCGAGACCCGCGAGGAGGTCAGCGAGGCGCTGAGGCAGCTGCACGACGCGGGCTGCGAGCTGGTGACCATCACCCAGTACCTGCGCCCGTCGGTGCGCCACCACCCGGTGGAGCGCTGGGTGAAGCCGCAGGAGTTCGTGGAGCTGAAGGAGGAGGCCGAGCAGATCGGCTTCTCCGGTGTGATGTCCGGCCCGCTGGTGCGCTCCTCCTACCGCGCCGGGCGGCTTTACCAGATGGCCGTGGAGAAGCGTGGGGCGTTCATCGCCGCCCAGGCGGTGTGAGCCGCGCGTGTGAATTCGCGCACAAGTTCCTACTGGCCAGTAATGGCCGAGACGACGCGGTCCCGACCGTCCTCGCAGATGAGGGCGCCGACGGGGCCGCGTCGGCGTTCCAGTCGGTCACATCAAGGCTTCATCCGTGTTTGACCGGTCGGTCACGCGCTGGTAACACCAATCAGTGACTCTCGTATCACGCCCCGTATCTCCATCGCTCAGAGGGGGGACCTCGATCATGCAGGCCGCACCCGTACGCGCCACCGCCATCCCGTCCTTCACCGGCGCCCTGCGCGCCGTGGAGTCCCTGCTCATGAGCGGCGGTCAGCGCACCGCCCGCCGCAACGCCTGGACCTCCGTCCTGGAGGACCGCCGTCGCGCCAAGGACCGGGTCGAGGCCCAGCGCTTCCTGGACCAGGCCGCCGGCCAGTCCTGACGCCGCCCGGCGGGCCCGTCCCGCCCGCCGGACACTGCCGTCGTCCGCGCTCCCGGGGGCACGTAGACTTCGTGGCATGGCGAGGAAGGAAACCGCGGCGGACGCCGCGAACGCAGGGCGACTGAAGCAGATCGCCCTCACGTACAAGATGACCCGCAAGGCCGACAAGAAGATCGGTCTTGTACTCGCGGCCGTCGGCATCGGCACCCTCGGTGTCTTCCTCGCGATCGGCTTCCTGATCGGGCACCCGGTCTAC
The DNA here is from genome assembly GCF_044329325.1 of Streptomyces sp. NPDC017676. Taxonomy (NCBI): domain Bacteria; kingdom Bacillati; phylum Actinomycetota; class Actinomycetes; order Kitasatosporales; family Streptomycetaceae; genus Streptomyces; species Streptomyces sp. NPDC017676. The sequence goes on along the minus strand of NZ_JBIRJA010000001.1, from coordinate 946,245 downwards.
CTGGGCATCTTCGGCCTGCTGATCGCCCTGCTGGCGACCGCGATCGTGTTCGGCCGCCGCGCCGAGCGGGCCGCGTTCGGCCAGATGGAGGGCCAGCCGGGCGCCGCCGCGGCCGTGCTGGACAACATCGGCCGGGGCTGGACGACGACGCCGGCGGTGGCGATGAACCGCAGCCAGGACGTGGTCCACCGGGCCGTCGGCAAGGCCGGCATCGTGCTGGTCGCCGAGGGCAACCCGAACCGGGTGAAGAGCCTGCTGGCCGCCGAGAAGAAGAAGATGAACCGCATCGTCGCCGACGTACCGGTGCACGATCTGATCGTCGGCAACGGCGAGGGCCAGGTCGAGCTGAAGAAGCTCCGCACGACCATGCTGAAGCTCCCGCGCGTGCTGACCGGCCCCCAGGTGACGGCCACCAACGACCGGCTGCGGGCGCTGGGCGACCTGATGAGCAACATGCCGCTGCCGAAGGGACCCATGCCGAAGGGCATGAAGCTGCCCAAGGGCGGGCCGCGGGGCCGCTGACCGCCCCGTCCGGCTGCGGCGCCGGCACGACTGGCCGCACGGGCCCCGCGTTCCCTCCGGAGCGCGGGGCTCTGACACGCCGCCGAACGGAGTATCCGGCCGGTAATCGGCTCATGCGCTCCTAGCCTTCGGAATGTGACAAAACGACACATTGCGTACCTGGCATGCGCCACGACCCTCGTCGGCACGATCATCGGCGCCACTCCGGCGTCCGCTGCCCACAGGACCCTCGTGGTGCATCCGGGTCAGTCGATCCAGAAGGCGGTCAACGCCGCCAAGGCCGGCGACACCGTGTTCGTGCTCGCCGGCACCTACCGTGAGAGCGTCACGGTGAAGACGGCGGGCCTCACCCTGCGGGGCGCGGGCCCGGGCACCGTGATCCAGCCCCCCAAGAAGAAGACCAAGCCCGCGCCGCACGGCAAGAAGGCCGCCATCACCTGCCTCTCGGACGGCAACGGCATCTGTGTGGTCGGGGGCAAGAACAAGCCCGTCAAGGACGTCACCGTCTCCGACCTCAAGGTGACCGGCTTCGCCAAGTCCGGCGTGTTCACCATGGGCACCGACCGGCTGACCGTGAAGCGCGTGATCGCCGAGCACAACGGCCAGTGGGGCATCGCCCAGGAGCACTCCACCCGTGGCGTGTTCCGGTACAACACCGCCCGGAGCAACGGGGACGCGGGGATCTTCCTCGCCAACAACGTCAAGGCCGAGCAGGGGGCCAAGGACAGCAAGGGCGCGGTGGTCGACCACAACCGGCTGGAGGACAACCGGATCGGCATCACCGTCCGCCGGCTGCGCAACCTCGCCGTCACCCGCAACTACGTCCTCGGCAACTGCGCGGGCGTGTTCGTCGTCGGCGACGAGAACAAGCCGCGTGCCGGTGCCCTCACCGTCAGCGACAACCTGGTCGACCGGAACAACAAGTACTGCCCGAAGACCGCCCGGCTGCCCTATCTGAAGGGCTCCGGCATCGTGCTCACCGGCACCGAGAAGGCCCTGGTGACGCGGAACAGGGTCACCGGTCACACGGGCAGGTCCCCGCTGTCGGGCGGCATCGTCCTGTTCAAGAGCTTCGTGGGCGCCACGAGCGAGAAGAACCGGATCACCGGCAACCGGCTGGCGGACAACTCCCCGGCGGACCTCGTCAACCAGGAAGCCACCAAGACCGGCAACGCCTTCACCGGCAACTCCTGCCGGGTCTCCAGGCCCGCGGGCCTGTGCTGACCGGACGGCCGTACCCGATCCACGCAAGGAAGGAAGGCGGCACATGACCGCACCATCCGGCGCACCCTCGGCTCCCCCGGAGCCGGGGGCACCCCCCTCCCCTCCCCCGTCGATGCGGCTGCGCGAGCTCGTGTTCGGGGCGGCCTGCGCCGCCGCGGTCCGCGCCGCCGCCCGGCTGGGCGTCGCCGACGCGCTCGGGGACGCCCCCATGACCGTGGAGACCCTGGCGACCGCGGTGCGCGCCGAACCGAAGCCGCTGCGCCGGCTGCTGCGCGCCCTGTCCTGCTACGGCGTCTTCGCCGAGCGGCCGGACGGGACGTTCGCCCACACCGAGATGTCCCGGCTGCTGCGCGAGGACGACCCGAACAGCCTGCGGGCCATCGCCATGTGGTGCACCGAGCCGTGGACCTGGGACGCCTGGCCGCTGCTGGACCGGGCCGTGCGCACCGGCCGGAACGTCGTGGAGGACCTCTACGGCAAGGAGTTCTTCAGCTACCTCAACGAGGACGCCCCCGAGTCCGCGGACGTCTTCAACCGCGCGATGACCCGCTCCAGCGAGCAGTCGGCGCGTGAGGTGGCGGCCCTGCTGGACCTGTCCGGCAGCAGCTCGGTCGCGGACCTCGGCGGCGGCCAGGGGCATGTGGTGGCGTGCCTGCTCGACAAGTACCCGGCGATGCGCGGCAGCCTGCTCGACCTGCCCCGGGTGGTGGAGAACGCCCTGCCGCGGCTGCGCGAGGGCGGCGACCTCGCCGACCGCGCGCGGATCGTGCCCGGCGACGTCCGGGAGGCGGTCCCGGTGGAGGCCGACGTCTACATCATCAAGAACATCCTGGAGTGGGACGACGAGTCCACGGCCCGGCTGCTGGGCAACGTGGTCGAGGCGGGCGGTCCCGGCACCCGGGTGGTGGTGATCGAGAACCTCGTCGACGACACCCCGTCGATGCGGTTCAGCACGGCCATGGACCTGCTGCTGCTCCTGAACGTCGGCGGGGCCAAGCACACCACCGACAGCATGGTCGGCCGACTGGAGGCGGCGGGCCTGGCGGTCCGCGACATCCGGCCGGTCAACCCGTACCTGCACGCGTTCGACTGCGTCGTCCCGGCATGACCGGCTCCCCGCGCCCCGAAGGGGCGCGGGGAACTGCCTTCGCTGCCGTTCCGGCGGAGCGCTCAGCCGGCGTCGCGCTCCCAGACGTAGAAGCGCTCAGCCATGGCGTCCTTCGGGGACCGCCAGGTCTCCGGGTCGTACGCGCTGACGTACGCCGACAGCCGCTCGCTGACCTCCTTGAAATCGGGGTGGGAGGTGACCTTGGCGATGGCCGGTCCCGGCTCCCGCTCGGACTCGATCAGGTGCATGTACACGTCGCCGAACTGGAAGAGGCTGCGCCGGACGACTCCGACGAGGTGCGGCAGCTCTCCGCGGTCGGACTCCGCGAACACCTTGGCGATGTCGGGGGCGGAGCCCGGGGCCATACGGGCGACGATCAGGGCCTGGTGCACGGTCGTCTCCTGTCGTCCGGCTCAGTCGGCCAGGGCCGGGGCGGGCCGCTCGCCGGCCGCCGCCTTCTCGATCTTCTGCCGGATCAGGTCCAGCTGGATCTTCGAGTTCTTGTTGATGTTGTCGGTCATCCAGTCGTCGTCGACCGGCGCGTCCGGCTTCATCGCGAAGTCCTGGGTCCAGACCATCCGGGTGCCGGCCGGGACCTCCTCGTACCGCCAGTGGATGTCCATGTGGGCGAAGGGCCCGGTCTCCACCCGGCGGGCCCTGACGGTGCGGGTGGCGCGGTCCGGCTCGCGCTCGGAGACCCAGCTCCAGACGGTGCCGTTCTCGTCCGGGTGCATGGTGAGCCGGAACGTCGTCTTCTCGCCCTCCTTCTTGAGGACCTCCACCGAGGCGTACTCGCTGAAGAGCTGGGGCCAGCGCTCCAGGTCGTTGGTCATGTCCCAGACCAGGTCCAGCGGGGCGGCGATGGTGATCTCGTTCTGGGTGTGTCCTGCCATCTCAGGCTCCTGCCATGAGGGTGCTGTTGACGAGGTTGAGGAACTGCTGGGGTGTCTTGCAGCGCTCGGCGTCGACCGGCATCGGGGTGCCGTGCGTGTTCTCCAGCTCCCCGACGATGCCGAGCAGGCCGAGCGAGTCGACACCGAGGACGTCGAAGCCGGTGTCCGGCTTCTCCTTCAGCTGCTGCGGGCTGACGGTCACGCCGGCGGCCTTCTTCATCAGCGCGGCGAGTTCTTCCACGGTGATCTGGGGCATGTGCTCTCCTCCTTCTCTGTACTCACTGCGCGGTGCCGCGTCGCAGCACCAGCGCCGAGTTCGACCCCATGAGTCCGCGGCTGAGGATCAGCGCCGTCCGCAGTTCGACGGCGCGGGCGCTGCCGGTCACGAGGTCGAGGTCGTGGCAGACGTCGAAGACGTTCGGCGTCGGCGGGATCAGGCCGTGCTCCATCGCGAGCACGGCCGCCGCGGTGTCCAGGACGGGGGCCGCGCAGTACCCCCGGCCGATCCCGGTCTTCGGTGCGGTGACCGGTACCCGGGTGCCGTGCTCGCCGAGGGCGTCGGCGATCGCCAGCGCCTCGGCCCGGTCGGCCTCCGGTACCCCGAGGGCGTCGGCGAAGACGACGTCGACCTCCTCGGGGGCGCACCCGGCCTCCGCCAGGGCCTGGCGGACGGCCTGGGCGAGCCCCTCCCGGGACCGGTCCCAGCGGGAGGCGCCGGTGAAGGTGGCCCCGTGGCCGGCCACGACGGCCTTGATGTCGGCGCCGCGGGCCCGGGCGGCGCCGGCCTCCTCGACCACGAGCATCCCGCCGCCCTCGGCGGGCACGAATCCCGAGGCCGCGTCCGTGAACGGGCGGTAGGCCCGGGACGGGTCCGTCTCCCGGCTCAGTTCCTCGTAGCCGAGCTGGCAGACCATCGAGTACGGCGCGAGCGGCGCCTCGGTGGAGCCGGCCACGATGACGTCGGTGCCGCGCCGCACGGCCCGTGCCGCGTGGGCGAGGGCGTCCAGACCGCCGGCCTCGTCGGAGGCGACGACCGAGCAGGGTCCCTTGAAGCCGCGGCGGATGGACACCTGGCCGGTGCTCGCGGCGTAGAACCAGGCGATGGACTGGTACGGCCCGACGAACCGGCTCCCCTTGCCCCACAGTTGCTGGAGTTCGCGCTGGCCGAACTCGCCGCCGCCGGACCCGGCGGCGGTGACCACGCCGATGGAGTACGGCGCGTCGGGGATGTCGGCCAGGGCGAGCCGGGCGTCGTCCAGTGCGAAGTCGGCCGCGGCCATGGCGTAGTGCGTGAACCGGTCGGTCTGGACGAGGAAGCGCTCCTCGATCGTGTCGGCCGGTTCGAAGGCGCGGACCTCACCGGCCACCTTGAGGGGAAGGTGCTCACAGCCCTCGCGGGTGATCCGGTCGAGGACGCTGAGGCCCTCCTGGGTGGCCTTCCAGAAGGTGCCGGTGGTGGTGCCGTTGGGTGCGACCACCCCGATGCCGGTGATGGCCGCGTGCCGGTCCTTCGGTTCGCTCATCGTGTCCTCACTCCCTCGGCCGGGTCAGGATCACCGCGGACTGGAATCCGCCGAACCCGCTGCCCACGGACAGCACGCTGGTCAGCTTCCGTTCGCGGGCGACGCGCGGGACGTAGTCCAGGTCGCACTCGGGGTCGGGGATCTCGTAGTTCGCGGTCGGCGGGACGACCTGCTTGGCGAGGGCCAGGACGCAGGCGACGAGTTCGATGGCGCCGATCGCCCCGAGGGAGTGCCCCACCATGGATTTGATGGAGCTCATCGGGGTGTCGTAGGCGTGGTGGCCGAGCGCCCGCTTCACGGCCGCCGTCTCGTGACGGTCGTTCTGCCGGGTGCCGGAGCCGTGCGCGTTGACGTAGTCGATCGCCGTGGGGTCGAGACGCGCCTGGTCGAGGGCGTTGTCAATGGCACGCGCCATCTCCAGTCCCTCCTTGGTCAGGCCGGTCATGTGGTAGGCGTTGCCGAAGGTGGCGTAGCCGCCGAACTCGCAGTACACGTGGGCGCCGCGGGCCCGGGCGTGCTCCAGTTCCTCCAGGACGAGCACCGCGCCGCCCTCGCCCATGACGAAGCCGTCACGGTTGTTGTCGAAGGGCCGGGAGGCGTGCGCGGGGTCGTCGTTGTTCGGCGAGGTGGCCTTGATCGCGTCGAAGCAGGCCATGGTGATCGGGGAGATCGGAGAGTCCGAGGCTCCCGCGATGCATATGTCGGCGCGGCCTTCCTGGACGGTGTGGAAGGCGTACCCGACCGCGTCGAGTCCCGAGGTGCAGCCGGTGGACACGGTCTGCACGGGGCCCTGGGCGCCGAAACGTTCCGCCACCGCGGAGGCCACGGTGCTCGGCGAGAACGCCCGGTGCAGCTGCGGCTCCGCCTCGGTGTGGTCGACGTCCCAGCGCTGCCCGCGATGGCTGACCAGGACGTAGTCGTGCTCCAGCCGGGTGGTGCCGCCGACGGCGGTGCCCACGGAGACGCCGACCCGCCAGGGGTCCTCCCGGCCGAGGTCGAGACCGGAGTCCCGGACCGCCTCCTCGCCGGCGACCAGGGCGAACTGTATGTACCGGTCCGCCCGTTCGACCTGCTCGGCGTCCAGGCCGTACGCGGCGGGCTCGAAGTCGCACTCGGCGGCGATCCGGGACCTGAGCCCGGTCGGGTCGAAGAACGTGATGCCCCGCGTCGCGGTACGGCCGTCGGCGAGCAGATCCCAGAACGCCGGTACGCCGATCCCTCCCGGGGCGACGATGCCTATGCCGGTGACCGCCACGCGCCGGTTCATGAGCGGACCCGTGCCCGGTCGGCCGGATCGGCGGTGACGGCGACGGCCTCCGTCTCCTCGGTGTCGACGTGGCCGAGGGCCGGCCGGGGGGCCAGCGGACCCAGGTGGAAGACGATCCGCGCCTCCACGTTGCCGACGTTGCGGAAGCGGTGCCGCATGTTGATGGGGATCATCAGCCCCTGCTCGGGCTTCAGCGGGTGCGGCTCACCGTCCAGGTCCACCTCCAGCTGCCCGCACAGGACGTACACGAACTCCTCGGAGTAGGGGTGGTAGTGCTCACCGATGCGGTCGCCGGGCTGCACGATGGCCACGCCCATGAAGCCACTGGTGGAGCCCACCGTGGCCGGGGTGAGCATGGCGCGCAGATCGCCGCCGCGCCGGGTGTTGGGCTCGATCTCGCTGAGGTCCACGATCTTCGGAAGGTGTTTGATCACGACGTTCCTCCGTTGGTGTGCTGGCCTGCCGGGCTCAGGCGTCCGGCGAGCGGCGGTCGGTGACGAGGTCCATGCCGACGGGCTCGCCGTCCAGCAGGGTGCTCAGCTCGGCCTGACGGCCGGGCTCCGGCAGCAGGGCGCGGGCGCCCGTGCCGGGACGTACGTCGATCAGCCGGACGACGACGTCGTCGCGCTGGAAGATCGTGCTGCGCAGCACCGGGCTGTCCGGGTCCTCCGCCGCCGCCTCGTCCTGCTGGGCGAGCAGCTCCGCCAGCCGCATCCCGCAGTCCGGCCGGGCCGGGTAGTACAGCGCCTGCCGCTCGCCCTCGGCGAGTTCGTCCGCGGTGACGTGGTGCACGGCCGGCAGCGCCGCCCGGGTGAAGAACACCCGCGCGGACTCCTGGTCGTTGAGGTCGCGCTCCTGCTCCAGGTAGGGGTTGATGGCCTCCTCGACGGCCCGTACCTCGGGCTGCCGGGCGACGTGCCGCAGCGCCGCGAGCAGGTCGCCGCGCACCTCGATGGCCCGCACGACCCGGTTGCCGTGCATGAACAGGGAGGTGCGGCTCAGCCGGGTGGTCTCGTCGACCCGCGCCTGGGGCGAGGCGTAGTCCGCGAGGATCTTCGCGACCTTCTCCTCGCTGCCCGGCCTGACCGTGAAGGTCAGCGCGTGCCGGATCACGCCGTCCCCGATCCGCGGGGACGACTGGAGCCGACGCCGTGACGCGGCCCCGGCCGGCTCGCCGCCCGTCTCGCGGACGATGTGGAACCGCAGCGACCGGGTGTCCCGGACGCAGCTGTGCAGCGGTTCCACCATCCGCACGTGCTCCTCGCTGTTCACCCAGGTGAGGAACGGCGGGGCGCTCTCCCACTCGCTGGTGATGAGCCATTGGGAGGGGTTCTCGATCGACTGGCACAGCTGGTCGCTGACGTGGCCGGGCACCCGCGCCACCTGGTTGCACAGCTGCTCGTAGGCCTCCAGGAACTGCTGCTGGGCGCCGTCGTTGACGTCCACGAGCAGGACGACCCGGAGACGGGAGCCGTCGAACACGGACTGGGAGACCTTCTTCGACACCTGACGCGTCGACTGGTCCGACATCTTTTCCGACAAGGTGGTCATGCTGCGCATCTCCTTCACGGGGGCAGAGGCGAACGCCGGCCGCCGATGACGCGACGTCAGCGCTTCTTGATCCTGTGCCGCTTCCCGCACAACGCGCGACTCGCGTGAACCACGTGGGTGATTGAGCACGCGAAAGCCGTCCCAGAGGGCACAGAAACAGCAACGCGCCTCACATCCCGACCCCTGCCTCTGGAGCCTTGATGCAGCACAAAGCCGATCACCAGGTGCCCGTCCTCGTCGTGGGCGGTTCGCTGGTGGGCCTGTCCCTCTCCCTGTTCCTGGGGCGTCTCGGCGTACCCCACATGCTCGTCGAGCGGCACTCCGGGACCTCGATCCACCCGCGTGGCCGCGGCAACAACCTGCGGACGATGGAGCTGTACCGGGTGGCCGGCATCGAGCCGGACATCAAGGCGGCGGCCTCGCTGCTCGCGGCCAACCATGGCATCCTGCAGACCCCGACCCTGGTCGGCGACGCCGGCGAATGGCTGTTCAAGCACATCGACCCGGGTGGCGGACTGGCGCGGTTCAGCCCCACGGCCTGGTGCCTGTGCAGCCAGAACGACCTGGAGCCGGTGCTGCTGAAGGGCGCCCGTGCGCTCGGCGGGGACCTGCGGTACTTCCACGAGATGGAGGGCTTCGAGCAGGACCCCGAAGGAGTGACGGCGTTCGTCCGGGACCGGGACAGCGACGCGCTGTACACGGTCCGCGCGGACTACCTGGTCGCGTGCGACGGCCCGCGCAGTCCCGTCCGGCGCCGGCTCGGCATCGGGCAGAGCGGCCCCGGCGACCTCTTCGCGAACGTGAGCGTCACCTTCCGGTCCAAGCTGCTCGCCGAGACGGTCGGCGACCGGCACTTCATCTGCTGCTACCTCACCAACCCCGAGGCCGACGGCGCCCTGCTGCCGGTCGACAACAAGGAGCACTGGGTCTTCCACGCGCCCTGGCACCCGGAGCAGGGCGAGACGCTGGAGGAGTTCACCGAGGAGCGGCTCCAGCGGCACATCCGGCTGGCCGTCGGCGTCCCCGACCTGGACATCGAGATCACCGGCAAGGCGTCCTGGCGCGCCGCCGAACGCGTCGCCGAGCGGTACACGGCGGGCCGGGTGCTGCTGGCCGGCGACTCCGCCCACGAGATGTCCCCGACCGGCGCCTTCGGCTCCAACACCGGCATCCAGGACGCCCACAACCTGGCGTGGAAACTCTCCGCCGTCCTCGACGGCTGGGCCGGGCCCGACCTGCTGGAGACCTACGACAGCGAGCGCCGGCCCGTCGCGCTGGCGACCAGCGCCCGCGCCTCCGCCCGCTCGGTGGAGCACAGCCACCCCGGCTTCGCGCCCACGCCCGGCGTCGGCGGCGGCCCGCGCAGCGGCATCCTCCCCGTCGTCCTCGCCTACCGCTATCTGGAGGGGGCCGTCATCGGCGCCGACCCCGCCCAGCCGGTCGTACCCGACGAGGTGCGGCTGACGGCGGACCCGGGCAGCCGGGCGCCGCACCTGTGGCTGCGCCGCGCGGGCGACCGGCTCTCCACGATCGACCTCTACGAGCGGTCACTGGTGCTCCTCTGCGACGCCGGGTCGGCCGCGGGAGCGGCCTGGCACTCCGCCGCCCGGGGGATCGCCCGCACGGACGGCGTACGACTGGAGGCGTACCGGATCGGTACGGGGGCGAACGCCGACCTCACCTATGACGGGGACGGCCCCGGTGCCGGCACCGACTGGGCGGCCCTCCACGGCACGACGCCGGACGGGGCGGTGCTGGTCCGGCCGGACGGATTCGTGGCCTGGCGCGCGACGGACGCCGCGACCGACGCGGAGGCGGAGCTGCGGGCGGTGCTGAGGGCGGTGCTGCGGAGGGGGTGACGGAGGTACCGGGGCCTGCGGGTGGCTGCTGCGCCCGGCGCCGGGCGCTCTCGCGGAGCCCGGCGTTGCGGCGCCGGGACGGGGCCGCGCCGGGACGGGGCCGTTGCCCCATACGGCTCGGCCCCGCTGACGCGGCCGGCCGCGGGCGAGCCGCGTCCTCGGCGGGGGCGCTCCGTCAGATCCGTACCTCGACCGTCTTCGCGAGCCGGTCGTGCAGGCCGCGGCCGTCGCGGTCCCAGATCAGGGCGGGGATCGCGAGGCAGAGCAGGACCGTGCGCAGCAGGGCGCGTCCCGGGTTGACCGTGCCGGTCCGGAGGGCGACGACCCGGATGCCGAAGAGGCGCTTTCCGGGGGTGAAGCCGACCGTGCCGACGGTCAGGGCGCTCAGGACGAAGAAGACGCCGAGCGCCCAGTTGCTCGTAGCGGGGCTGTAGCCGTCGGTGATCAGGCCGTATGCGATCAGGACGCACAGCGCCCAGTCCACGGCGATCGCGCCGAGGCGCCGTCCGGGCCGTGCGATCGAGTTCGGTCCGTGCTCCGGGAGACCGAGCTGTTCGCCGCGGTACCCGAAGTCGGCGCCCGCCTCTTCCATGGCCGCGCGCGGCCCGGAGAGCCACGATCCGATTGCCTGCCTGTTGTCCACGCCTCCACGGTACTGTGCCCGGTTTCGGGCACTACGCACAGGGGTGTGTCGGGGCTACGGTGGACACGTGGCCGGTTAACTTCTGCGAAACAAACGGGTCACGCCCGAGAAATCACCCGTCCCTAGGGTCGAGACCAGCGTGTGCCACCGCACTGGCCGCACGAACGATCTACCACCCCGGCGAGGACGGTCGGGAGTAGGAGGAGCTGGATGTTCCAGAACGCCGACGAGGCCAAGAAGTTCATCGCGGACGAGGACGTCAAGTTCATCGACGTCCGCTTCTGCGACCTGCCGGGCGTCATGCAGCACTTCACGGTGCCCGTTGAGGCGTTCGACCCGGACGAGGAGCTGGCCTTCGACGGATCGTCGATCCGTGGTTTCCAGGCCATCCACGAGTCCGACATGGCTCTGCGCGCCGACCTGTCCACCTCGCGTGTGGACCCGTTCCGCCGCGACAAGACCCTCAACATCAACTTCTTCATCCACGACCCGATCACGGGCGAGCAGTACTCCCGTGACCCGCGCAACGTGGCGAAGAAGGCGGAGGCGTACCTGGCCTCGACCGGGATCGCGGACACCGCGTACTTCGGCCCCGAGGCCGAGTTCTACGTCTTCGACAGCGTGCGTTTCGCCACCTCCGCGAACGAGTCCTTCTACCACATCGACTCCGAGGCGGGCGCCTGGAACACCGGCGCGCTGGAGAACAACCGTGGGTACAAGGTCCGCTACAAGGGCGGCTACTTCCCGGTGGCTCCGGTCGACCACTTCGCCGACCTGCGCGCCGAGATCTCCCTGGAGCTGGAGCGGTCCGGCCTGAAGGTCGAGCGCCAGCACCACGAGGTGGGCACGGCCGGCCAGGCGGAGATCAACTACAAGTTCAACACCCTGCTCGCCGCCGCCGACGACCTCCAGCTCTTCAAGTACATCGTGAAGAACGTCGCCTGGCGCAACGGCAAGACCGCGACCTTCATGCCGAAGCCGATCTTCGGTGACAACGGCTCGGGCATGCACGTGCACCAGTCGCTGTGGAGCAACGGCGACCCGCTGTTCTACGACGAGGCCGGTTACGCGGGCCTGTCGGACACCGCCCGCTACTACATCGGCGGCATCCTCAAGCACGCCCCGTCGCTGCTGGCCTTCACCAACCCGACGGTGAACTCGTACCACCGTCTGGTGCCGGGCTTCGAGGCGCCGATCAACCTGGTGTACTCGCAGCGCAACCGCTCCGCCGCGATGCGCATCCCGATCACGGGCTCCAACCCGAAGGCCAAGCGCGTCGAGTTCCGCGCGCCCGACTCCTCCGGCAACCCGTACCTGGCCTTCTCGGCCCTGCTCCTCGCGGGCCTGGACGGCATCAAGAACAAGATCGAGCCGGCCGAGCCGATCGACAAGGACCTGTACGAGCTGGCTCCGGAGGAGCACGCGAACGTCGCCCAGGTCCCGACCTCGCTGAACGCCGTCCTCGACGCGCTGGAGGCCGACCACGAGTTCCTCCTCCAGGGCGACGTGTTCACGTCCGACCTGATCGAGACGTGGATCGACTTCAAGCGCACCAACGAGATCGCCCCGCTCCAGCTGCGTCCGCACCCGCACGAGTTCGAGCTGTACTTCGACGTGTGACAGACGCGCCGAGGCGCTGACCGAGGCCCCGCCGCTCCCCCGGGAACGGCGGGGCCTCGGCGTTCGTCGGGCTCAGGCCGGCGCGGGCGCCGACGGTACGACCACGCCGTAGAGGTCGGCGACGGTGGCGAGGGCGCTGTGGTGGAGCTGGTCCGCGGTCACCTCGCCGAGCGGCGTCCGCAGCGGGCGGGTCGCGCAGGCGTCGGCCACCACGGTGGGGCGGTTGCCGCGCAGGAACGCTCCCTGCGCGGTGAACAGGACGCACATGTGGGTCATGAAGCCGGCGATCACGACGTCCTGGTGGCCGGCGGCGTCCACGTGCTCGGCGAGGTCGGTGCCGTGGAACGCGTCGGGGGCGGTCTTGACGACGACTGCTTCGCCGTCGAGGGGGGCGACGCGGGGGTGGATGCGGCCGATCTCGGCCCGGATGTCGTACGGGGTGCCCGGGCCGCCGTCGTGGACGACGTGGATCACCCGGGCGCCCGCGTCCCGTGCCGCCGCCAGCAGTCCGGCCGCCGCGTCGAGGGCGGCGTCCCAGCCCGCCAGCTCCAGCACGCCCCGGGTGTAGGTGTTCTGGTAGTCGACCAGGATCAGCGTGGAGCCGGCGAGCGAGGCCGGGGTCTGGTCGAGGCCGTTCAGGTCGCGCAGGGTCGTGCTGGGCATGGCAGCCCCTCCTCGGGTGGTGGCGTGGGTACGGCGATCACGCTAGGCAGCCGCCCCGCATGGCAGCAATGTCAGGTAACTTGCAGATCCGGACATCCGGAGGGGGAGGGCGTGAGCGGGAGCCGGCGGTTCGTGCTGATCATGCTGTTCGACGGCGTCGACCTGCTGGACGTCACCGGACCGCCGGAGGTGTTCGCCCTGTTCCGGCGCGAGAGCGGCGAGGAGACCGGTTACGAGGTGGCTCTGGCCGCCGCCACCATGGACCCGGTCACCACCGCCGCCGGGGTGCGGGTGCTGCCCGACCTCACCTTCGCGGACGCGTCCGGGCGTGCCGTCGACACGCTGCTGGTGCCGGGCTCGGTCGAGGTCGACGAGGAGCGGCGGGTGCACGCCCTGGCCGACCCCGCCGTCGTCGCCTGGGTGCGGACGCTCGCCGCCCGCAGCCGGCGCGTCGCCTCCGTCTGCGTCGGCGCCCACCTGCTCGCCGCCGCCGGTCTGCTGGACGGCAGGCGGGCCACCACCCACTGGTCGACCGCCCGGCAGCTCGCCGCCGAGCACCCCTCGGTCGAGGTCGACGCCGACCCGATCTTCATCCGGGACGGCGGGGTGTGGACCGGCGCGGGCATCAGCGCCTGCCTGGACCTGGCCCTCGCGCTGGTCGCCGAGGACTTCGGGGAGGCCGTCGCCCTGCGGGTCGCCCGGCAGCTGGTCATGTACCTGAAGCGGCCGGGTGGGCAGAGCCAGTTCAGCGTGCCCGTCGAACCCGTCTCGGCCACCCCGCGCATGGCCGGCCTGCGCCATGTCGTCGCCGAGCACCTCGCCGGGCCGCTGACCCTCGCCGACCTGGCCCGGCACGCCCACCTCAGCGAGCGCCAGCTCGCCCGGATCTTCAAGGCGGAGCTCGGCATGACCCCGGCCGCCTACATCGAGGCGGCCCGTGTCGAGGCGGCCCGGAACCGGCTCGAAACCACGGACGACACCCTGGACCGCGTCGCCTCCGCGTGCGGCTTCGGTACGACCGACACGCTGATCCGGGCGTTCCGCCGCACGCTCGACACCACACCCACGGAGTACCGGAGCCGTTTCCGCCGCTGCGGCTGACCGGCTTCCGCCCCCGTGCAACCTTTCCCGCTTCCCAGACTTCCTATTGTCGGGAGATCATCCCTCCGGACCGTGACGGACGAGAGAGGTTGAACGGGGATGCCGGAACAGAACGACTGGGAGCGCGAGTTCGATCACACCTGGGCGAACTCCGCCGAGCACAAGGAGCCCTCCGCCCGGGCCCGCATGCTCGCCGCCCGCTGGAAGGAGAACCCGCCGAACCCGGCGCCCTTCCGCGCCGACCCGGACCCGGTGCCGCGCCGGTCCTCCTGGGTCTCGACGGCCGTGGTCCTCGGCTGCGTGGCCGTGGTCATCGTCCTGCTGGGCTATGCCCAGATGCGCTCGCCGTACTAGGGCCTCTCGTTCGGATCATGCCGGGCTCGCGGGCCCTGGCACCGCGCCTCGCCGCGTTGTCGTCGGTTGCCATGGCTCCGCCATGGCGCCCTCCTCCGCCTTGCGATGCACGGCACCAGACCCGCTCCCTGATCCGGCCTGGTCCGAACGAAAGACCCTGGGAGCCGAGCCGGAAGAACCGAGCGGGCGACACGAACAGGAGACGTACATTGCGGGAGGGCATCGCGGCGGCACTTCGCCTCGTCGAGGGAGCGGCGCCGGCGGACGTGCTCGACACCGGCGACCCGGCGGCCTGGCTGGAGCTGGACGAGGGCGTGCGGGCGGTGGAGTGGAGCGGGCCGTCGGCCCACGGCTGGGAGCGGTCGGCCGACGAGCGAGCCCTGCTCGCCGCCCTGGCCGCCGGCGATCCGCTGAGCGACGCCCGGCTCGCCGTCGCCCTGTGCCACCGTGACGGCAGGGTCCGGTACCGTGCGCTGGGCCGGGTCGCCGGCCGTCCGGCGCTGCTCCCCCTCGTGGTCGTCCGGTGCACCGACTGGGCGGAGCCGGTGCGGGCACGGGCCCGGGACCGGCTCACCGAGGCGCTGGACGCCGTGACGGCCGCACCGCTCGCCCCGCTGGTCCGGCGCCTGGGCGACCGTCACCGCGGCGACTTCGCCATGGGCCTGCTCGGTGACGTCCTGCGGCGGGCGCCCCGGGAGCGGCTGGCCCCGCTGCTCGCGTCCGGTGACCGTGCGGTACGCCGGTTCGCGTACGGCCTCGCCGTCGAGGAGGGCTTCCTCTCCCCCGCCGAACTGGCCCGCGCCGCCGCCCGCGACGGCGACGCCGTCGTACAGACGCTGTGCGCGGACGCGGCGCTCACCTCCGTCACACACGACACCGCGGCGGAGGTGCTGGACGCTCTGCTCGGCGCCCGCAGCCCGCGGGCCCGGTCGGCCGGCGTGACCGCGCTGCGGCGGCTGGACCGGCCGGACCGGGCGGCGGACTTCCTCGCGGACCGGTCGGCGCTGGTGCGGGCCTGCGCCCGCTACGTCCTGCGGCAGCACGGGACCGATCCGCTGCCCTGGTACCGGGCGCGCTGTGCCGGGGCCGCCGACCCGGTGCTGCCGCCCGGTGCCGCGATCGGCCTCGCGGAGTGCGGGACGCGCGCGGACGCCGCCCTGCTGTGGCCGCTGCTGGATCATCCGGCACCGGGGGTGCGGGCACGGGCCGTGGCCGGGCTGCGGACGCTGGACGTGACGGACGTACGGCGGATGTGGCGGATGCTGGACGACCCGGCACCCGGCGTGGTGCGCGAGGCCACGCTCGCCCTGCTGCCGTCGGCCGCCGGGCTGCCGGGGCAGGAACTGGTGCGGCGGCTGGACCCGGCACGCCCCCGCTGGGTGCGGGTGTCGGCGTGGCGGCTGCTGTACGCGCACGGCGAGGTCGCACGCCTGCGGGCGGCCGTGGCGCTGCTCGGCGGTCCCGACGAACGGCTGCGGACGCGGGCGGAAGCGGTGGTGCGGCGCGCACTGCGCTGGGGAGTGGGGAGCCGGTCGGAACCGGAGGTCGTCCGGCTGCTGGTCCGGGGCCGCGCCCTGCTGGGCTGACCCACGGCACCGCACCGGTGACACACAGGGACATTTTGCTGCTCCTGGGGACGTTCGGGACCAGCTCATGGCCATCCGCAGGTGCACACTGGACAGCGGGACGAGTGCCTGACTGCGGGGTGATGCAAGATGCGGAGCCGGTTCCGGAGCGATCGGCGACTGACCGTGCGCATGGGTCTCACGTTGTTCCTCCTCGGGCTGCTGTACGTGGGCTTCGTCGCCGCACTGATCGTGCTGCTGAAGTCCTGGGTGCTGGTCGCCGTCCTGATCGGGGCGCTGTTCGTGGCGCAGTTCTGGTTCTCCGACCGGATCGCGATGTTCGCCATGCGCGGGCGGGTCGTGGAGCGGGAGGAGTATCCCGAGCTGCATGCCGTGGTCGACCGGCTGTGCGCGATCGCGGACATGCCCAAGCCGGTGGTCGCCGTGTCGGCGATGGACATGCCGAACGCGTTCGCGACCGGGCGCAGCCCCGAGCACGCGGTCGTCTGTGTGACCACCGGGCTGCTGCGCCGGCTGGAGCCGGCGGAGCTGGAGGGCGTGCTCGCGCACGAGCTGTCGCACGTGCGGCACAAGGACGTCGCGGTGATCACGATCGCGTCGTTCCTCGGGGTGCTCGCGGGCCTGATCGTGCGGTTCGCCTTCTACTCCCAGGTCTTCGGCGGCGGCCGCCGGGACCAGAACACCGCCGCCGTGTTCGCCGCCGTGCTGGGCGTCTCGGTGGCCGTGTACGCGATCAGCTTCCTGCTGATCCGGTCGCTGTCCCGGTACCGGGAGCTGGCGGCGGACCGCGCCGCGGCGCACCTGACCGGCCGGCCCTCGGCGCTGGCGGCGGCGCTCACCAAGGTCTCCGGGGAGATCGCGCGGATCCCGACCAAGGACCTGCGCACGGCCCAGGCGTTCAACGCGTTCTACTTCACCCCGGCGACCGGCCGGGAGCCCGGCATCGAGCGGTTCTTCTCCACGCACCCGACCCTGGAGCAGCGGCTGGAGCAGCTGGCCCGGATCTCGGCGGAGCTGGGCGAGGCCGCCACCCCGGGGAAGGCGGGCTGACCGGTGGGGCTGCTGGACATCCTGCTGGGCCGTACGAAACCGGTGGCGCCCGATCTCGACCGGCTCTTCGCGCTGCCGTCGGCGGCCGTGACGCTGGAGGCGGCGGCGGGATTCACGCCGACCGGGGCAGGGGCGGTGTGCTTCGCCACGGTGGAGGGCGCGGCCTTCGAGCAGATGCACCGTGAGGTGCAGGCGCTGCTGGACGCGGACGTCGACCGGACCGGCCCGCCGGTGGAGCTGCGCCGGGACGCCTACGGCTACTCCTGGCTGGTGTCCCAGCGCTCCCCCGACCAGCTGCCCGAACTGGTCAACGATCTGCACGCGGTGAACAGTTCGCTGGAGGTCAACGGCTTCGGCCCGCAGTTGCTGTGCTCGCTGGCCGGGTTCACGGACGGCACCGGCCGGAAGCTGGCGCTCGTCTACCTCTACAAGCGCGGCACCTTCTACCCGTTCGCCCCGCTGCCCGGCACCGCCGAGCGGCGGGACACCGCGCTGGAACTCCAGCTCAAGGCCACGCTCGACAACGACCTGCGGATCGAGCAGGACCTCGGCCGCTGGTTCCCGGTGTGGGGCGCCCCCGGCCTGTGACGGCCGGCGACGCCCCCGCTCACTTCCTGCTCTGCTCCCGCTCCTGCCGCCGGGCCTCGACGGGCCGCTCGCGGCGGTAGCGGCGCTCCCACTTCGCCTGCCGGTCCCGGCGGTCCCGGTACGCCCGGTAGCTGTCGGGCGGGGGACCGGCGCCGGTCCCGGCCGGCGGCGTGGTGCCGGGCGAGCCACGGCCGTGCGTCGCGTACAGATACAGCAGGGCGACGGCGGCGAGCCACCAGAGACGGTTTCCGGTTCCGAGGATGACCAGGACGACGGTCCCGGTCGCGAGAATGCCACGCATGACGGACCTCCTGGGGTGAGTCGCGGGGATGCTTCCGTTCGCCCAGCGTAGGGAGACCGTGACGGTGCGTGCACCCCGTTTTCCGGGGCGCGCGACGGGGCGCGCCACGAGGCGTGCCCTGCCCCGCGCGCATTGTCAGTGGCACCGGCGACCATGGCGGCACGGCATCGTGAGTCGAAGGGGAGGCCGGTATGGCGGAGGGACGGCGGTACGTCGACGTGAGGGAGCGGCGGGCCCGGCTGGCCGTGCGGCACCGGCTGGCCGGGGCGGCACGGGCGGCGACGCCCGAGGAGGTCGCGGGCTGTCTGGTCGCCCTGCACGGCTCGGACCCGGCGACCGTGCACCTGGCGGTGGCCGCCCGGCTGACCGAACCCGCCAAGGCGGTGGCGGAGACGGAACGGGCGCTGTACGAGGACCGCACGCTGGTGCGGATGCACGGCATGCGGCACACGGTGTTCGTGTTCCCCGCGGACCTGACGGCCGTCGTCCACGCCTCGACGGGCCTCGCGGTGGCCGCCCGTGAGCGCGCGGCCCTGCTGCGGGACATGGCGACGGCCGGCGCCCCGGACGCGGCGTGGCTGGCGGAGGTCGAGGAGGCCACGCTCGCCGCGCTGGCCCGGCGTGGCCAGGCGACGGCGGCGGAGCTGGCGGCGGACGAGCCCCGCCTGCGCGAACGGTTCGTCCACTCGGCCGGGAAGAGCTACGAGGGCGTCCACACGGTCTCGACCCGTCTGCTGCGCGTGCTCGGGGTGGAGGGCAAGGTGGTCCGGGGCCGCCCGCTCGGCTCCTGGACGTCGAGCCGGTTCCGCTGGGCGCCGGCGCCGCCCCACCCAGAACTGGACGTGGCCGGGGCACAGGCGGCCCTGCTGCGGCACTGGCTGCGGGCGTGCGGCCCGGCGACCGAGGCGGACCTGAAGTGGTGGACGGGCTGGACGCTCCGGGAGGTCCGCCGCGCGCTGGCGGCCATCGGCGCCGAGGAGGTCTCCCTGGACGAGGGCACGGGATACGTCGACGCCGGGGACGCGGAGCCGGTGACGGGCCCCGGCGCGCCCTGGGCGGCGCTGCTGCCCGCCCTGGACCCCACGGCCATGGCCTGGCAGCTGCGCGACTGGTATCTGGACCCGGCGCTGCGCCCCCTGCTCTTCGACCGCAGCGGCAACGTGGGTCCGACGGTGTGGTGGAACGGCCGCGTGGTGGGCGGCTGGGCCCAGCGCGCGGACGGCGAGATCGTCTGGCGGATCCCGGAGGAGGGCGTCCGCAGACAGGCCGCGGCCGAGGTCACGGCGGAGGCGGAGCGCCTGCGCGACTGGCTGGGCGCGGCCCGGGTCACCCCGCGCTTCCGGACCCCGCTGGAGCGGGAACTGACGGCGTGACGGTGCCGGGTGCCCCGCGCCGGTGACGCGGGGCACCCTGCGGCACGGCCGGCTCAGCGGGAGTAACGCATGAGTGCCCGCACCATGTGGCACGTGGTGTCGGACGGCGGGCGCATCCCGATCCGCTCCGCCGTGCCGCGGATCGTCTCGTTCCGGGCCTGGTCCGGGAGATACACGCCGGAGTCGAGCAGGGCTATGGCCAGGCGCATGGCCTTCAGACGCCGGTTGTGCGTGACGTACCACTCGCGCGGCCGGCCGGCCGGCAGCGGTCGCTTCGCCACGGGCTCGTAGGGCGAGTCGAACAGCACGGAACGCTGGGCGGTGGACTGGGTCGGCAACGGCTTCGGCTTCAGGGCGGCAGCGGGCACAGGCATCCTCCTGTCGCGGTCAGGGCACGCACCGGGGTCCGGCGCGCACCCTCGAACACTGCTTCTATTCTACGGGCCACCACTGACAAAAGCCCCTGGCCACAAGGGCTTTCGGGGCTCCAGTGACGGGGGTGCCGAACGGGTTTCGCGTACCGTGTGCGGCATGGAGATCTGGATCAATCCCGCCTGTTCCAAGTGCCGCAGCGCGATCAGCCTGCTCGACGCCGAGGGGGCCGAGTACACCGTCCGCCGTTACCTGGAGGACGTGCCGAGCGCCGACGAGATCAGGGCCGTGCTCGATCGGCTGCACCTCGAACCGTGGGACATCACCCGCACCCAGGAGCCGGTCGCCAAGGAGCTGGGGCTCAAGGAGTGGCCGCGGGACGAGAGCGCGCGGGACCGCTGGATCGCCGCGCTGAGCGAGCACCCCAAGCTGATCCAGCGCCCGATCATCACCGCGGACGACGGTACGGCACTGGTGGCCCGCAGCGAGGAGGCCGTACGGGAGGCCATCTCCCACAGCGGCAAGGGCTGAGGCCGGGTCAACTCCGCAGTGACGCAGGTCACTTCAGTGACTCCTGTAACCGCTGAGTAACCTCGTTCGGTATCTCGTACATAGCGGCGTACGCTCCCCTACCTCTTCAGGAGGCGCGCATGTCGCGCAGGAGAACTCTCGGCACGAAGAAGAAGCTCGCGCTGCTCGTCAGTGCCGCGGCGGTGGCGGGTGGCGGGGCCTTCGCCCTGGCGTCCACCTCCAACGCCGCGCAGAGCCCGCAGAACGCCAGGACGCTGTCCGCCGGGGACTCGACCGTCTGCCAGGGGCTGGCCACGGCCCTCGGCAACAACGAGAGGTTCATCGCGGACCAGAAGGCGAAACCGGACGCCCAGTCGGCGGCCCGGATCGCCAACCGGCAGGCGGTCATCGAGCAGATCAAGGTCCAGCAGAAGGCGTCCGGCTGCACCGTTGGGGAGTCGGCTCAGGGCTCCCAGGCGGCGCAGGGCGGCGACGCGGGCCAGGGCGCGGGACAGCAGGGCGGCGGTCAGCAGGCCGCCGGCCAGCAGGTGTGCAAGGGCTCCACCGTGACGCTCTCCGGCGAGGGCGGCGCCCCGGCCGCGTCCAGCAACCAGTTCCCGGCGGGGACGACCCTGAAGGTCACCAACCTGGACAACAACAAGTCCACCACGGTGAAGGTGACGTCCGTCTCCGGCAGTTGCGTCCTGCTCAACAACGCCGCCTTCGAACAGGTCCGGGAACCGGGCAAGTTCCTCATCCGGCGCGCGGTGATCGAGAAGGTGGGGTGAGGCTCAGGGAGCCGACAGGAAACCGGTGAGGTGGCGGATGAGGGCCGGCGGTGCCGTCTGCGGCAGCGCGTGGTGGGAGACGTCCGGCAGTACGGCCGTCTCCACGCGCGGCAGCAGCGCACCGGCCCGCGCCACCACCTCGTGAGGGTCATGGGTCCTGCTGTTCGCGGCCACGAGCAGCAGGACCGGCACCCGCAGGGCGCGCAGCGCGTCCGGCGCCGGCCGCGGACTGGTCACCGGCTTCACGGCCGGGAAGCCGGCGGCGGCCTCCTGGAGGGCCAGCCAGTCGGGGTCCGGCGCCGCTCCCCCGGTCTCCCACTCCAGGAAGGCGCGGACCCGGCGGGGCGCGGGCCGCAGCAGCATCGGCAGCGCGTGCAGCAGGTACGCCGTCTTGAACCCGGCGAAGCACTGGGTCGGGTCCAGGAGGAACAGACGGCGCACCCGGGCGGGCGCGCGCAGCGCGTGGTGCAGGGCGATCCAGCCGCCGTAGGAGTGGCCGCCGACGTCGGTCGCGGTGACACCGAGGCCGTCAAGGACGGCGTCCAGCCAGTCGGCCAGGTCGGCGACCGTACGGGGGTGGCGGTCGCCGGCCCGGCTCAACCCGGGCGCGCCGGGCAGGTCCACGGCGTGCACCCGGCGGATCCGGGCGAGGCCGGCGGCCTGCGCGTACCAGGAGGCGGAGGTCGCTCCGCCGCCGCCCGGCAGCAGGAGCAGCGGCGGCGCGTCACGCGGGCCGCAGACGTTGACGTGGGCCTCGCCGAAGGGCGTGGCGACCGTCAGCGCCTCGCGGTCGGCGGGCCACTTCGCCAGGACCTTGTCGTACGCAACCCGGTACGCCCCGCCGTCGTGTCCGGCCATGGCGCCGCCCCCTTATTATCTCGCTGAGCAAGATGTTCGCCGAGCGAGATGATAGCCGGGAGGCCCTCCGTGTCCACCCCGTCCGGCCCCGCCGAGGGGCCCGAGCTGGAGATCGTCCACCTGCTGCGCGCCGCCACCGTCGAACTCGGCCTGCACAGTGCCCGGTTCGCCCACCGGAACGGCATGCACCCCACGGACGTGCGCGCCCTGATCGCGCTCATGGACGCGCGGCGCGCGGGCGAGGAGATGAGCGCCGGGCGGCTCGGTGGCGTGCTCGGGCTCAATTCGGCGGGTACGACCGCGCTCGTCGACCGGCTGGAGGGGGCGGGACTGGTGCGCCGGGTGCGCGGGGAGCGGGACCGGCGCAGAGTCGTGATCGACGTGGAGGACCGTGCGGTGGAGCTCGGCTGGGCCTTCTTCGGGCCGCTGATCGAGCGGTCGGCGCAGTTGCTGCGCGGCTACGACGACCACCAGCGGGCGGCGATCCGGGACTTCCTCACCGGCGTACGCGAGGCCGCCGCCCGAGCGCAGTGAACGGCCCCTGCCCCACCCGGCTCCGCCTCACCACGTGAGCCGGAGCGCAGAACGACCAGGTAACACGGGGTTCACAAACGAGCAATGGCCGGGAAACGGCCTGTTGACAGGCTGCCCGGCAGATCGAGCGGCGCACCGGTGCCGCAGCGCCGCAGCACCCGCCGGTGCACCCGACCCACCCCCGAAGGATGTGGCCCCGTGACCTTCAAGGCTGAGTACATCTGGATCGACGGCACCGAGCCGACGGCCAAGCTGCGTTCCAAGACGAAGATCATCACGGGTGCTCCGGCCGGTCTCGACGCGCTGCCGATCTGGGGCTTCGACGGCTCCTCCACCAACCAGGCCGAGGGCCACTCCTCGGACTGCGTGCTCAAGCCGGTCTTCACCTGCCCCGACCCGGTGCGCGGCGGCGACGACGTCCTGGTGCTGTGCGAGGTGCTCGACACCGACATGAAGCCGCACCCGTCCAACACCCGGGCCGCGCTGGCCGAGGTCGCCGAGCGGTTCGCCGCGCAGGAGCCGATCTTCGGCATCGAGCAGGAGTACACCTTCTTCGACGGCTCCCGCCCGCTGGGCTTCCCCGAGGGCGGCTTCCCGGCCCCGCAGGGCGGTTACTACTGCGGTGTCGGCGCCGACGAGATCTTCGGCCGGGAGATCGTCGAGGCCCATCTGGAGAACTGCCTGAAGGCCGGTCTCGGCATCTCCGGCATCAACGCCGAGGTCATGCCGGGCCAGTGGGAGTTCCAGGTCGGCCCGCTCTCCCCGCTGGAGGTCTCCGACCAGCTCTGGGTGGCCCGCTGGCTGCTGTACCGCACCGCCGAGGACTTCGGCGTCTCCGCGACCCTGGACCCGAAGCCGGTCAAGGGCGACTGGAACGGCGCGGGCGCCCACACCAACTTCTCCACCAAGGCCATGCGCGAGGGCTACGGCGCCATCATCACCGCGTGCGAGTCGCTCGGCGAGGGCTCGAAGCCGCTGGACCACGTGAAGAGCTACGGCGCCGGCATCGACGAGCGGTTGACGGGCCTGCACGAGACCGCCCCCTGGGACAAGTTCTCCTACGGCGTCTCCGACCGCGGTGCCTCGGTCCGCATCCCGTGGCAGGTCGAGAAGGACGGCAAGGGCTACATCGAGGACCGCCGCCCGAACGCCAACGTCGACCCGTACGTGGTGACCCGCCTGCTGGTGGACACCTGCTGCACCGCGCTGGAGAAGGCCGGCCAGGTCTGATCCGTACCGCCGCGTCCGAGGGGCGCCCGCCGTCACGGCGGGCGCCCCTCGCGCGCGTCACGCCCCGTCCTTGCCCCGCCGCTGTCCGGAGAATGAGACGGCGATCCGGCCACCGATGGGCCGTGGCAGGCCGCTGACCAGCGCGGAAAGCCGGGGTTCAGGGTGGACGCAACGTCAATTTCACGCCAAGGAAGCGTCCAAGCAGTGAGAGGAGGCTCCTGCCCGGCGCACGCCTCTGCTTCAATGGGCGCATGGCCGGCTTCCAGCAGATCACCGCGACGGGTCGCCACGACCTTGAGCCGTTCTGGCCTTCCCGTCAGCACCACGACTTCGACCGTGTGTGTCGCCCCGCGAGGAACGCGCGGGCCCTCTAAAGCCGTACACCCCGGCCTTCGGCCAGCGCGGAACGACGTACGTCCTCCGGCGCGCCCGACCACGAATCGCGGCCGCCGCACCTTCCGACGAACTCCTCGCGCGAAAGAGCTGACCTCTCATGGCGACCTCCCGTTCCCTGTCCACCGCCACCCTGACCGCCCCCGCCGCGAACGGCACCCGGCACCGGCTGCGCGCCGTCGACCGGGACGAGGTGGTGGACGTCGCTGACTTCCTGCCGCCCGGCGCCACCTGGCTGCCCGCGCCGCAGCACACCCTGCCGACCCTCCCGGGCCAGCCGCCGATGGTCGGCTACCTGGTGCTGGTCCCGGCCGACCAGCGGCCCCCGTTTCTGCCGGTCGCGGTCCCGGACCAGCCGGAGACCGAGGCGGACCCCGGCACCGAACCGCTGGTGCGGATCGACCCCGTGCGGCGCACCGCCAGCGTCGACGGCCGTGAACTCGACCTGACCTACCTGGAGTTCGAGCTGCTGGCGCACCTGGTGGCGCACCCGCACCGGGTGCACACCCGCGACCAGCTCGTCACCACGGTGTGGGGCTACGGCCACGTCGGCGACGGCCGCACCGTCGACGTCCACATCGCCCGGCTGCGCCGCAAGCTGGGCGCCGAGCACCGCCAGGCGATCCAGACGGTGCGCCGGGTCGGGTACAAGTACACCCCGCCGACGGCCCACTGACCGCCCCGCCACCGACAGGGCTCCAACTCCCACGGGCCGGGTCTCGCCGACCGCCGGGTCCGGGGGGCCCGGCGGTCGGCGACCGTACGGCCCTGACGGGATCGCCGACTCAAACAACCGTACGACCCCGTCGGGGCCCCGGGCTCCGCCGACCACTCGGCCCCGGGGACCCGGCTTCAACGACCGCACGACCCCCGGCGGAACCCCCGGCTCCGGCGTCCACGCGCCAACGCCCACTCCCCACCGGCCGTTCTGCCCTCGGCAGAGCCCCGCGCCGTCGGGGGTCCGGGCCGGGCACGATCCCGGTATGAGACTTCTTGTGCTGGGCGGGACGGAGTTCGTGGGACGGGCCGTGGTGGAGGGGGCGCTCGGACGCGGCTGGGAGGTGACCGTCTTCCACCGGGGACGGCACCGACCACCGTCCGGAGTGCGGTCGTTGCACGGCGACCGCACCGCGCCCGGCGGCCTCGCCGCCCTCGCGGCGGACGGCGGCGAGGGCTGGGACGCCGTGGTGGACACCTGGTCGGCCGCCCCGCGTGCCGTGCACGAGGCGGCCCGGCTGCTGCGCGGCCGGGCCGGGCGGTACGCGTACGTCTCCAGCCGGTCGGTGTACGCCTGGCCCTGGCCGTGCGGGGGCGCGGAGGACGCTCCGCTGGTCGAGGGCGCCGCCGCGGACGCCGGGCCGACGGACTACGCGCGGGACAAGCGCGGCGGCGAACTGGCCGCCGTCGGGGCCTTCGGCGCGGCGGACTCGCTGCTGGTCCGGGCCGGGCTGATCCTCGGCCCGTACGAGAACGTCGGCCGGCTGCCCTGGTGGCTGACCCGGATCGCCCGCGGCGGCCCGGTCCTGGCCCCCGGCCCACGGGACCTGCCCGTGCAGTACGTCGACGTGCGCGACCTCGCCGATTGGCTGCTCGGCGCGCTGGAGCGCGGGCTGTCCGGGCCGTACAACCTGGTGAGCCCGCCCGGCCACACCACCATGGGCGAGCTGCTCCAGGCGTGTCTGCGGGTCACCGGCGCGGACGCGGAGCTGCGCTGGACCGACCCGGAGCCGATCCTGGAGGCCGGGATCGAGCCGTGGACCGAGCTGCCGGTGTGGGTGCCGCCGGGCGGCGAGATGTACGACGCCGTGCACCGCGCGGACGTGTCGCGGGCGGTGGCCACGGGGCTGGTGTGCCGGCCGGTGGGCGAGACCGTCGCGGACACCTGGCGGTGGCTGACGGAGATCGGCGGCAGCGCGCCCCGGCGCCCGGACCGGACCCGCAAGGGCCTGGACCCGGAGGTGGAGGCGAAACTGCTGGCACGGACCGGGCAGGACCCGACATGACCGACGATTCCCGTGAACTTCCGCTGGCCAAGCGGTGGTTGGGGCCGCTGTCGCACGGTGGTTCCGTGAGGAATTCGTGAGACCGCTGAACACCTCCGGGGCGGCGTCCGTATGGAAGGGCGCCGCTTCACTCCTGTCGGGCGCCTCGATGCTGCCCCGCAAGGAAGTCAGAGGAGTTCCATGGGACGCAACACACGAAAACGCCGTACGCCGCTGGCCACCAAGGCCATAGCCGCATCGGCGGCCCTAGCGCTCGGTGGGGGCGGGCTGATCTGGGCGAACTTCTACGCCTCGGCTCACGAGTCGGACAACCAGTCGTGGGGAGGCAACCAGACGAAGGCCGCGACGGCGCAGGTCGCGACCATCTCCTGCCCGGACGTGGGGCAGAAGCTCACCAACGTGCCGGCGCAGGCCCGTACCGAGGTCGCCGGGGAACTGGCCAACCTCGACCGCCAGATCACCGACGCCTACCAGCGTCTGGCGACCACGCGGGACGCACAGGCCAGGGACGCGAGTTTCGTGCAGAACTCCATCCTGCAGCCGCTCCAGGACCGGCGGAAGGCGATCCTCGACCGGATCAGGCTGGAGATCACCCGCGTCGGCGGCACCGCTCCCAGCAGCCTGGACACCCTGGCCACCTGCACGGCGCAGAACGCCAACCAGACCACCGCCGGCGGCCAGCAGCAGAACGGCGGCCAGCAGCAGGGCGGTCAGCAGCAGAACGGCGGCCAGCAGCAAGGCGGTCAGCAGCAAGGCGGTCAGCAGCAGAACGGCGGTCAGCAGGGGCAGAACGGCCAGCAGGGCAACATCGGCGGGCAGGCCGGCAACGGCCCGGTCGCGGCCGACTTCGTGGACATCACCAAGGTCCAGGCGAACGTCAAGGCCAAGCCGCGCGCCGGCCGCAACGCCTCCACCGGCAGCTTCACCACGCGCTGCGGTGTGAACGCCAACAAGAACCACAACACCGACAACGTGATCGTGGCGCCCGGCGTGGCCAACGGCGCGCACCACCTGCACGACTACGTCGGCAACCAGAAGGTCAACGCCTTCTCCAGCAACCAGACGTTCCTCCAGGCCGCCACGAGCTGCCAGAACCAGAGCGACCTGTCGTCGTACTACTGGCCGGTGGTGCGCGTCCAGGACGGCACCCAGGACTTCGACCAGAACGCCGACGGCGGTGGCAAGGAAGGCAACGTCGGCCGCATCCTGACCCCGGTGCAGGCGCAGATCAAGTACGTGGGCAGCCCGCGGAGCAAGGTCGTGGCGATGCCGCAGTTCCTGCGGATCATCACCGGTGACGCCAAGACCACCACCAACGGTCTGGCCAACGCCAACGCGCACTGGAGCTGCACCGGCTTCGAGAACAAGGTCCAGCTGACCACGCAGTACCCGATCTGCCCGCAGGGCAGCAAGGTGGTGCGGACGTTCGCCTTCCAGAGCTGCTGGGACGGCCAGAACGTCGACAGCGCCAACCACCGCACGCACGTCGCGTTCGCCGACGCCAATGGCAACTGCCAGAACGGCTTCAAGGCGATCCCGCAGCTGACGATGCGCCTGGTGTACAACATCACGCCGCCCACCATCCAGAACGGCCAGGTGAAGAACGCCTACGCGGTGGACGGGTTCCCGGAGCAGCTCCACAAGGCGGCCACGGACCACGACGACTTCATCAGCGTCACGAAGAACGGTCTGGCCAACAAGATCGCCAACTGCGTCAACCGCGGTCAGAACTGCTCATGATCCCGTAACGGGCGCAGGACAGAAGGCCGGTGACGAATCCCCCTCCCGTCACCGGCCTTCGTCGTGCCCTCGCGCCCGGGCGCGCTCGTCAGCCGCTGTGCGCGTGGTGGTCGGCGCCGTCCTCCAGGTCGCCGCCGAGCCTGCCGCGCAGCGCCTTGACCACCCCGTCGTCGCCGACGGCGACCCACTTGCGGCCGACCAGGTAGTGACCGCCGTAGTCCTTGGCGTCGTTGATCCACTCGCGCTGGCCGCGGTCGGTGGCGAAGGTGGCGAGGATGAACCTGCCCTCTCCGGTACGGCAGATGGCCTGGCGGATCTCGTCCGCGTCGGTCTGCATGTTCGGCTCGCACTTCACCTGGGCGGCCAGGTGCTCCAGGCTGCCGGTCGCGGTCGGCGGCACGGACTCCGTCCTGCCGCCCGAGCCGCAGCCCGCCAGCGTCAGTACGGCCGCCGCGCCGAACAGCAGTCCTGTCAGCCTCATCTGTTCCTCCGGTCCGGTGTGCCAAGCATGCCCCAGCGCCTTCGGATACGGCTCCCGCGCGCGCTGCGCTCAAATCCGGTGACCGGGCGCGCACGGCTGTGCGAAGGTGACGCGGTGAACCAGAACTGGGAAGACCGCGTGACCGCCGCCTGGGCCGCCTTCGACGCGTATCCGGAGGAGCGCGCGCACGAGTTCCGCGCGCTGATCGACACCCTCGTCGCCGAACTGCCGGACGACAGCCCGCTCGGCCCCTTCGAGCAGGCCTGCGCCTGGGACTCCACCGGGCACTCCGACAAGGCGGTGCCGCTGTACCGGGAGGCCCTGGCCCGAGGACTCGACGGGTACAAGGGCCGCCGAGCGAAGATCCAGTTGTCGAGCTCGCTGCGGAACACCGGTCGGGCGGAGGAGGGCGTCGAACTCCTCACCCCCGAACTGGACGCCCCGTCCGACGAGTTGGACGACGCGATACGGGCCGTTCTCGCCCTGTGCCTGTCCAGTCTCGGCCGTGACCGCGAGGGCCTGTCCCTGGTGCTCGGCGCGCTCGCCCCCCATCTGCCGCGTTACCAGCGGTCGATGGCGAACTACGCGCGCGCCCTGGTCGAACCCCGGGTGTGAACCACTCGTCCGGCGGTGACCAACCGCCGGCTCGCTCGTTCTCCCGGACGTGCAGTCACAGGATGTATCCCAGCGCCACGCACCCTCCCCCGCCGGGAGCGCCGGTCCGGTCGACGTCGAGCAGGCCGAGGCCGCGCTCGTCGAGCACTACCCCCGGCTGGTCCGGCTGGCCTACCTGGTGCTGCCGCCGGGCCTCGGCCGCGGCCGCCGGGTCCTGACCGCACACGCCCTCGTCCAGCGCGCCCTGCCCCGGGGCCGCACACAGCCGTCCGTGATCCCGGCCCAGGCCGCCGGCCGGGACGGCGACCCCGGGTACGCCTACCTGCGCGAGCGGATCCTGCGCACGGCCCTGGAGGCGGCCCGCCCCCGCAAGGGCCTGCCCCGGCTCGCCCCGCCGCTGCTCCCCCAGGTGTGGGGCCTGAGACTGTTCCCGCGCTCCGGCGGCGCCGACGAACTCGCCCTGGACCAGCGGCTGTCCGCCCTGTCCGGCCCGGCCCGCGCCGCCTATGTGCTACGCGGCCTGGAGAAGCTGCCCGACCCGGACATCCGCGACCTGCTCCACGCCGCCGGGGTCACCGATCCGGGCGGCGCGCTGGCCGCGGCGAACGGTGTGCCCATGCAGCCGGGGCTGCTCTCCTCGCCGGAGTTCGACCCGTGCTCGCTCCAGGCCCGGCCCACCGATCTGATGCGCCGCCGCCGGCACACCAAGGCCGCCCTCGCCGCCGCCGCGGCGCTCGCGGTGTGCGGCGCGCTGGTCGCCCTGCCGGGCGACGGCTGGGGCCCCGACGGTGCCGCCGCGCCCCCCTACGCCGGGAACCCTGCCGCCGAGGCCGCACTCGACCCCGGCAAGGTGACCCGGGTCTCCCCCACCGCCTGGCGGACCTCGGCCCGTACCGACTTCTCCGTGTGGCCCGCGCGCGGCCCGCTCACCGGCGACAAGGCCCTGCTGCGCCGCGCCCTCGCCGTCTGGGCCCGCCCCGGGGAGACGGTCCGCGTCTCGGCGACCCCCGGCACCCAGACCGGCGGCCCGGCCGGCCCGCCCCAGTTGCTGTACGCGGGCGAGGTCGACACCGCCCGGGTGGTGATCCTCTACGACGGCCTGCGCATCGCCCGCTACGCCGAGCCGGAGAACGGCACGCGGGGCGCGGCACTGGACTTCGCCCGGGTCGACGGCGCGACGGGCGCCGGGGCGAGCGCGCTGGTGCTGGGCCGCTCCGACGGCAACGTCCGCTATCTGACCGCCCCGTGGGTGACGAAGGCGGCGCAGCGGGACCTGACGAAGCCGGACGCGCAGGCGACGCCGCTCATGCTCGCCGACGGTGTCACCGCGCCGCTGGCCAGCCCCGCCGTGCGGACCGGCGGCTGCGCCTCGTGGACCGTGCTCCAGCTGACCGACGCCTCCGGCACCCGGCTCACCACCGACCTGGGCGAGCTGGTCCCGGCCCACCTCACGGCCGGCCGGCCCGGCGCGGCCGGGGAGGCGTCCGGCGCGTGGGGGCTGCGCACCTGGGCGCCGTTCGCCTGCTCCCTGGCGGCCGAGCGCTCGTCGGGCGTCCGGAGCGTCAACGCCTGGGCGTTCGCCGAGCAGCCGCTGCCCGAGGGCAGGGGGTCCGGTGCGTGGGTGTGCACCAGGGCGGAGACCTGGCGCGGCGACGGCACGGCCGCGCTGGCCCAGTTCCGCACGCCGGGCGGGGCGGCCGGGGCGGTCGTCGCCAAGGGCACGGATGTGCCGGCCTGCGGGCCGCGTGATCCTCATGTGCTGGCCGGGGTGCTGTGGAAGTCACCGGCGGGGAGCTGGTACCTGCTCGCGGCGGGCAGCGAGGGGACGTCGTCGGTCTCGGCGACGGGCGGGGTCACGGGGTCCGCGGAGGGGCCGCTGCTCGCCGTCAAGGCCGAGAAGGGCGCACGGGCGGACCTGAAGGGCACCCTGACGGACGATCGGGAGATCAGCGGGCTGCACTAGCTGACACGAGTGACCGTGCCGGCTGGCGGTTGCTGTACGCGGGGGGGGGCGAGCGGGCCTCGATGCCGTTCCGGGTCGTGTCTCCCGGGCACGGAGTGATCGCCCGGTGCTCGACATGTGATCACGAGCGGCCGGAACCGATCGGTAAAGTGTTCGCATGAGTACCGGGGTTCGCCGCAGGATGGGCGTCGAGGAACGTCGGCAGCAGCTGATCGGCGTCGCCCTCGACCTGTTCAGCCGACGCTCGCCCGACGAGGTCTCCATCGACGAGATAGCCTCGGCGGCGGGCATCTCGCGGCCGCTCGTCTACCACTACTTCCCGGGCAAACTCAGCCTGTACGAGGCCGCGTTGCAGCGTGCCTCGGAGGATCTCGCGAGCCGCTTCGCCGAGCCGCACGAGGGCCCGCTGGGCGCCCGGCTGCTGCGCGTGATGGGCCGCTTCTTCGACTTCGTGGACGAGCACGGCCCCGGTTTCTCGGCCCTGATGCGCGGCGGCCCCGCCGTCGGCTCCACGACGACGAACGCGCTCGTCGACTCCGTCCGGCAGGCCGCGTACGAACAGATCCTGTCCCATCTGGGCGTGGCCGAGGCCTCCCCGCGCCTGGAACTGGTCGTCCGCTCCTGGATCTCGCTCGCCGAGTCCACGGCGCTGATCTGGCTGGACGGCCGGCGCATCCCGCGCGCCGAGCTGGAGCGGCAGCTCGTGCACGACTTCGCCGCGCTGGCCGCCGTCGGCGCCGCCCACGACGAGGGCATGGCCGCCCTGCTCCGCACAATGGTGCGGGACGAGCCGGCCGACGGCCCCATCGCGGAGCTGGTCGGCCGGCTGCTGTCCCTGGCGCCCTGACCTACCGGTCGGACTTCCGGTACGACGGGTCGAGGTCGCGGATCTCGGCGGAGGCGTGCAGCGTGAACGCCGCGTCCGCCACGTGCTCGCGGAGCAGCTCCAGGGCCGTCTCCGTCAGCTTCGCCTTCGTCTCGTCGCTGCGTCCGGCGAGGAGCCCGATCGTCACGTGCACGACGGCGTGCCCGCGCGCCTCGGGGTCCTCGTACCCGAACACCGTGTACGCGCTCGGCCGGAACTGCGTCTTGCAGGCTTCCGGCTTCGCCGCCGCGATCTCCACGGTCGCCTCGTGCAGCGCCCGGGCGAAGCCCGCACGGTCGAAGGCGTTCTCCATGGTGGCGGAGTAGTCGATGGTGATCTGCGGCATGCGCACTCCTGTTCTAGGGCAACGGCCTCACCCTAGTTCCCCGCGCGGGTGAACACCGCGACGGTCCGCGCGGGGACGGTGAACGTGCCCGAGCCGGCCGCGTAGGCGGCGGTCCTCACCACCTCGTCGGCGCCCGCCGCCTGCACCGGGTGCAGCCGGTACGGCGTCCCGGCGAGGGCGGCGATCTCCTGCTCCTGCCGCTGCGGGGTCGCGTTGAAGACGACCACCAGGTCACCGAGGCGCATGGTGATCACGCCCGGCGTCTCGTCCTTCCCGGACAGCGGGAACGACAGCTCTTCCTGCACCCGCGCGGCCGTCCCGAGGGAGAACGCCTTCTCGGTCGTGCGGATCCTGAGCAGGTCCCGGTAGGCGGCCGAGGCGCCGGTGATCTGCTCGCAGCCGACCTTGACCGTGCTCAGCAGCGGCTTCGCGTACCGCCACTTGGACTGGTTGTCGGCCGCCGGGGGCAGCCCGCGCCCGAAGCCGTTGCCGTCGGCGCAGTTCCAGTGGATGGCGTTGAACCAGTCCCCGCTGTCGAAGGAGTTGCGGTCCAGGGACTTCGAGCGCAGCAGGTCGGTGCCGGCCTGGGAGAGCGCGGGTCCCTGGGAGAGGGCCGCCGTGGCCATCGCGAGGACCTGCATCCGGGCCCGGTCGGACGCGGAGGTGTCCTTCGGCAGTTTGTAGGTCAGCGCGTCGAACAGGGACTCGTTGTCATGGGCGTCGACGTAGGCCAGGGCGTCACCGGGCGCGTGTGCGTACCCGGCGGGCGCGCCGTTGTAGTCGACCCCGGCGCCGGTCACCTCCTTGCCGTCGGTGTCGGTGAACCGGTACCCGGCCAGGTTGCCGGTCAGGCCGACCTTGATCAGGTCCTGGTAGTGCAGCAGGCGTGCCTTCTGCTCCTCCTCGGTGCCGTTGGCCGTGGACGCGTTGGGGTCGGTGAAGAGCCCGGACGCGAAGCCCTGGACGCCGGGGTCCTCGTCGAAGGGGCCGCCGCCGCGCACCGCGTCACGGGCGCGGTCGGAGAAGGTGGCGATGCCGGTGCCGGCCATGTTGGCCTGCGTGGCCTGCACGAACCGGGCGTCGTTCGCGACCTCGCCGAAGTTCCAGCCCTCCCCGTACAGGATGATCTTCTTGCCGTCGACGCCGTCCTTCTCGACGGTCAGCGCGTCCAGGGCCTTGCGGACGGCGAGGATGTTGGCCTTCGGGTGGTGGCCCATGAGGTCGAAGCGGAACCCGTCGACCTTGTACTGCTTGGCCCAGGTGACGATGGAGTCCACCACCAGCTTGCCCATCATCGCGTTCTCCGGCGCGGTGTTGGCGCAGCACGTGCTGTTGGCCACCGAGCCGTCGGCGAGGAGCCGCTGGTAGTAGCCGGGCACGATCCGGTCCAGCACGGAGGTGTCCGCCTGACCGGCGGCCGCGGTGTGGTTGTAGACGACGTCCATGACGACCCGCAGCCCGTCCTGGTTCAGCGACTGGACCATCCGGCGGAACTGGACGGTACGGGCCGTGCCGTCCGGGTCGGTGGCGTACGAACCCTCCGGGACCGTGTAGTGGTACGGGTCGTAGCCCCAGTTGTAGGCGTCCTTCGCGGCGGTCCTCGCCACGCACTCCTGCTGCTGGTCGGAGTCGGCCGGGTAGGAGGCCAGGTCGCAGTCCGGCCGCGCCTGGTCGGCCTTCCGCTCGGCGATGGTGGCGATGTCGAACGCGGGCAGCAGGTGGACGTACGACGTCCCGGCGCGGGCCAGCGCCCGCAGGTGCCTGGAGCCGTCGCTGTCCTTGTCGGTGAAGGCCAGGTAGGTGCCCGGGTGCTTCGCGGTGCGGTCCTCGACGGAGAAGTCCCGGATGTGCAGCTCCTGGATCTGCGCGTCCTTCAGCGGGACCGCCTTCGGCTTGCGCAGCGACGTCCAGCCGGCCGGGGCCAGGGACGGGTCGTTCAGGTCCACGACGAGGCTGCGCCCGGAGTTCGCGGTGAGCGCGACCGAGTACGGGTCGGTGACCTTGTTGGTGACCAGCTTGCGGACGCTGGGCGCCCACACCTTGACGACGTACCGGTAGGGCTTGCCCTTCCAGGACGCGGGGCCGGTGACGGACCAGACCCCCGTGGTGTCGTCCCGGTGCATCGGCACGGGGTCGCCGGCGAGTTCGAGTGAGACGCTCTGGGCCGTGGGCGCCCAGACGGACAGCGTGGGCCTGCCGTCGTGGAAGACCGGGCCGAGCTTCGCCTTCCTCGCACCGGGGTAGAGGTCGTCCAGCACGCCGGCGATCTGCACACCGGTCGCGGCCAGTACGGCGCCGCCCGCGGCGCGCTGGGAGGCTACGAGCTGGCCCTTGAGGGCCTCGCGGATCCGGTCGCGGTCGCGCGGGTCGACGGACCAGGCGGTGTAGTCCTTCAGATGCGGGAACCTCGCCTTCTGCGCGTCGGTCAGCGCGGTCTTCTCCAGCCGGATCCAGCGTTCGTCGTCACTGGTCAGCGTCCCGTCCTCGACGGTGATCGAGCCGTCGCGGGAGTACAGCAGCTGGGTGGAGGCGGCGCCGTCGACGCCGTTCCAGGCGAGGGTGTCCCGGTCGATCCAGACCGCCTTGGACGTGGTCAGGTCCAGCGCGGCGGCACTGCCGGCCGGCTGGGGCAGCAGGTACTGCTCCTGGCCGTTCACCAGCCAGACCTCGTTGCCGCTGGCCCTGAGGTCCAGGGACTGGTCGGCCGGGAGGTCCTTCTCGTCGCCCTTGTGGATGATGTAGCTGAGGCTGGTGGCACCCTCGGTGAGCGGCACCTCGAAGACCGCGCCATAGGCATCAGTCTTCACCGGCTCCAGCGGGTCCGACCAGTCGGTGGGGTGCGCCGCACCCGTCCAGACGTGCAGGCCCCAGCCGTCGTAGTTCCCGTCGGTACGGTGGTAGTGCAGGACGGCCTTGGTCTTGTCCTGGGCGGGATAGCCGGGCCGTTCGGTCCGTACCTCGGCCTTGCCCTGCTCGATCCAGACCTCACCCGTCCTGGTGACGTCGATGGACCGGTCGGCCGAGACGTCCTTGTCGCCGTCCTTGTCGATGACCAGGAAGCCGACGTTGGAGGCGCCGGGCTTGAGCTTGACGTAGGCGAAGGCGCCGTAGGCGTCCCGGCCGATGAAGGGGTGGCTGGCCGGCCAGTTCGTGGCCTCGCCGTCGGCGAGGTCCCCCCAGGCGTACAGGCCCCAGTCGGCGTAGTCCCCGTCCGTGCGCTGGTAGTGGACGATCGCGTAGTCCCGGGAGGAGGCCGTGGGGACCTCGGGCGTGGGCGGGGTCCCGGTGGTGCTGCTCGCCGTGGCGCTCGCGGTGCGCCCGGCCGAGTCGATGACGACGGCCTTGTAGCGCAGGGCGGTGCCGGCGGGCACGTCCTTGCCGAGGGTCTGGGTGACCTGGTAGGGGGCGTGGTCGGCGGAGCCGAGCGTCTTCCACGTGCCGTTTCCGACCTGGGCGGCGAAGACGACCCGGTTGAGCTGTCCGCCGTCGACGTCGGCCTTCAGGACGGCCGTCCCGGTGGCTCCGGCGGCCGGGGCGGTCAGGGTGATCCCTGGCTTGGTGGCCGGCTCGGCGAGGGTGCCGGCGGCCTTGTAGACGACGGCGGAACCGGCCGGGACGGTGACGGTGGCCTCCCTGTCGCCGTCCGTCCGCACGGTGCCGGTGGCGCCGTAGACGCCCCGGTACGACATGTCCGCGGATCCGGTCGCGAACGTCGCCGTCTTCGCGGAGTCGGCGTTGTTGAAGGCGACGACGTATTCCTGGCCCGTCCGGGCGTCGGTGCGTGTGAAGGCGTAGACACCGGGCCCGTCGGCCGCGTACCGCTCGGTCTGCACTCCGTCGGTCAGGGCAGGATCGGTCTTGCGCAGCTTCGCGAGCGCGGCGATCTGCCGGTACAGCGGGGCCCCGGTGTCGTAGGCGGCGCTCGCGTGGGTGCGGTCGGTGCCGATCTCGTCGTCGTCCAGGTAGTCGGCGACCTTGGAGGCGAACATGGTCTGGCGGGCGTCCTTGTCGCCGCCGGAGCCGGTGAAGCCCTGCTCGTCGCCGTAGTAGACGACCGGGTTGCCCCGGCTGAGGAACATCAGCTCGTTGGCGAGCCTGTCCTTCTTCAGGATCTCGGCGTCGGTGGCCTTCGGGTTGTCCTGCTTCAGGAAGTACCCGATGCGGCCCATGTCGTGGTTGCCGAGGAAGGTGACCTGCTCGTAGGCGTTGGCCTTGTCGGTCGTGTACCGGTAGTCGTCACCGAAGACGCTCGCGAGTCTGCGTGCGCTGCCGCCCTGGGAGGCGTAGGCGCGGGCCGCGTCCTGGAAGGAGAAGTCGAGGGTGGCGTCCAGTCGGCCCTGGGTGACGTACGGGGAGGTGACGGCGGTGTCGGCGGAGTACACCTCGCCGAACATGAAGAAGTTCTTCCGCCCGCGCCCGGCCGCGTACCGGTCCAGCGCGGTGGCCCACTGGGTCCAGAACTCCATGTTCACGTGCTTGACGGTGTCGATCCGGAAGCCGTCGACGGCGAAGTCCCGCACCCACCGCTCGTAGATCTTCTCCATGCCGTGGACGACCTCGGGACGCTCGGTCCACAGGTCGTCCAGGCCGGAGAAGTCGCCGTAGGTGGTGGACTCGCCGGCGTACGTCGAGTCGCCCCGGTTGTGGTACATCGTCGGGTCGTTGAGCCAGGCCGGGACCTTGCTCCCGCTGGTGGCCTTCGGGGTGTACGGGAAGGAGGCGCCGGAGACGGCCGGGAACCTCCGGCTGCCGTCGGCGTGGTCGGCGTCGTCGAAGGGCCTGCCGTCCTTGGTCAGGTAGGGGAAGGCGCCCTTGGAGAGGTAGTCGTAGGACTTCTCGTCGTAGTCCACGACGTCGGCGGTGTGGTTGGTGATGACGTCGAAGAAGACCTTCATGCCCTTGGCGTGGGCCTTGGAGATGAGGGACTTGAGGTCGTCGTTGGTGCCGAAGTGCGGGTCGACCTGGGTGAAGTCGGTGATCCAGTAACCGTGGTAGCCGGCCGAGGCGTTGCTGCCGGTGCCCTGCACCGGGCGGTTCTTGAAGATCGGCGCCAGCCAGATGGCCGTGGTGCCGAGGCCCTTGATGTAGTCGAGCCGCTTGGTCAGGCCCCTGAGGTCGCCGCCCTGGTAGAAGCCCTTGTCGGTGGGGTCGTACCCGGTGGACAGGCGGGATCCGGTCAGGCCGCCCCGGTCGTTGGAGGTGTCCCCGTTGGCGAAGCGGTCCGGCATGACGAAGTAGAACTGCTCGCGGGTGTCGTCGTGCCGGGCGGGTACGGCGGCGAGCTTCGCGTCCGAGGGGGGCGCGGGCGGGGTGGCCGCGTGGGCGGCCAGTGGCTGGAGCAGTGCGGCGGCGAGGGCGACGGCGGTGACGGCCGCGGCCCGTCGGCGCTGCGGGGTTCGGCGTCTGTGCGGCGCCGGCCATCTCGGTATCACAGGGGATGACTCCTTGCGAGGGTGACTGAGGGATTTTGCAGCAAGGGGCGTGAAACCTCCGGTAAGAGATTTCACGCTCCGTCAGGCGGGTGCTCAGCAGCTCGACTTGCCGGCGTAGAGCGCGAGGGCCGTGTTCGAGCCGAGGGTGGCGGTGAACTGTCCGCTGGAGTTCACGGTCACCGGGGTGTTGTTCTGGACGTTGCAGTACGTCCCGGCCGGGAGGGACGTCTGGTAGGTGCGGGTCAGGGACGAGGACTCGTGGTTGATCGCCACGTAGCCCTTGCTCCCCCGGCCGAACGCGATCGCGTTGTTGCCGTTGTCCCACCAGTTGGTGACCGCCTGGCCGCGGGTCGCGTTGCGGAAGGCCACCATCGACTTGATCTCCGGCCAGGCGTGCTGGCACTTCCAGCCGTCCTGCCAGCAGGCGTTCACCTGGCCGCCGTTGGGGGGACCGGCGTCGGCGTCCGACCACTCGTAGCCGGAGTTGACGTCCGGGGCGCCGTACGGCCAGGCGAGCATGAAGACGTTGGCCAGGGTGTAGTCGGCGCCGCTCTTGTAGTTCAGCGTGCTGCCGTTGCGCTCGGTGTCGTGGTTGTCGACGAAGACGCCCGCGACCGAGCTCTTCAGATAGCCCCAGCCCTCGCCGTAGTTGTTCAGGTAGGCGAGCTTCTCGCTGGTGAAGACGCGCTTGAGGTCGTAGGCGTAGCGGAACTCCTGGACGTCTCCGTTGCCGGTGTACTCGGAGGGCTGGACGGCCTCTCCCGCGCCGTAGATGACCTCCTGCTTCCAGTAGGCGGACGGGTTGGTCAGGCGGCTCTTGATGTTCGCGAGGTCGTCGGCCGGGATGTGCTTGGCCGCGTCGATGCGGAAGCCGTCGACGCCGAGGGTGAGGAGGTCGTTCAGGTAGCCGGCGATGGTCTTGCGGACGTACTCCTCGCCGGTGTCCAGGTCGGCGAGGCCGACGAGTTCGCAGTGCTGGACGTTCCAGCGGTCGGAGTAGTTCGACACCTGGGAGGTGCAGTCGTCGAAGTCGTAGACCGAGTACAGACCCGGGTAGTCGTACTTCGTGTACGACGAGCCGCCGGTGCCGGTGCCGCTGCCCGCCGACATGTGGTTGATCACGCTGTCGACGACGACCTTCACGCCGGCCGCGTGACAGGTGTTCACCATGTTCCGGAACGCCGTGCGGTCGCCGAGGCGGCCCGCGATCTTGTAGGACACGGGCTGGTACGACGTCCACCACTGCGCCCCCTGTATGTGCTCGGCGGGCGGGGAGACCTGGACGTATCCGTAGCCGGCGGGGCCGAGGGTGGTGGTGCACTCCTTGGCCACCGAGGCGTAGTTCCACTCGAAGAGGACGGCGGTGACGTCCTTGGTGCCGGGCGGGGAGGCCTCGGCGGCCGTCGGGGTCATGCCAACCAGGGCGGCGGCCGTGAGGGCGACCGCCGTGGGGAGGGTCCTGCGTGCCATGTGGGGTTCCTTCGACGTTGAAGGCAAAGGGACCGCTGAAGGCGCTTGCTGAAATCTTTCAGCAAACTTGCGGTGACGCAGATGTTAAAGGCCCGCTGGCCGAAGCGCAGCGGGCCGTTGTGAACTTGATGCAAGAACTTGTCGACGGGGCCTCAGGAGCGGCCCCGCGTCCGGGTGTCAGTCCGTCGCCGTCCACCAGACGGTGGTGTCGGCGGGCACCTTCGTCTCGCCGTCCGCCTCGGTCACCTCACCGCTGGTGAGCAGGACGCGGCCGTACGACGGGGTCGTCACCGACTCGCCCGTGGTGTTCGCGACGCACACGAAGTCGCCGCGCCGGAAGGCCAGGACGCCCTCGGGGGCCCGCAGCCACTCCACCGCCTCCCCCGCTCCGAGGTCCGGGTGGGCGCGGCGCGCGCGCAGCGCGGCCCGGTACAGCTCCAGCGTGGAGCCGGGGACACCGGTCTGCGCCGCCACGCTCAGCCCGGCCCACTCGGCGGGCTGCGGGAGCCAGCTCCCGCCGCTGCCGAAGCCGTAGGAGGAGCCCTCGCGGGTCCACGGGATCGGCACCCGGCAGCCGTCGCGGAAGCCGTCCTGGCCGGCGCCCCGGAAGTACGCCGGGTCCTGGCGCACCTCGTCGGGCAGGTCCACGACGTCCGGGAGGCCCAGTTCCTCGCCCTGGTAGACGTACGCCGAGCCGGGCAGGGCGAGCATCAGGAGGGTGGCGGCGCGGGCCCGGCGCAGGCCCAGCTCCCGGTCCCCCGCGGTGCGGATCTGGGTGCCGAGGCCGGGCGGGTTGGCGAAGCGGGTGGCGTGCCGGGTGACGTCGTGGTTGGACAGCACCCAGGTGGCGGGGGCGCCGACCGGGCGCATGGCCTCCAGGGTGCGGTCGATGACGGTCCGCAGTTCCGCCGCGTCCCACTCCGTGCCCAGGTACTGGAAGTTGAAGGCCTGGTGGAGTTCGTCGGGGCGGACGTAGTTGGCGGTGCGCTCGACGGTCGGGGTCCAGGCCTCGGCGACGAAGATCCGCCCGCCCGTCTCCCACCACCGCCCTTCTGACGAAGGCCCTTCGGGCCCCCTTTTGTCCGCGTACTCGTCGAGGATCTTGCGCCACTGGCGGTAGATCTCGTGCACGCCGTCCTGGTCGAAGAACGGCATGACATCGTTGCCCAGCAGCTTGAGCTGGTCGTGGGCGCCGAGGTCGGGCAGGCCGTCGGCCTTGACCAGGCCGTGGGCGACGTCGATGCGGAAGCCGTCCACGCCCATGTCCAGCCAGAAGCGGAGGATGGAGCGGAACTCGTCGCCGACGGCGGGGTGGTTCCAGTTGAAGTCGGGCTGCTCGGGGGCGAAGAGGTGCAGGTACCACTCGCCGGGGGTGCCGTCCGGCTCGGTCACCCGGGTCCAGGCCGGGCCGCCGAAGATGGACTCCCAGTCGTTGGGCGGGAGTTCGCCGTTCTTCCCCTTGCCGGGGCGGAAGTGGTAGCGGTCGCGGAGCGGGGAGCCGGGGCCCTCGGCGAGGGCGCGCTTGAACCACTCGTGCTGGTCGGAGGAGTGGTTCGGGACCAGGTCCACGATGATACGCAGGCCGTGCGCGTGGGCGTCGCGGATGAGCGCGTCGGCGTCCAGGAGCGAGCCGAACATCGGGTCCACGGCGCGGTAGTCGGCGACGTCGTAGCCGGCGTCGGCCTGCGGGGAGGCGTAGAAGGGGCTGAGCCACACGGCGTCGACGCCGAGGTCACGCAGATAGGGCAGACGGGAGCGTACGCCCTCCAGGTCGCCCATGCCGTCGCCGTTGCTGTCGGCGAAACTGCGCGGATAGACCTGGTAGATGACCGCGTCCCGCCACCAGTCGCGGCGGTCGGCGACGGTGGCGACGGCGGAGTGGCGGGCCGGTGCGGCAGGGTGCTGCTGGCTCATGGCGTCCTTGATACGTAACTGGGGCATGGTGGGAGGTCGATGGGTGCGGCGGCGAGGCGGGCCGCGGTGACAGCGGGGTCGGATGGGCACCGCGGCCCGCCTGGACAGTGGCGGGCGTCAGCCCTTGGTGCCGCCGGCGGTGAGACCGGTGACGAGGTTCTTCTGCACGAGGTAGAAGAACACGGTCACGGGTATCGCGATCAGCACCGCGGTGGCGGCCATGTAGTTCCACTGGGCGTCGTGCTCGCTGACGAAGGTCTGCAGGCCGACGGCGAAGGTGTACTTGGAGTCGTCCAGCAGGAAGGTGGTCGCGAAGGCGACCTCGCCGACGGCGGTGATGAAGTTGTAGAACGCGGCCACGGCCAGGCCCGGGCGGGCCAGCGGCAGGATCAGCCGGAAGAAGGTGCCGAAGGGGCTGAGCCCGTCCACCCGGCCGGCCTCGTCGATCTCGAAGGGGATGGTGTCGAAGTACCCCTTGAGCAGCCAGGCGCTGTACGGCACGGCGGTGGTGCAGTTGATGAGGATCAGCGCCCAGTAGGTGTCGATGAGGCCGAGCTCACTGAAGATCTCGTACATCGGCACGATCAGGATGGCGATCGGGAAGGCCTGCGTGAGCAGCAGGACCCACATCAGCTGCTTGTAGCCGGGGAAGCGCATCCGGGAGACCGCGTAGCCGGTGGTGGCGGCGACCAGGACACCGATGAACGTCGTGCCGAGCGCCACGATCATCGTCGACTTGAACCAGTCCAGGAACCCGGTGTGCTCCAGCACGAAGCTGTAGTTCGAGAAGCTGAACTTGCCCGCGATGTCCGCCGGGTGCAGGTAGTCCTCCTTGTCCGGGCCGAGGGACAGGTAGAACAGCCAGGCCACCGGGGCCAGGGCGATCAGGCTCGCCAGGGCGAGGCCGCCGTGCAGCAGGGCGGCGCCGGCCGGGCCGCGCTCGCCGCGCCGGCGCACCCGGCGCCGGGGCGCGGTCGCGGGGGCCGGGGCGGTCTCGGTCTTGTCCAGGGTCGTGGTGCTCATGGCGGCGGCTCCTGCGGCGTCAGACGGCGAGCTGGTCATTGCGCTTCAGCCAGCGGAAGTAGAAGGAGGTGAAGACGGTCAGGATCGACAGCAGCAGCACGCCGTACGCGGCGGACTGGGCGAAGTCGCGCGGCTGCTGGCCGAAGCCCAGCTGGTAGGCCCAGGTGACGAGGATCTGGGCGTCCGGGGCGGAGTTCTTGCCGAACAGCAGGAAGATGATGACGAACTGGTTGAAGGTCCAGATGATGCCGAGCAGCACGACGGTGGAGCTGACCGAGCGCAGGCCGGGCAGGGTGACGTGCCGGAACCGCTGCCAGGCGCTCGCGCCGTCCATCTCGGCGGCCTCGTAGAGCGAGGAGTCGATGGACTGCAGGCCGCCGAGCAGGGACAGCATCATGAACGGCACACCGCACCAGGTGTTGACCATGATCGCGGAGAACCGCTGCCAGAAGGTGTCCTCCAGCCACTCCGGCTGGGGCAGGTGGAGGGAGCCGAGGATCTGGTTGAGCACGCCGGAGTCGGCGAGCATGATCCGCCAGGAGAAGACGGTGACGAAGGTCGGCACGGCCCAGGGCAGGACGAGCAGCAGCCGGTACGCCGTACGGCCGCGCAGCTTCTGGTTGAGCATGAGCGCGAGACCGAGACCGATGCCGTAGTGCAGGGCCACGCAGGCGGCCGTCCAGAACACGGTCCACAGGAAGTGCGACCAGAACCGGTCGTACGCCGTCGGGCCGAAGAGGATGTCGTGGTAGTTGTCCAGGCCGATGAACTTGTACGTGGCGTCGATGTGGTTGACGCCGATCGTGCGCGCCGAGTTCAGGCTGTTGGCGTCGGTGAGGGTCAGGTAGAAGCCCCGGACCAGCGGGTAGCCCACGAGGACGCCGAGCACGACGACCACCGGGGCGGTCATCGCGTAGGCGTACCAGTACTTCTGGAAACCGTTTCGGACGCGCTGCCCCAGCCCGGGCCGAGGCGCGCGGTCACCGCGGCGCTTGCCGGTCGCGCGGTCGATGGCGACTGTCATGGTTCGACACCTTCAAGAAGATCAAGGGGTTGGGCCGGGCACAGGGTGGTGGCCGTCGGATCCTTCCCCCCGTTCTCGCGGAAGGATCCGACGGCCACGCGGGCTTACTTGCTGAAGCCGCTCACGAGCTTCGAGATGGCCAGCTCGGCGTTGCCCAGGCCCTTGTCCAGCGACTCCTTGCCGCTGGCGACCTTGGGCAGCTCGGTGTCGAGCGGGCCCCACAGGGAGCTGTACTCGGGCAGCGCCGGGCGGGGCTGGGCGGCGGCGAGGACGCCCTGGTAGCCGGCGATGCCCGGGTCGGCCTTGACCTTGTCGGTGTAGGCGTCGGAGCGGGTGGGCAGGGTGGAGTTCTTCAGGGCGATGGTCTCCTGGGACGGCGCCGAGGTCATGAATTTGACGAACTTCAGGGCCGCCGCCTGGTGGGCCTTGTCCGAGCCGGCGTAGACCGAGAGGTTGTGGCCGCCGGTCGGGGCGCCCGCCTTGCCGGTGGAGCCCGCCGGGACGGTGGCGATGCCGAGGTTGGACTTGTCCGCGAAGGCCGAACCCTTGTAGAAGTTCGTGATCTCCCAGGGGCCCTGGATGATCGCGGCGACCTTGCCGTTGACGAACGCGTCCTGGATGTGGGCGTAGGCGTCGGCGGTGGCGTCGGCCTTGTGCAGGCCCTTGCCGGAGAACAGGCTCAGCCAGGTGCCGTAGCCCTTCTTGGCGGCCGGCGAGTCCACGGTGATCTTCTTGGCGGCGGCGTCGACGGTGTCGGTGCCCTCGCCGTAGAGGAAGGGCTGGGCGTAGTAGGCCTGGGTGGAGCCCCAGTAGCCGTCGACCTTGGCCTTGTCCTTGATCTTGGCGGCGTCGGCCTTCAGCTCGTCCCAGGTCTTGGGGGCCTCGGTGATGCCGGCCTTCTTGAACAGGGCCTTGTTGTAGACCAGCGCGAGGGTGTCGGTGACCAGCGGCACGCCGTAGGTCTTGCCCTCGTACTGAGCCTGCTTGATCAGGTTCGGCTCGAACTTGCCCTGGTCGGCGAGGGCCTCGGTGCCGTCGAGGGGCAGGAAGAAGCCCTTCTTGGCGAAGGCGGGGGTCCAGCCGACCTCCGAGCGCAGCACGTCCGGGGCACCCTTGGCGCCGGCCGCGGTGTCGAACTTGTTCTGCGCCTGGTCGAAGGGGACGTTGACGTACTTGACCTTGATGTCCTTGTTGGCAGCCTCGAACTGCTGGATCAGGGCCTTGTACGTCGGCGCCTCATTGGTGGCGTTGGAGGTGTCCCACCAGGTGATGGTGACCGGGCCGTCCGACTTCCCGCTGTCGCTCCCGCCGCACGCCGTCGCCGTCAGGGCGAGGGACGCCACCAGCGCGGAGGCCGCTATGCCACGCCGCATGAGTTCTCCTTGAGGGTTAAGCCCGAGTGGTACAGGGGACGGTCCCGTCCGCCCCTGCGACTTGCCGACTGCGCCGTTGCCGCGGCCGGGCGACTGGGAACGTAACAGTCATGTAAGCGTTGCGAAAGACCTTGCAGAAAAAAAGTGCAAGGGGACACGATGGTTACCCCGTCGTGACCAGCCGTCGACCGCGGCGCGACCCAGTGGCGCAGGCGCTGAGCGGCGATGACGACACTTGTGCAAGACTTGCAAGCTCTTGCC
The DNA here is from genome assembly GCF_044329325.1 of Streptomyces sp. NPDC017676. NCBI lineage: Bacteria > Bacillati > Actinomycetota > Actinomycetes > Kitasatosporales > Streptomycetaceae > Streptomyces > Streptomyces sp. NPDC017676. Next base: position 901,824 of record NZ_JBIRJA010000001.1, on the reverse strand, counting down.
ACCGAGAATCCCGAGGGAGCGCGATGACGCAGCAACCCACGGCAGGCCGTACGCCCGCCCGCGCCCGGCGTCCGGCCGGTGTGCAAGGGGAGATACGACCGGTACAGTCCGGTGCCGTGACCACACGGCTTGCCGACATCGCTGCGCAGGCGGGGGTGAGCGAAGCGACCGTCAGCCGGGTCCTCAACGGGAAGCCGGGAGTCGCCGCCACCACCCGCCAGTCCGTGCTCGCCGCGCTGGACGTCCTGGGCTACGAGCGCCCGGTACGGCTGCGGCAGCGCAGCGAGGGCCTGGTGGGCCTGATCACGCCGGAGCTGGAGAACCCGATATTCCCGGCCCTGGCACAGGTCATCGGCCAGGCGCTGACCCGCCAGGGCTACACGCCGGTGCTCGCCACGCAGACCCCGGGCGGGTCGACCGAGGACGAGCTGACCGAGATGCTCGTGGACCGCGGGGTCGCCGGGATCATCTACGTCTCCGGGCTGCACGCCGACACCACCGCCGACATGCAGCGCTACGAGCGGCTGCGCGCCCAGGGCGTGCCGTACGTGCTGGTGGACGGGTTCTCGCCGAAGGTGCAGGCGCCGTTCATCTCCCCCGACGACCGGGCGGCGATGTCGCTGGCGGTCACGCACCTGGTGTCGCTGGGGCACACCCGGATCGGGCTGGCGCTCGGGCCGAAGCGGTTCGTGCCCGTACAGCGCAAGATCGAGGGCTTCGTCCGGGCGATGCAGGACCAGCTGGGGCTGGCCGCCCAGACCGTCGAGACGGAGTTGATCCAGCACTCGCTGTACACCCTGGAGGGCGGTCAGGCGGCGGCGACGGCGCTGGTCGAGCGGGACTGCACCGCGGTGGTCTGCGCCAGCGACATGATGGCGCTGGGCGCGATACGGGCGGCCCGGCAGCGGGGTCTGGAAGTGCCCCGGGACGTGTCGGTGGTCGGGTTCGACGACTCCCCGCTGATCGCCTTCACCGACCCGCCGCTGACCACGATCCGCAAGCCGGTCCCGGCGATGGGACAGGCGGCGGTGCGCACACTGCTGGAGGAGATCGGCGGGACACCGGCACCGCACAGCGAGTTCGTGTTCATGCCGGAACTGGTGGTGCGCGGTTCCACCGCTTCGGCGCCGAATGTCCTCCGTACGTCGTAGAAGGTGCGCTGCGGACCCAACCTTGGGATGATCGGCCGAGGAAGCCTTGTCTGGCAGACTCTGTGCCTATGAGTGACTCGACCGTGACAGAGCCGGAAGGTCGCGAGGAGGTGGCCGTTCCGCGGGCCGTCACGGGCGAGGTCCCACGCGGTCCGCTGGGCCGGCTGCGGCGGCCGAGACGGCCCCGGCTGTGGTTCGAGATCCTTTTGATCGCGGTGAGTTACTGGATGTACTCACTGATCCGCAACGCCGTGCCGGAGCAGCGGTCCGCCGCGCTGCGCAACGCGGACTGGATCTGGCGCGCCGAGCACGCGCTGGGCATCGCCGTCGAGCAGTCGGTCAACCACGCCGTCAACTCGGTGACTTGGCTCATCATCGGGATGAACTACTACTACGCCACACTGCACTTCGTCGTCACGCTCGGGGTGCTGGTGTGGCTGTACCGGTGGCATCCCGGCCGGTACGCGGCGACCCGGCTGGCGCTGTTCGCGACCACGGGTGTGGCCCTGGTCGGTTACTACCTGTTCCCGCTCGCCCCGCCCCGGCTGATGCGCGGCGGGCACTTCGTGGACACCGTGATGGCGCACCACACCTGGGGCTCGATGGCCTCCGGCGACCTCAAGCACATGTCGAACCAGTACGCGGCGATGCCGTCGATGCACATCGGCTGGTCGCTGTGGTGCGGGCTGACGGTCTTCGCGCTGGCGTCGGTGCCGTGGGTGCGGGTGCTGGGGCTGCTGTACCCGACGGCCACCCTGCTGGTGATCGTCGCCACCGCCAACCACTTCTGGCTGGACGCGGTGGGCGGTGTGCTCTGCCTGACCTTCGGGTTCACGGTGGCCCGGGTGTGGTACGGCAGCCTGCCGCACGCCCTGCCGCGGCTGGTCCCGGCACGGACCCCCGCGCCGGCTCAGGCCCTGTCGCCGTAGAACAGCTCCTCCACCACCGTGCGCGCCCGGCGGGTGGTACGGCGGTACGCGTCCAGCATGTCCCCCGCGTGCCCGGCGCCGTAGCCCAGGTAGCGGCCCACGGCGGCCAGCTCGCGCGGCTCGGTCGGGAAGGTGTCCCCGGCCCGGCCGCGGACCAGCATGACCGCGTTGCGCACCCGGGTGGCCAGCACCCACGCCTCGTCCAGGATCTCCGCCTCCTCCGCGGACAGCAGCCCGGCCTCGCGGGCGGCGGCCAGGGCCTGGCGGGTGCGGGTGGTGCGCAGAGCCGCCTCCTGGTGGCCGTGGCGCATCTGGAGGAGCTGGACCGTCCACTCGACGTCGGACAGGCCGCCGGGGCCGAGCTTGGTGTGCAGCTTGGGGTCGGCGCCGCGCGGCAGCCGCTCGGACTCCATGCGGGCCTTCAGCCGGCGGATCTCGCGGACCCCGTCCTCGGTGAGGCCCTTGGCGGGGTAGCGCAGCGGGTCGACCAGCTCGACGAACCGCCGGCCCAGGTCCGCGTCGCCGGCGACCGGCTCGGCCCGCAGCAGCGCCTGTGCCTCCCAGACCAGGGACCAACGGCGGTAGTACGCCTCGTACGACTTCAGGGTGCGCACCAGCGGACCCGACTTGCCCTCCGGGCGCAGATCGGCGTCGATGAGCAGCGGCGGGTCGGCGCTCGGGAGCTGGAGCAGACGGCGCATCTCGGCGACGACCTTGTTCGCGGCGGCCGACGCCTCGTGCTCGTCCACGCCGTCCTGCGGCTCGTGCACGAACAGCACGTCCGCGTCGGAGCCGTAGCCCAGTTCGTGCCCGCCGAAGCGGCCCATCCCGATGATCGCGAACCGGGTGGGCAGGGTGTCGCCCCAGCCCTCCCGGACCACCGCGCGCAGGGTGCCGGCCAGGGTCGCCTTGGTGAGGTCCGAGACGGCCGCGCCGACCCGGTCCACCAGCGCGCCCTGGTCGGCCTCGGCGGGGCTGGTCTCGGTGCCGTAGGAGCCGACGATGTCGGCGGCGGCGGTACGGAACAGCTCACGGCGGCGGACGCCACGGGCCGCGGTGACCCCCTGCGCGGCGTTCTCCGCGCGGCCCACGGCCGCCATGATCTCCTGCTCCAGCGCGGCCCGCTGCCGCGGCGCGAGGCCACCGCCGACGGCCGTGGGGCCCGCTCCGCTGCCGTCGCCCAGCAGGGCCACCGCCTCGGGGGCGCGCATCAGCAGGTCGGGGGCGAGGCGGCCCGCCGACAGGACGCGGGCCAGGTTCTCGGCCGCCGCGCCCTCGTCGCGCAGCAGGCGCAGGTACCAGGGGGTCTTGCCGAGCGCGTCGGAGACCTTGCGGAAGTTCAGCAGGCCGGCGTCCGGGTCGGCGGAGTCCGCGAACCAGCCGAGGAGGACCGGCAGGAGGGTGCGCTGGATCGCCGCCTTGCGGCTCACACCGGAGGCCAGGGCCTCCAGGTGGCGCAGGGCGGCGGCCGGGTCGGCGTAGCCGAGCGCGACCAGGCGTTCGCGGGCCGCCTCCGGGCGCAGCCGGGCCTCGCCGGGGGCCAGTTGGGCGACCGCGTCGAGCAGCGGGCGGTAGAACAGCTTCTCGTGCAGCCGGCGCACGACGCCGGTGTGCCGCCTCCACTCACGGTTCAGCTCGGCCACCGGGTCGGCGCGCAGGCCCAGGGAACGCCCGAGGCGGCGCAGGTCCGGCTCCGCCTCGGGCACGAGGTGGGTGCGGCGCAGGCGGTAGAGCTGGATGCGGTGCTCCATGGAGCGCAGGAAGCGGTACGCCTCGTCCAGGCGGGCGGCGTCCTCGCGGCCGACGTAGCCGCCCGCGGCGAGCGCCGCCAAGGCGTCCAGGGTGGTGCCGCTGCGCAGGGCGGGGTCGGTGCGGCCGTGCACCAACTGGAGGAGCTGGACGGCGAACTCGACGTCGCGCAGGCCGCCGGGGCCCAGCTTGAGCTCGCGGTCGATCTCGGCCGCGGGGATGTTCTCCACGACGCGGCGGCGCATCTTCTGCACGTCCGCCACGAAGTTCTCGCGGTCCGCCGCCTTCCAGACGAGGGGTTCGAGGGCGTCGAGGTACGCCTGGCCGAGCGCCGCGTCCCCGGCCACCGGGCGGGCCTTGAGCAGGGCCTGGAACTCCCAGGTCTTCGCCCAGCGTTGGTAGTAGGCGAGGTGGCTGCTGAGGGTGCGCACCAGGGGGCCGTTGCGGCCCTCGGGGCGGAGGTTGGCGTCCACCGGCCAGATGGAGCCCTCGACGGTGGTCTCGGAGCAGATCCGCATCAGGTGCGAGGCGAGTTTCGTCGCGGCCTTCAGCGCCTGGGGTTCGGGGGTGCCCTCGGCCGGTTCCGCCACGAAGATCACGTCCACGTCGGAGACGTAGTTCAGCTCGTGGCCGCCGCACTTGCCCATCGCGATCACCGCGAGACGGCAGGCGGCGGCGTCCTCGGGGGCCGCGCGTTCGGCCAGGGACAGGGCCGCGCGGAGGGTGGCGGTGGCCAGGTCGGCGAGCTCCGCGGCCGCCTGGGCGACGTCCGTGGTGCCGCAGACGTCGCGGGCGGCGATGGAGAGCAGGCAGCGGCGGTAGGCGACGCGGAGCGAGACCGGGTCGGTGGCCTCCGCCAGGCCGCGCTCGAACTCCGCGACGCCCGGGTGGAGGTCGTGCGGCTCGTAGGTGACCAGGGCGTGCCAGTCGCCGGGGTGGCGGGCGAGGTGGTCGGCGAGGGCCGCGGAGGCGCCGAGGATGCCGAGCAGGCGGTCGCGCAGCGGCTTGGCCGCGATGAGGGTGTCCAGCAGTTCCCGGTGGGCGGTGGGGGTGGGCTGGGCCTCCAGGAGCCGGACCAGGCCGTGCAGGGCGAGGTCGGGGTCGGCGGTGGCCCCGAGGGCTTCGAGGAGGACGGGGTCGTTGCGCACGGGGGCCAGTTCGGGGCCGTCGAGGAGGCGTTCGGCGGCGGACGGATCGGTGAAGCCGTGCCGCAGCAGACGGGTGAAAGTGCTGCTTCTGCGCCCCGGCGTCATGTCCGTGGTCTCCCCTCGGATCCGCTGTCGTCCTGGCCAGAGCCTAACCGGAGGGGGTGCCGTCCGGCGGTTGGGGGCGAGGGGGCGGAAGCCGCGCCTATGGGCGCCGCCGCCCTCTGTCCGGGAGCCCCGTCCGTAGGGGCCCAGCCCCCGCCCCGGTACACCCCGATGCCTGCGGCACCGCCGCCCTGGCGGGCGCCACCAGCCCAGTACCGGCGGCCCGTCCGCGCCGGGCTGCCGGCCCTGTGCCCACGACGGCCCGTCCGCGCCGGGCTGCCGGCCCTGTGCCTGCGGCGGCCCGTCTGGGTGAGTCGTGGCTCGGGTCGCGCCTGCGGTGGGGTGGGGGTCGGGGCCGCGCCGGGTGGTGTCCGTCCTCGGTCCGGCGGACTGTTGCTCGTGCGGTGCCGGGGTTTTCGCCGGCCGCTGCGGGCGGACACCACCCGACACGTCCCCTTCCCGCCGTGCGCGAGTGCGGGCCGTCGCGGGTTCCCGCGCACGGCCCGTGCGGGTGCGGGCCGTACGCGGAACCTGTCACGCCGTGTACGGGTGCGGGGCGGGGCGGCGCTGTTGGTGTGGGAGTGCCGTCGCCAGCAGGTCGTGCAGGGTCTGGGCCGCCCTCGGGGCCGCGTCTCCGCAGCAGTTGTTGAAGAGGATGTGCACCTCTTCGGCGTGGGCGGCCGTCTGCCGGATGGGGGGCAGCCAGGCCGAGAGTTCCTGTTCGGTGTACGCGTGGCGGAAGCGGTCCTCCTTCGTGCCCCTTCCCCAGTGCGGGCTGCGGCCGTGGAAGCGGATCAGGTGCAGGTGGGGGGTGGTGACGGGGGCGGGCGGCGGGGCGTCGGGGGTGTCGGTGGCCACCGCCGTCGCGTTCAGGTCCCCGAGGAACGCCGCCGTACGGTCCGCCCGGTCGGGGTGCCACCAGGCGGGGTCGCGGAACTCCACGGCGAACGGCCAGTCGTGGGCGCGTTCGCGGGCCGTGCGGATGAAGGCCTCGGCCTCCGGGCCGGGGGTGAGGGAGGGCGGGTACTGGAAGAGGAGGGTGCCCAGGCGGCCGGCGTCGCGGAGGGGGGCCAGCGCTTCGGCGTAGCGGGTCCAGACCTCCGTGCGCAGGGCCTCGTCGTGCGGGTGGCCGCGCAGGTCCGGGGGGAGGGTGGCGGGGCGGGTGCGGTGGCCGGTGAGCAGGGAGAACGCCTTGACGTCGAAGCGGAAGCCGGGAGGTGTGCGTTCGGCCCAGAGGGTGGCTGTGCGCGGGGCCGGCAGGGCGTAGTACGGGGAGTCCGCCTCGACGAGGGGGAAGCGCGTGGCGTAGTGGCGTAACCGCTTCTCGGCGTCCCGGTGGCCGGGTGGGTACCAGCCGCTCCGGAGCAGCGCCGGGTCGGTCCAGCCGCAGGTGCCGATGAGGATGTCCGCCATGCGGGCGTGAGTACCCGGCGTTCATCGGGTCTTCACCCGTGAGGTTGGCCGGCGTGGGCCAGGAGCACGTTGGCGTGAGCATGCTCTGTCCGCACCGCCAGCCGTCCATCCTTACCCGGAGGTTGATGTGTCCGGCAGTTCTGCTCGTTCGGCGTATCGCCGTGCCCGCGCCGTCGTGGCGTCCGCGGCCGCCCTCGCCGCGGCCGCGGTCGGGCTGTGGACCGGGCTCGGTGAGGGGTCCGCGCACGCCGCGGGCGCCGTCCCCAGCCCGGACCACGTGGTCGTCGTGGTCTTCGAGAACCATGCCTACAGCCAGGTCATCGGCTCCTCCAGCGCGCCGTACATCAACTCGCTGAAGGCGGGGGGTGCCAACCTGACCCAGTCGTACGCCGAGACCCACCCCAGCCAGCCGAACTACTTCGCGCTGTTCTCCGGGTCGACGCAGGGGATCACCGACGACAGCTGCTACACCCCGGGGTTCTCCTCGGCGCGCAACCTCGCGTCCGAGGTGATCGGCGCCGGGCGCACCTGGGCCAGCTACAACGAGACGCTGCCGAGCCAGGGCTCCACGACGTGCAGCAGCGGCAACTACGCCCGCAAGCACAACCCCTGGTTCGGCTTCAGCAACGTGCCGACCTCGACCGCGAAGACCTTCGCCCAGTTCCCCACGGACTACTCGACGCTGCCGCAGATGTCGTTCGTGGTGCCGAACCTGTGCAGCGACATGCACGACTGCTCGGTGTCCACCGGTGACACCTGGCTGAAGAACAACCTGGGCGCGTACGCGACCTGGGCCAAGACCCACAACAGCCTGCTCGTCGTCACCTTCGACGAGGACAACCGGCTCAGCGGGAACAAGATCCCGACCGTGTTCTACGGGCAGCCCGTCGCCGCCGGGTCCAGCTCCTCGACCACGTACAACCACTACGACCTGCTGCGCACCCTGGAGGACACCCAGGGCCTGACCACGCACGCGGGCAACGCGGCCTCCGCCCAGGACATCACCGGCATCTGGACGTCCTGACGTGTACGTAGCGGACAGCCGTGCGAGTACGTCCGCTCAGGGTGCCGTCCGGCCTTCGGCCGGGCGGCGCCGTGCGGCGGTCGCGCCGACCGTGCTCGCGCTGGGGACGGTGAGCCTGGTCACCGACGTCTCGTCGGAGATGGTGACGGCGGTGCTGCCGTTGTACCTGGTGACCGGCCTGGGCCTGTCGCCGCTGGGGTTCGGGCTGCTGGACGGCGTCTACAACGGGTTCTCGGCGCTCGTGCGCCTGGTGGGCGGGCACTTCGCCGACCGGGGCGGCGGGCGGCACAAGTGGGTCGCCGGGCTCGGCTACGGCATCTCGGCCGTGTGCAAGCCGCTGCTGCTGGTGGCCCACGCACTGACCCCGATCGGGCTGGTGCTCGCCGCCGACCGGACCGGGAAGGGGCTGCGCACGGCGCCCCGGGACGCGCTGATCTCGCTGGCCAGCACCCCGGAGACGCGCGGGCGGGCCTTCGGGGTGCACCGGGCGATGGACACGGCCGGGGCCCTGCTCGGGCCGCTGGTGGCGTTCCTGATCCTGCGGGCCACCGTCGACGGGTACGACGCGGTGTTCACCGTGAGCTTCTGCGTCGCCGTGCTGGGCGTCCTGGTGCTGGTGCTCTTCGTGCCGGGCGGGCGGGGTGACGCGGTCCCGGGCGGCCGCGGTGACGCGGTCGCGGCCGAACGGCCCACCATCCGGGCGGCCCTCGCCCTGCTGCGCGGCCGCGACCTGCGCCGGATCACCGTGTGCGCGCTGCTGCTCGGCCTCGCCACGGTCAGCGACTCCTTCGTCTACCTGCTGCTCCAGCGCCGGCTCGGCGTCCCCGACCGCTGGTTCGCGCTGCTGCCCCTGGGCACGGCCGCCGCCTTCCTGCTGCTGGCGGTGCCGCTCGGCCGGCTCGCGGACCGGGTGGGCCGCTGGACGGTCTTCCTGGCCGGCCACGGCGCCCTGCTCGCCGCGTACGCGCTGCTGCTCACCTCCTGGCACGGGACCGGCCTGCCGTACCTCGTGCTCGCCCTGCACGGCTGCTTCTACGCCGCCACCGACGGGGTGCTGATGGCCGCCGCCTCGGACAGCGTGCCGGAACGGCTGCGCTCCTCCGGGCTGGCCGTCGTACAGACCGGGCAGGCGCTGACCCGGTTCGCCTGCTCGCTGCTGTTCGGCGCGGCCTGGACGGTGTGGGGCGACCGGGCGGCGCTGGCGGGCGCGGCGGTGGCGCTGGCCGCGTGTGCCGCCCTCTCCCTCACCCTGCGCCCGAAGGGAACGGTGCCCGCATGACCGTACGCACCCGCGTCCTGATCCTGGTCTCGGCCGTCGCCGTGCTGGCGGCGGTCGGGCTGGCGTCGGTGCTGCACGCCTCCGCGCGGGCGGAGCGTCGTGACCACACGCAGGCCGGCGGGCCGAGCGTCGCACCGGGGACGGTGACGCTGCGCCAGTCGGGGCGGCTCGTGTTCCGCAACATGGCGTGGGGGCCGCACCGCGACGAGCTGACCAGCGTCCCGGCCTCCGCGCCGGACGCGCCGCGCACCGCGTCCGGCCTCAAGTGCCTGCGGTTCTACGCCGCTTCGGGCACCGGGGTGTGCCTCCAGGCCGTGCACGGGCCCGTCTCGGACACCTACCGCGCGCTGGTCCTGGACGCGCGCCTGCGGACCGTGGACCGCTACGACGTGCCGGGCATCCCCTCCCGCGCCCGGGTCTCCCCCACCGGGCACTTCGCCGCCTGGACGGCGTTCGTGGGCGGCGACTCGTACGCCGGGACCGACTTCTCCACGCGCGCGGCCATCGTGGACACCCGCAGCGGGAAGCTGATCCCGTCCCTCGAAGCCTTCCGGATCGTCAAGGACGGGCGTCCGTACCGGGCGGCGGACGCCAACTTCTGGGGGGTGACGTTCGCGGCCGACGACCGCACGTTCTACGCGACCCTGGCCACCAAGGGGCGGACGTACCTGGTCCGCGGTGACCTGCGCCGTCGTACGGTCACCACGCTGCACGCCAACGTGGAGTGCCCGTCCCTGTCGCCCGACGGCACCCGGATCGCGTACAAGAAGCGGGTCGCGGGGCTGCCGAAGGACGCGCCCTGGCGGCTGTACGTCCTCGACCTGCGCACGATGCGCGAGACCCCGCTCGCCGAGCCGCGCAGCGTGGACGACCAGGCGGTGTGGAAGGACACCCGCACGCTCGTGTACGCGCTGCCCGGGGACTACGGCGCCGACCTGTACGAGGTCCCGGCGGACGGCTCCGGACGGCCCCACCGGATCAGCTCGGCGGCGGTGTCACCGGCGTACCTCGGCTAGGCCCGGATCAGCTCGGCGCGGTGTCACGGCGCACCCCGGCCAGGCCCGGCGGACGTCAACGCGGCAACCCCGTTTTCCGTCATCCCGGTGGTTTGCCGTACCCGGCCGCCGTCGACGTGTCCGGTCCCGCCCGAGACTTTCCGGCGTGGTGGCCGCGTGGCCGCCGGGGAAGGCGAGGGCACGCGATGGCCGACAGCAGGATCCTGGTCGCGGTACCGCAGCATCCGCGCGCCGAGGGCGCCGGGGCCGAGCAGTTGCGCAAGATCCGGGACGCCGTGGAGGCGGACGGCTTCGAGGTGCGCTGGGCGGTCAGCGCCGAGGACGCCGAGGCGGTGCTGCGGACCGAGGCGGGCCTCGCGGCGGCCGTGGTCGCCTGGGACCTGCCCGGGGGCGGGGCACGGTGGCGGGGTGACGGTCCCGGCGCCGCGCTCGCCCCGGCGGACGGCGCCCTCGGCGGGGACCCGGGCGGGGCGGCCGTACTGCGCCGGATCGGGCGGCGGTTCCGGGACCTGCCGGTGTTCCTGGTCATGGCCGAGGAGGGCGTGCGGGAGCTGCCGCTGTGGGTGTCGGAGACCGTCGTCGGGTACGTGTGGCCGCTGGAGGACACCCCGGGATTCATCGCGGGCCGCATCACCAGCGCGGCCCGCGCCTACCGGGAGGACGTGCTGCCGCCGTTCTTCCGGGCGCTGCGGCGCTTCGACGACGCCCACGAGTACTCCTGGCACACCCCGGCCCACTCCGGTGGCGTCGCCTTCCTCAAGTCACCCGCGGGGCGCGCCTTCCACGACTACTTCGGCGAACGGCTGCTCCGCTCCGACCTGTCGATCTCGGTGGAGGAGCTGGGCTCGCTGTTCGAGCACACCGGCCCGATCGGGGAGGCGGAGCGCAACGCGGCCCGCGTCTTCGGCGCCGACCTCACCTACTTCGTGCTGCACGGCGACTCCACCTGCAACCGCCTGGTGGGCCACTTCAGCGTCACCCGTGACGAGCTGGCGCTGGTGGACCGCAACTGCCACAAGTCGGTGCTGCACGGCCTGGTGGTCTCCGGTGCCCGGCCCGTCTACCTGGTGCCCACGCGCAACGGGTACGGCCTCGCCGGGCCGCTGCCCCCGGCCGAGCTGGCCGCGGACTCGATCGCGGCCCGGATCGCCGGACACCCCTTGGCCGAGGGGGCCGCATCCCAGGAGCCGCAGTACGCGGTGTTCACCAACTCCACCTACGACGGCCTGTGTTACGCCGCCGTCCCCACCGCGCGGGCGCTCGCGGCCAGCACGCCCCGGGTGCACTTCGACGAGGCGTGGTTCGCGTACGCCCGCTTCCACCCGCTGTACCGGGGCCGGTACGGCATGTCGGTGGACGCCGACGCCTTCCCCGGCCCGGACCGGCCGACGGTCTTCGCGACCCAGTCCACGCACAAGCTGCTGGCCGCGCTGTCCCAGTCGGCGATGGTGCACGTGCGGCCCGCGCCCCGGGCGCCGGTGGAGCACGACCGGTTCAACGAGGCCCTGATGATGCACGGCACCACCTCGCCCCTGTACCCGATGATCGCCTCGCTGGACGTGGCGACGGCCATGATGGACGGCCCGCAGGGCGAGTGGCTGGTGGACGAGGCGGTGACGGAGGCGGTCCGCTTCCGGCAGGAGATGGTCCGGCTGCGCCGACGGGTGGAGAACGCCGGGGACCGGCCGCCGTGGTTCTTCGGCGTCTGGCAGCCGGAGGAGGTCACCGACCCGGCGACCGGCGAGCGCCTGCCCTTCGACGAGGCCCCGCCGGAGCTGCTGCGCACGGAGCAGTCCTGCTGGCTGCTGGAGCCGGGCGCCGCCTGGCACGGCTTCCCCGGGCTGACCGAGGGCCACTGCATGCTGGACCCGGTCAAGGTCACACTGACCTGCCCCGGCATCACCGCGACCGGGGAGATGGCCGGGGAGGGCATCCCCGCCCGCGTCCTGACCGCCTATCTGGCCACCCGGAACATCGTGGTCGAGAAGACGGACAGCTACACCACGCTGATCCTGTTCTCGATGGGCATCACGAAGGGCAAGTGGGGCACGCTGCTGGACGCCCTGATGGACTTCAAGGCGCTGTACGACGCCGACGCCCCGCTCGGCCGGGTCCTTCCCGGGGCGGTCGCCGCGCACCCTCGCCGCTACTCGGGCCTGACCCTGCGCGAGCTGTGCCGGCAGATGCACGAGCAGCTGCGCTCGGCGCGCCTGGTGGAGCTGCTGGACACCGCGTTCCAGCAGCTCCCGGAGCCGGTCCACCCGCCGCAGCACTGTTACCAGCGGCTGGTGCGGGGCGGTACCGAGCGGGTGCGGATCGCCGACGCGGCGCACCGGGTGGCGGCGGCGATGGTCACGGTCACCCCGCCCGGCATCCCGGTCCTCATGCCGGGCGAGTCCACCGGCACCCCCGACGGCCCCCTCCTGCGCTACCTCGCGGCCCTGGAGACCTTCGACCGCCACTTCCCGGGTTTCCGCAGCGAGACGCACGGGGTGACGATCGACGAGGAGAGCGGGGATTACGAGATCGAGTGCCTGCGCGACCACTGAGCCGGCCGTCGGCCCGTTGCGGTCACCGGGCCATGGTGCGGGCCGTCCTGGCGGGCACGCACCGCCACGCGACACCCGCCGCGAGCAGGTAGGCCAGGGCGCCGACCACCATGCCGAGGCGCACCCCGGAGCCGTAGCCGGCACTGGTCGCCAGCAGACTGCCGCCGAGCGCGACGCCGGTGGCGCTGCCGATCTGGCGGGTGGTGTTGAACAGGGCGGAGGCGGCTCCCGCGTACGCCCGGGGCGCGGCGCCCATCACCGTGGCGGTCGAGCCGGTCAGGGCGAAGGACGTACCGAACCCGGCGGCCGTCATCGGTGCCACCAGCAGCGGGTAGGCCGGATCGGTCCCGGCCGCGGCCCAGCCGGCCAGTCCGAGCGCGCCCAGGAGCATGCCGGAGACCACCAGCGGACGGTCTCCGGTACGGCGGGTCAGGCGCCCGGACAGGACGGAGGCGAACATGGTCACCGCGACGGCCGGGAACAACGCCAACCCGGTCCGCAGCGCGCTGAAGCCGCGCTCGTGCTGGAAGTACAGGCTGGCGGTGAACACCATGCCGTAGAAGCCGAGGTTGAACAGGAGGCCCACGAGGGCCGCTCCGCTCATCGCCGGTGAGCGCAGCAGCCGCAGCGGGAGGGCCGGAGCCCGGGCGAACCGCTCACGCGCCACGAACCCGGCCACGGCCAGGGCCGCCAGACCCAGTCCGGCGAGGACGGCGGGATCGGACCAGCCGCGCCGTCCGGCCTCGTTCAGGGCGGCGGTCAGCAGGGTCACGGCCGCCACCACGGCGGCCTGCGCCGGCCAGTCCACGGCCCGGTCCGGATGCCGCGGCGAGGGCGCGACGAACCGCGCCGTCAGGATGAGGCAGGCCGCGCCGACGGGCACATTGATGAGGAACACCCACCGCCAGCCCACGGTGGACACCAGGAGCCCGCCCAGCAGGGGCCCTGCGGAGGCGGCGATCCCCGCCATCGACCCCCACAGCCCGAAGGCGCGTGAGCGTGCCGCCGGCTCGGGGTAGGCCTCCTGGAGCAGGGCGAGCGAGCCGGGAACGATCAGCGCCGCGCCGAGCCCTTCCACCAGCCGGGCCGCGACGAGGGCCGAGGCACTGGGCGCGCCCGCGCACGCGGCCGACGACACGGTGAACAGCGCCACACCCGAGCAGAAGACCCGCCGGTTGCCCAGCCGGTCACCGAGCGCACCGCCCGTCATCAGGAACCCGGCGAGAACCAGGGTGTAGCCGTCCGTGATCCACTGGATCCCGGTGAGCGAGGCCGCCAGCTCCCGGCCCACCGCGGGCACGGCGACATTGATGATCGTGACGTCCAGGATGACCATGAAGTACCCGGCGCACACGGCGAGCAGCGGTGCCACAGGCGCATGCTAGGGCCGGGGGAAGGCCGGATCGACGACCTCGGGTGCGTGTTCACGACCGCGGGGGCCCACGGCACGCGACCGTCGCCCCCCACGGGACGTGCGGCGGAGGTCCGCCCTGACCTGCCCTACAGCACCGGCAGGTTCTTCCGCAGCTCGAACGCCGTCACCTCGGAGCGGTACTCCTCCCACTCCGACTTCTTGTTGCGCAGGAAGAAGTCGAAGACGTGCTCGCCGAGCGTCTCGGCGACCAGGTCGCTGCCCTCCATCAGGGTCAGGGCCTCGCCGAGGTTCTGCGGCAGGGGCTCGATGCCCATGGCGCGGCGTTCGGCGTTGGAGAGGGCCCAGACGTCGTCCTCGGCGCCGGGAGGCAGCTCGTAGCCCTCCTCGATGCCCTTCAGGCCGGCGGCGAGGAGGACGGCGTAGGCGAGGTAGGGGTTGGCGCCGGAGTCGATGGAGCGGACCTCGACGCGGGCCGAGCCGGTCTTGCCGGGCTTGTACATCGGGACCCGGACCAGGGCGCTGCGGTTGTTGTGGCCCCAGCAGATGTAGGAGGGGGCCTCGCCGCCGGCGCCGGCGGTGCGCTCGGAGCCGCCCCAGATCCGCTTGTAGGAGTTCACCCACTGGTTGGTGACCGCGGAGATCTCCGCCGCGTGCCGCAGCAGGCCCGCGATGAAGGAGCGGCCGACCTTGGAGAGCTGGTACTCGGCGCCGGACTCGTAGAAGGCGTTGCGGTCGCCCTCGAAGAGGGACAGGTGGGTGTGCATGCCGGAGCCGGGATGCTCGGAGAAGGGCTTCGGCATGAACGTCGCCTGCACGCCCTGCTCCAGCGCCACCTGCTTCATGACCAGCCGGAACGTCATGATGTTGTCGGCCGTGGAGAGGGCGTCCGCGTAGCGCAGGTCGATCTCCTGCTGGCCCGGGGCGCCCTCGTGGTGCGAGAACTCCACCGAGATGCCCATCGACTCCAGCATGGTGATCGCCTGGCGGCGGAAGTCCATGCCGACGTTGGTCGGGGTGTGGTCGAAGTAGCCCGAGTTGTCGGCGGGGGTCGGGCGGGAGCCGTCCAGCGGGCGGTCCTTCAGCAGGAAGAACTCGATCTCCGGGTGGGTGTAGAAGGTGAAGCCCAGGTCGGAGGTGCGGGCGAGGGCGCGCTTGAGGACGTACCGCGGGTCGGCGAAGGACGGGGAGCCGTCCGGCATGAGGATGTCGCAGAACATGCGGGCCGTGCCGGGGGCCTCCGCGCGCCACGGCAGGATCTGGAAGGTGGACGGGTCCGGCTTGGCGATCATGTCGGACTCGTAGACCCGGGCGAAGCCCTCGATGGCGGAGCCGTCGAAGCCGATGCCCTCGTCGAAGGCCTGTTCCAGCTCGGCGGGGGCCACGGCGACGGACTTGAGGAAGCCCAGCACGTCCGTGAACCACAGGCGTACGAACCGGATGTCGCGCTCCTCCAAGGTCCGGAGCACGAACTCCTGCTGCTTGTCCATCTTCCGCTTCCCATCCTTGCTGGTCAGGCCGCCTGTCCCCCGTACCACGGGAGGCGGTCGGGCACCTGAGCATCCCACCACAACACCATTTCACGCGCGTTGCGGACCTTGATCGCCCGGGCGTCCTCGCTCTGAACGCCTCCCGTACGGCAGGTGTACTGCGCTCTCGCCCCATCTTGCCTGCTCGGGCCGACATCCGTAATGGCCGGTCCGCTTCCCCCGTGACCGAAGGGGCGCGGGGAACCGCGCGACCAGCCACGACGGCGCGGCACACGCCTGACGACCTTTCGTGGCTGGTCGCGATGCGTTCAGTCCAGCCCCGGCCGCCGAGAGATCCCCAGCAGCAGCGGCCCCGTCGGATCGGCGACGAGCTCTCCGATCGTGACGGAGTCCAGCGCGGCGAAGAACGCCTCCTGAGCCCCCCGCAGAGCACCCCGCAGGCGGCAGCCGGAGCGCAGGGGGCAGGCCGGGGTGCTCTGCGTCCCCTCGCAGTCCACCACGTCGCCCTCGCCCTCGAAGGTCCGCACGACCGCGCCCACCGACGCGGTACGGCCCCGCTCCGTGAGCGCCAGCCCGCCGCCCCGCCCGCGCCGGGCGTCGACCAGGCCCAGGTGCTGGAGTTCGGCGACGACCTTCGCGGCGTGCGTGTAGGGCACGTCCATGTCGGCGGCGACCTGGCGGGTCGTGGGCGTCGCGTCGGCGACGACCGCGAGTCGCATCAGGACGCGCAGGGCCAGATCGGTGGAGCGCAGCAGCCGCATACCGCGAGGGTAGATAATGCGCATCGGCGGTTCAAAATTATCCGGTTCCTGTGCCCTACCTACGGAAGGGCGGCCCCGCCGCATTACGATCAGCGGGCCCCACCGTCCACGTCCCCTTCCCCAGAAGGACACGCCTCATGGGTTCCGGCAAGAACAGCAGCACCGCGGCGCGCAAGGCGCGCATCGAGGAGATGCGGCGCGCGGAGCGTGCCCGCGAGCGCCGCAACCGGGTGCTCACCATCGCCGCCAGCGCGGTGGTCGTCGTCGGTCTCGTCGTCGGCGGTGTGGTCCTGGTGAAGACGCAGGGCGACTCCGGCAAGGACCAGGCGACGCCCAGCGGTGACGCCAAGAACGCCGGGGACTCCGGGAAGTTCACCACCGGCGCGGACGGGGTGAAGACCTGGTCGGGCAAGCTGTCCCGGACGCACGTGACGACCAAGGTGTCGTACCCGATGCACCCGCCGGTCGGCGGCAACCACAACCCGGTCTGGCTGAACTGCAACGGCGACGTCTACACCAAGGCGGTGCCGGAGGAGAACGCCGTGCACTCGCTGGAGCACGGCGCGGTCTGGGTGACGTACACCGACAAGGCGGCCAAGGCCGATGTCGACGCGCTCGCGGCGAAGGTGAAGAAGACGCCGTACTCGCTGATGAGCCCGTACCAGAACCAGGAGGCCCCGCTGATCCTGTCGGCCTGGGGCCATCAGGTGGCGGTGAAGAGCGCGAAGGACCCGGAAGTGGACAAGTTCTTCGCCACGTACGTGCAGGGGCAGCAGACGCCCGAGCCGGGCGCCTCGTGCACCGGCGGGGTCATGAAGTGATGCGGCGGCACATCGGCTGGGTCGCCGGGGCCGCGGCGGCGGTGCTCGTCGCGGCCGGTGCGATCACCTACGCGGTCGCCGAGGAGACCGGCGGATCAGACGCGAAGACGCCGGGCGCGGACTCGGCGGACGCCGGGTTCGCCCGGGACATGGCCGTCCACCACCAGCAGGCCGTCGAGATGTCGTACATCGTGCGCGACCGCACGAAGGACGAGGAGGTACGGCGGCTCGCCTACGACATCGCGCAGACGCAGGCCAACCAGCGCGGGATGCTGCTGGGCTGGCTGGACCTGTGGAACCTGCCGAAGGTGTCGGCCGATCCGCCGATGACCTGGATGGGCATGGGCGGCATGGCCTCCGGCAAGGACGGCGCGCTGATGCCGGGGATGGCGACCGACACCGAGCTGAAGAAGCTCGGGACGCTGAACGGCAAGCAGGCGGAGATCTTCTACCTCCAGCTCATGACGGACCATCACAAGGGCGGCATCCACATGGCCGAGGGCTGTGTCGCCAAGTGCACCGTCGGCGTGGAGAAGCGGCTCGCGCAGGGCATGGTCGACGCGCAGCAGTCGGAGATCGAGCTGATGGCCGGAATGCTCAAGGAGCGGGGCGCGCAAGCCCGTTCGTAACACCGCCGTAAGGATCAAAGGGTCAAATCACCCTCCGTGGCGGTTACTTGAGCTTCTCTTGACTTTTACGTTCCCCTTGCATGAACGGTTCATCGCAAGAGTGGCCCCCATCGTGTGATCCACTCGCCGGCCGACACCGCCGCGGGCCGGCGCGCGCCTCCACGACGTGCCAACCACTACATGCATGCGAACCGCATCGCAGGGGGTTCTATGAGATCCAACCGCGCCACCGTGCGCGCCGGTGTGAGCATGGCAGCGACACTGCCCATGATCGCCGGTGCGCTGGCGCTGGGCATACCCGCGGCACACGCCGCGGACAGCCCCGCTCGTGACGTACTGAAGGGCACCAAGCCGCTCTGGGCCACGGCCAAGGCGGACAAGGGCGCGACCTCGGACAAGTCCCAGGTCAAGGCCCGCGTCTACCTGGCCGGCCGGGACGCGGCCGGACTCGCCGCCTACGCCAAGGCGGTGTCCGACCCCAGCTCGCCCCTGTACGGCAAGTACCTCAGCGCCAAGAAGGCGCAGGCCCGCTTCGGGGCCACCAAGGCCCAGGTGGCCGCCGTCACGTCCTGGCTGAAGTCGGCCGGCCTGACGGTCACCGCGGTCACCCCGCACTACGTCGCCGTCTCCGGTGACGTGGCCGCCGCCGAGAAGGCGTTCGGCACCCAGCTGCACAACTACGCCAAGGGCTCCAAGACCTACCGCGCCCCGGCGCGCACGGCCTCCGCCCCGGCCGCCCTCAAGGGCGCGGTCCTCACGGTCACCGGCCTGGACAACGCCCCGCACAAGGCGAACCACGACGACCAGCTTCCGCCGCCGGACGCGGTCTTCAAGAACGCCGGGCCGTTCTCCTCGTACTACGGCTCCAACGTCGCGAGCACGCTCCCGGACGCCTACGGCCAGAAGATCCCGTACGCGATCAAGGGCTACACCGGCAAGCAGCTGCGCGCCGCGTACGGCGCGGGCACGTACACCGGCAAGAACGTCCGCATCGCGATCACCGACGCGTACGCCTCCCCGACGATCGCCTACGACGCCGGCAAGTACGCGCTGAAGAACGGTGACGCGGCCTGGAAGACCGGGCAGCTGCACCAGGTGCTGCCGAAGAACTACACGAAGACCGACGAGTGCGGGGCGGCCGGCTGGTACGGCGAGGAGACCCTGGACGTCGAGGCGGTCCACGCGGTCGCGCCGAACGCCGACGTCACCTACGTGGGCGCGGCCTCCTGCTACGACGACGACCTGCTGGACTCCCTCAGCAAGATCGTCGACAGCCACCTGGCCGACATCGTCTCCAACTCCTGGGGCGACATCGAGGCCAACCAGACGCCGGACCTCGCCGCCGCCTACGACCAGGTCTTCCAGCTGGGCGCGGTCCAGGGCATCGGCTTCTACTTCTCCTCCGGTGACGACGGCGACCAGGTCGCCAACACCGGCGTGAAGCAGGTCGACACCCCGGCCAACTCCGCCTGGGTCACCGCGGTCGGCGGCACCTCGCTGGCCGTCGGCAAGGGCGACAAGTACCAGTGGGAGACCGGCTGGGGCACCGAGAAGGCGTCGCTGTCCCCCGACGGCAAGAGCTGGGTCGGCTTCCCCGGCGCGTTCACCTCGGGCGCGGGCGGCGGCACCAGCAAGACGGTGCCGCAGCCGTACTACCAGAAGGGCGTCGTCCCGAACGCGCTGGCCACGGCCAACAACGCCGCCGGCAACCGCGTCGTCCCGGACATCGCGGCCATCGCCGACCCGAACACCGGCTTCCTGGTCGGCCAGACCCAGACCTTCCCCGACGGCACCGAGCAGTACAGCGAGTACCGCATCGGCGGCACCTCGCTGGCCGCGCCGGTCATCGCGGCGGTCCAGGCCCTGGCCCAGGAGGCCCGCGGCGGCAAGGCCCTCGGCTTCGCCAACCCGGCCATCTACGCCAAGTACGGCAAGAAGGGCGTCTTCCACGACGTCACGGACAACCCGACGGGGTCGGGGCTGGCTGTGGCCCGCGTGGACTTCGCGAACGGGTACGACGCGGCTGACGGTCTTCTGACGTCGGTGCGCAGCCTGGGCAAGGACAGCTCGCTGTCCGCGGTGAAGGGGTACGACGACGTGACGGGGGTCGGTTCGCCGGCCAACGGGTACGTGCAGTCGTTCCGGCAGCGGTAAGGCGCCGGGCTCGCTGTAACGCTGACGGGGCGTGGGGTGTCTGTGCACTTCACGCCCCGTTTGCGTTGCTGGTTACTGGGCCTTGAGGGAGGTGATGAAGGGGGTCCAGGCGGTGGGGGGGAGGAGGAGGACTGGGCCGTGGGGGAGCTTTGAGTCGCGGACGGGGATGACTCCGGGGATGTTGTCGGCCACCTCTACGCAGTTGCCGCCGTCGCCGTTGCTGTAGCTGCTCTTGAACCAGAGAGCGTCACTCAAGTCGATCCGGTTGCTTGCCATTTCGATAATCCTCTGCCGCTGCCTTGATCATGGCGAGGGACGTGTCTGGTGACAGCGCGACGGCCCTGAGCCGATCGTATGCCTTGCGGTACTGCCTCACGAGAGCCGGATCGTCGATGGTGCTGCCGCTGTATGACGCCTCGGTGTAGATCAACGGCGGGGCGTCCGGAAAGTCCATGATCATGATCGAAGCGGCCATGAGCGGATACGCGCCGCTCTTCCGCGTAACGATCTGCGGAGTGATACGGCGCCGCTGCGCCAACTCCGCGATGTGGTCGAGCTGTGCGGTCATCTCGTCTGGAGGCACGATGGCGTCAGTGAACAGCGACTCATGCAGGATGGCCCAGTACTCCGGGACCGAGTGGTCGTCCTGGAAGAGGCGAGCGCGGTCGAGCCGGGCCCGCACTTTCTCCTCGACCCAGTCATCGGAGGCCGACGGGTGAGCCGCCTGCACCAGCGCCCGCGCATACGGAGCGGTCTGAAGCAGTCCGGGCAAGGTGCTGGGAGACCATTCATCAATCGATTCGGCGAACTTCTCCGCCTCTAGTACCTTCTCGAAGTACGCGGCATGCGCACCTCTCTTGGCCTTCCGTCCTCGCAATGGCGCTCGAAGAAGCCGTCGGTGTTCAGCACTCGATCCGCATGCCGAGCCAGGTCGAGCGGCATCCGTCGCTCCCCGTGCTCGATGTCGCTGAGGTAGGTCTTGCCGTAGAAACTGCCCTCAAGGAACGCCTCCAGCGACAGGCCGGCCGCCTCCCGCTTCCACCGCAACTCCTTGCCGTAGAAGGTCGGGACGCTCATCGAGCCGTCAATGTCCTTGCCCCGAGCCACCGCTCACTCTCCTCCGCTGCCCTGGTCGCGAACGCGAAACCTCTTCCACGGTAGCGAGACCGGCGACACCCTGTGAGGAGTTCGTCACAGACCGCACAGAAGGTTGCCGCCCCTCATGCCCGACCGCTCCCCCACCGCCTACGACGTCACCCTCTGCGTCGAGGACCTTCGTGCCGCGCTCGCGCTGCACGGCATCACGCTCCCCTCCCTCCGCGTCGACCTGCCGAGCTTCGCGGGTACGTACGCCCCGCCCGCCGGACTCGTCACGCTCGGGAACTGCAACACGGCCACGGCGCGTGCACTGGCCGCCGTGCTGAGGAAGGCGGCGGCGGAGTGACGACGCCGATGACACCGCTGGAACTGCACCTGCTGGCCACGCCCAAGGCCGCACCGGAACTGCGCCACCACCTCCGCGCGTACGGCTTCGACGTCCGCCTGTGTGCGACGGAGCTGCTGACGAACGTCATCGACCACCTCGGCGAGGGAACACCGGTGACCGTCCGGGTCGGGGGTACGGCGGTGGGGGGCCGTACGCGGATCGAGGTGACCGATCCTGACCCGCGCGCGTTGCCCGTCCTGCTGTCCGCCACGGAGGTCGCGGAGTCGGGGCGGGGGTTGGCTCTCGTGGACGCGCTGGCCGAGCGGTGGGGCGTGGAACAGGGGCCGGACCGGAAGACGGTGTGGTGCGAACTGAGGAACTGAGGCAGGGCCGCGGGGAACTGATGTGGGCGGAGGCTGAGAAGTGGCCGTAGGGCCGCCCGCTTCCCGGCCAGTGTCGGGCTTCCGCGAGGTGAGCGGCCCCAAACAGCGGTGGGCCCAGCGGTAACGGGCCCTGGCGTCGGCTGGGTGCGCGCCGTCGGCGAGGGCACGCGGTCGCGCCTCGCATGGACGCCGGGTGGGCTTGGCGGCGAACGGTGGGTGGATGGCCGGGGTGCGCCAGCACGCCGGGCCGGTTGGGCGGCGAACGGTGGATGGATGTGGGTGCACTCGCGCCTCACCTGCACACCGGGGGTTGGCGGCTTGGCGGCTTACGGATGGTGGGGCGGGGGGCGCGCTCAGTGCTGTTGTACTCGGAGTCCGGGGCAGTGACGCCGCATCGCGTCCAGGACCGCCTCGGGCGGCACCGGCAAGGTGTTCGTGGCCATGTTGGCCGGACCGAAGCCGAGTCGTGCGTTCATGGCCGCGGTCCTCCGGACGAGCTTGGGCGCTCGGGCCAGGTAGGCATCCGGATCGTGCAGCACCAGCTCGATGAACCGCTGCGAGGTGTTGCGTACCCGCTGCTCCCGCATCCGCACGGCGGCTATCTCGTCCCAGCCGAACCGGCCCAGCCTCACATGGTCCACTCCCGCGTCGTCCAGAACCAACTCCGGTCGGTCGCGGAACAGGCGCTGGATGAAGATCACCGAGCAGAACCCGAAGAAGAGGACGGCCAGCGCCCCCGCCACAGTCATCTTCACGGCGCTGTGAGCGACCAGGAAGACAATGCCCAGAGCGACGAAGACCAGCGAGCCGGCCAGCATGGCCCACGAACGCCTTTTGGCGAGCGGGAAGACGGTAGGGGGCAGCGGAGCCGCTCTTTCGGTCACGGGCTCAGACGATAGGACCAGCCCCCTCGCCAACGGAACCCTTCTGCAGGCGACCTGTGCCGTGACCGGGTTGGCTACGGGTGATTGGCGTATTTGGGCCACTCCTGCCGCACAGCCACCCCTCTGACCTGCACCACTGCAGCGCCCCTTGGCACAAATCCGCCAATCACAGCCTCCGGTGGTCAGTGGGAGGCCCGGCCACCCGCGACTCTGCCTCCCAGTCCGGGCGAGCCGCGGCCACGCCCCACCCACCGGCCGCAAGCCGCCAAACCCCCGGCGTGCACGCGCACCCCCACCGCGCACCCCCACCGGCCGCAAGCCGCCAAGCCTTCCCGGCGTGCAGGCGAGGCGCGGTGGCGCACCCCCCATCCACCGTTCGCCGCTCAGCCCACCCGGCGTGCAGGCGAGGCGCGGTGGCGCACCACAGCCATCCACCCACCGTTCGCCGCCAAGCCCACCCGGCGTGCTGGCGAGGCGCGGACGCGTGCCCTCGCCGACGGCGCGCACCCAGTTGCCGTGGGGGCCCGTTACCGGCCGGGGCCACTGCTGTTTCGGGGTGCTCGCCTCGCTTCTTCCCCGGGCTGGAGCGAGGTGTGTCAAGGGTGGCCCGGAGGGCCATCGCCGAAGGCGACGCGCAGCGCCCTTGACTCACCTCGCGGAAGCCCGACACTGACCGGGAAGCGAGCGGCCCGACGGCCGCCTTGGCAGCTCGGGCCGGTGCAGCAAGCCCTACGGGGCCGCCCTCAGCGGTACAGCGCCCCCGAGTCCTCCACCTCCGGAACCCGGGACGCCACCACCCGCCCCACCGACGGAGTCTCCCGGCGGCGGTCCACCGCGTAGGCCACGCTCGCCACTCCCAGGCCCAGGACGGCCAGGGCCGCTCCCGCGAGTGCCGGGGACGTCGTGCCGAAACCGGCCGCCAGAGCGAGGCCGCCGATCCAGGCGCCGCCCGCGTTGGCCAGGTTGAACGCCGCCTGGTTGGCCGAGGAGGCGAGGGAGGGGGCCGCCGACGCCTTCTCCATCACCATCAGCTGGAGCGGCGAGCCGGTGATGAACGCCGCCATGCCCAGCAGGGTCACCGCCAGGGCCGCGCTCCACTCCGCCCGCATCAGCACGGGGAAGAGCACCAGCACCGCGCCGAGGGACGCCAGGCCGCCGAAGAGGGTGCCGCGCAGGGAGTGGTCGGCGAGCCGGCCGCCCAGCAGGTTGCCCGCCGTGGCGCCGACGCCGAAGAGGGCCAGGAGCAGGGTCACGCTGGTGTCGGCGTAGCCCGCCGCGTCCGTCAGCATCGGGGTGACGTAGCTGTAGGCCGCGAAGAGCGCGCCGAAGCCCGCCACCGTCGTACCGAGGGCCAGCCAGACCGGTACCGACTTCAGAGCCGCCAGTTCGCCGCGCAGGCCCGTCGACGTGGCCGCGTGGTTCCGGTCGTGCGGGATGAGCAGGGCCAGGGAGGCGATCGCCGCGATGCCGATCACGCTCACTCCCAGGAAGGTCGCCCGCCAGCCGAGGTGCTGGCCCATCAGCGTGGCGACGGGGACGCCCGCGATGTTGGCGATGGTCAGGCCGAGGAACATCAGGGACACCGAGCGGGCCTTGCGCTCCGGTGGGACCATCGCCGTGGCGACGACCGCGCCGACGCCGAAGAAGGCGCCGTGCGGCAGGCCGCTGAGGAAGCGGGCGGCCAGCAGGGAGCCGTTGCCGGGGGCGAACGCCGACAGGGCGTTGCCCGCCACGAACAGGGCCATGAGGGAGATCAGGACCGTGCGGCGGGACATCCGCGCGGTCAGCGCGGCCAGCAGCGGGGCGCCGATGACGACGCCCAGCGCGTACGCCGAGACCAGGTGGCCGGCGGCGGGGATCGAGATGTGCAGGTCGTCCGCGACGTCGGGCAGGAGGCCCATCATCACGAACTCGGTCGTACCGATGCCGAAGGCGCCCACGGCGAGGGCGAGCAGGGCCAGGGGCATGAGGGACCTTTCAGAGAGCGGAGTGCCGTACAGGTTCGAGTCTCGCAGTATGTTCCTGGACGGAACAAACTCTCTCAGGTCCAGTATTCCGGCAGGTTAAGAGCCTGTGTCGAGCTTCACACGGGCCGCTACGGGCAGGTGATCGCTGTTCGTGCGCGGCAGCGTCCAGCTCTTCTCCGGCTCCACGCCCCTCACCATGATCTGGTCGATGCGGGCCATCGGGAACGACGCCGGCCAGCTGAACCCGAAGCCGCTGCCCGCCGCGCCCTGCGTGGAGCGCATCTGGGCGGTGACGGCGTTGAGCGCGCGGTCGTTCATGGTGCCGTTCAGGTCGCCGAGCAGCACCACCTGCTTCAGGGGCTCGTCGGCGATGGCCTCGCCCAGCGCGTCGGCGCTCCTGTCCCGCTGCCGGGCGGTGAAGCCCGCCTCCATCTTCACCCGCACCGAGGGCAGGTGGGCGACGTAGACCGCGACCGGGCCCTTCGGCGTCGCGACCGTGGCGCGCATGGCCCGCTTCCAGCCGAGCTTGATGTCGACGGCGTGGACGCCGGACATCCGGTACTTGCTCCACAGCCCGACCGTGCCGACGACCGCGTGGTACTTGTACGTCGACGCGAGCGCCTTCTCGTAGACGGGCACGGCGGAGGCGGGCAGTTCCTCCAGGGCCAGGACGTCGGCGCCGGACGCGGCCACGTCGGTGGCGGTCGCGGCCGGGTCGGGGTTGTCGGCGTTGACGTTGTGGGTGGCCACCATGAGGTCGCCGCCCTCGCCCGCCCTGTCGGTCAGCAGCCCCCCGAAGAGGTTCAGCCAGACGATCGCCGGGAGCACGATCGCGATCAGCGCGCTCGCCGACCGGCGGATCAGCGCGAGGACCAGCAGCACCGGGACGGCCAGGCCCAGCCAGGGCAGGAACGTCTCGGTGAGCGAGCCGAGGTTGCCCACCGCGTTGGGGATGTGCGCGTGCAGCAGCATCACCAGGGCGAGCAGCAGGGCGAGTACGGCGAGGACCGCGCCGCGCCGCCAGACGCGCGGATCGTTCCGCCACCCGGTGAACAGGCGGTGCGTGAGGCGTCGGAGCCGGGATCCCGGTCGCTCGGGCCCCGAGCCGTCGTCCACCGTCTCCGTCATGTACGCCTGCTGCGCCATACCGTCTGCCTCACTGCCTGCCGTGCACACCGTTCGCCCCCGTGCTCTTCCGACCCTAGGGGATGATCGGCTCCGTTCCGCCGTCCCATGACGGCCGTACGGAAGACGAGGACGAACGAGCCGGGGTCGCGAGTTCCGGTGACCCCCGGGGCGCGCGGGGTCTGTGACGAAACGCGCACATTAGTGCTACGGCACCGTGGACCTGACGGGGCGTAGGCCGTCCAGGACCGCGTCGACGATCTGCTCCGCCAGTCCCTCGGGCAGATCGGCGTCGGGGCGCATGACGGAGCGGACGAGCATGGGGCCGACGAACATGTCGTTGGCCAGGTCCAGGTCGATGTCCGCGCGGATCTCGCCGTTCTCCTGCGCGCGGCGCAGCAGGTCCAGGGCGAGGTCGCGGCGAGGCGCTATGACACTGGCGTGGTACGCCGCCCAGATCCGCGGGCTGCTCTTCATCTGCGCGTACACGTTGTGCAGGATCGCCGAGGAGCGGCTGACCAGGCCGCGCCGGCGCAGGGACTCCAGCAGGGCGACGAGGTCGTCGCGCAGGGAGGTGCCGGGGAGCTCGGGGTCGGGGGGTTCGGCGGCGCGCACGACGTCGACGAACAGTTCCTCCTTGCCGCTCCAGCGGCGGTAGATGGTGGCCTTGCCGACCCCGGCCGTGCGGGCGACCCGCTCGATGGACAGCTCGGCGAGGGGCACGCCCTCCTCCAGGAGCTTCATCACGCCTTCCAGGATGGCGCGTTCCACCGCTTCGCTGCGGGGCCGGCCCCGCGCGGGTCCGTCCGGGCGCGGCCGGCTCTCGGCAAGGCTCACGACGATCCGTCCTCTCACTGTGCTGCGGGAATTGTCCCGCAGCCGCCTCCTCCCCCCGTGGAACCGTACGCGGACCTCACTCCCCGGCGGTGACCAACTCCGGTTCCGTCTCCTGCCGCTGACCGGCGGGCGGCTTGCCCGGCAGGAACAGGAAGGTCACCACGGCGCCGATCAGCGCGACGCCCGTACCGCACAGGGCGGTGACGTGCATGGCGTGCAGGAACGCGTCGTTGGCGGGGGTGACCAGGGCCTTGCCCTGCGGGCCGAGCTTCTCGGCGACGCCGAGGGTGGCCTCGATGGACTCGCCGGCGGTCTCGCGCAGGCCCGGCGGCAGCAGGCCGAGCTTGTCCTCGATGCCGTTGCGGTACGCGGTGGCGAGCACCGAGCCGAGGACGGCGATGCCGAGGGCGCCGCCGACCTGGCGGAAGGTGTTGCTGAGCGCCGAGGCGGAGCCGGCCTTCTCGCGGGGCAGGGCCTGCATGATGACGACCGAGGTCGGGGTCATGATGTGCGCCATGCCGGTGCCCATGAGGAAGAAGACGACCTCCAGCAGCCAGATCGGCGTGTCGGCCTCGAACGTGGCGAACGCGGCCAGCGTCGCCGCGATCAGCAGCAGACCGCCGGTGGTGGTGGCCTTGTTGCCGAACCGGTCGACCAGCAGCCGGGCGCGGGGCGCGAAGATCAGCTGGGCGGCGGCGAGGGGCAGCATCAGCACGCCGGACTCCAGCGGGGAGTAGCCGCGCACGCTCTGGGTGTAGAAGACACCGAAGAAGGTGACGCCCATCAGCGCGAAGAAGACCAGCGCGATGGCGCTCATGGCGGCCGAGAAGACCTTGTTGCGGAAGTAGGTGACGTCCAGCGACGGGTGGTCGCTGCGCTTCTCGAAGACGACGAAGGCGGTCAGGACGACGAGCCCGGCGGCGATGGTGACGAGCACCTTGGCGTCGGTGAAGTCGGCCAGCTCGCCGCCCTTGATGATGCCGTAGACGAGCAGTACGAGGCCGACGACGGACAGGACCACGCCGATGGGGTCGAGGCGGCCGGGCCGCGGGTCGCGGGAGTCGGGCACCAGCCAGGTCATCAGGACGAGCGCGACGATCACGATGGGCACGTTGATGAGGAAGACCGAGCCCCACCAGAAGTGGTCGAGGAGCGCGCCGCCGGTGATCGGACCGATGGCGATGGCGAGGCCGACACCGCCGGCCCAGATGCCGATGGCCTTGGGCTGTTCCTCGCGCTCGAAGACGTTCATGAGCACGGCGAGGGTGGCGGGCATGACGAAGGCGGCACCGAGGGCCATCAGCGCGCGGTAGGCGATGAGCTGGCCGGGCGAGCCGGACTCGGCGGCGAGCGCGGAGCCGATGCCGAACACGAGGATGCCGCCGAGCAGCACCTTCTTGCGGCCGAGCCGGTCGCCGACGAGTCCGGCGGTGAAGAGCAGGCCGGCGAAGACGAGGGTGTAGGCGTTGATCGCCCACTCGATCTGGCTCTGCGTGGCGCCGAGGCCGGTGGGCGCCGGGGTGGCGATGGTCTTGATGGCGACGTTCAGGATCGAGTTGTCGAGCACCACGATCAGCAGGCTGAGCATGAGCACGCCGAGGATCGCCCAGCGGCGCCGGTGGACCGCTTCCGGTATTCGGGAGGCAGGGACGGGACTTGTCATGTGTTCGAGCCTACGATCATTCCGATACGGAACCGTCTCGTATCTTATTTCTTTACCAAGACCTTACGCGGCTCGGCTCACAGGGGGTACCCCTGGCCCCGAATGGCACGAGGTGCCACCATGGAGTCGGTCCGGGGACGCCGTCAGGGCGCCTCGAGATGACTGAAGGAGCCGTTGCCATGACGCAGCTTTCGGCTGCCCAGAACAAGCCTTCCGACGGCAGCAAGGCGCTGTACGGGGGCCTCTACGGAGGAAAGGGCGGCACCCGCCGCATCACCGTCCGCGACATCGCCCTCGCCAAGGAGCGGGGCGAGAAGTGGCCCATGCTCACCGCCTACGACGCGATGACCGCGTCCGTCTTCGACGAGGCCGGGATCCCGGTCATCCTGGTCGGCGACTCGGCGGGCAACTGCCACCTCGGGTACGACACCACCGTCCCCGTCACCCTCGACGAGATGACCATGCTGTCGGCGGCCGTCGTACGCGGCACCACCCGCTCCCTGATCGTCGGCGACCTGCCCTTCGGCTCCTACCAGGAGGGCCCGGTGCAGGCGCTGCGCTCGGCGACCCGGCTGGTGAAGGAGGCCGGGGTCGGCGCGGTCAAGCTGGAGGGCGGCGAGCGGTCGCACGAGCAGATCCGGCTGCTGGTGGAGTCCGGCATCCCGGTCATGGCCCACATCGGGCTGACTCCGCAGTCCGTCAACGCGATGGGCTACCGCGTGCAGGGGCGTGGCGAGGAGGCGGCGCAGCAGTTGCTGCGCGACGCCAAGGCCGTGCAGGACGCGGGGGCGTTCGCGGTGGTGCTGGAGCTGGTTCCGGCGGAGCTGGCGGCCGAGGTGACGCGGGTGCTGCACATCCCGACCGTCGGCATCGGCGCGGGCCCGGAGACGGACGCGCAGGTCCTGGTGTGGACCGACATGCTGGGGCTGACCTCCGGCCGGGTCCCGAAGTTCGTCAAGAAGTACGCCGACCTGCGTGAGGTCATGGGCAACGCGGTCAAGGCGTTCGCGGAGGACGTCGTCGGCGGGACGTTCCCGCTGGAGGAGCACTCCGTCCACTAGACCATCGCGGCACCACCGGGCAGCCCGCCGATCTTCCCCCGTCGGTGGGCTGCCCTCTTTGCGCCTGAACCGGCGCCGCTCTCGCGGATGTGGTGCTCGCCGTCGTGGTGCCTCAATGGATGGTTGCGGTGATCGTCGGGGATGTGGCGGTGGTGTCGGCCGTCTGTCGGCGGGTGTCGGTCGGCTGTCGGTGGTTTGTCGGTGGGGCCTGGCACTGTCGTCCGCATGACACGCATCGACGACACCCCCGTCGGCGGACGCTCCGCCGTGACCGTACGGGGACTGGTCAAGCACTACGGCGAGACCAAGGCGCTGGACGGCGTCGACCTGGACGTGCGCGAGGGCACCGTGATGGGTGTGCTCGGGCCGAACGGCGCCGGCAAGACCACCCTCGTACGGATCCTGTCCACCCTCATCACCCCCGACGCCGGGCAGGCCACGGTGGCCGGCTACGACGTCGTACGGCAGCCCCGCCAGCTGCGCCGGGTCATCGGCCTCACCGGGCAGTACGCCTCGGTGGACGAGAAGCTGCCCGGCTGGGAGAACCTGTACCTGATCGGCCGGCTGCTGGACCTGCCCCGCAAGGACGCCCGCGCCCGCGCCGACGAGCTGCTGGAGCGGTTCTCGCTGACGGAGGCGGCCAGGCGGCCCGCTGGCACGTACTCCGGCGGTATGCGGCGGCGGCTGGACCTGGCCGCGTCCATGATCGGCCGGCCCGCCGTGCTGTACCTGGACGAGCCGACCACCGGCCTCGACCCGCGCACCCGCAACGAGGTCTGGGACGAGGTGAAGGCGATGGTCGGCGACGGCGTCACCGTGCTGCTCACCACCCAGTACATGGAGGAGGCCGAGCAGCTCGCCACCGAGCTGACCGTGGTGGACCGGGGCAAGGTCATCGCGAACGGCGGGATCGAGGAGCTGAAGGCCCGCGTCGGCGGACGCACGCTGCGGGTGCGGCCGGTGGACCCGCTGGAGCTGGGCCCGCTCGCCACGATGCTCGACGAGCTGGGCATCACCGGGCTCGCCGCGACGACCGTGGACACCGAGACCGGGACCCTGCTGGTGCCGATCCTCAGCGACGAGCAGCTCACCGCCGTGGTCGGCGCGGTCACCGCGCGCGGCATCACGATCTCCTCCATCACCACCGAACTGCCCAGCCTGGACGAGGTGTTCCTGTCGCTCACCGGCCACCGCGCCAGTGCCCCGCAGGACGCCATGCCCGCCGACGACCGTCAGGAGGTCGCCGTATGACCGCCGCCACCTTGTCCCCGGCCGCCCCGAAGACCGACACACCGATCCCGCTGCGGGCCCATCTGCGCCACACCGGCGCGCTGATCCGCCGCAACCTGCTGTGGATCCGACAGGACCCGGAGTCGATGTTCGACGCGATCCTGTTCCCGGTCGTCTTCACGCTGCTGTTCGTGTACGTCTTCGGCGGCTCCATCGGGAAGTCCCTGGGGGGCGGGCAGGAGCAGTACGTCCAGTACGTCATCCCCGGCCTCATGGCCATGATGGGCATGAACATGGCCCAGGGCGTGGGCACCGGCTTCAACCAGGACTTCAACTCCGGTGTCATGGACCGCTTCCGGTCCCTGCCGATCGGGCGCGGCTCCGTGCTCTTCGCGAAGATCGCGGTGGAGCTGATGCGGATGCTGTTCGCGACCGTGGTGCTGATGGTGGTCGCCCTGCTCGTGGGCTACGACATCAACAGCTGGACCGGTCTGCTGGCCTCCGTGGGGCTGTCGGCGGTGTTCGGCTCGGCCCTGATGTGGGTGTTCCTGACCCTCGGCGTCGTGATGAAGAACGCGCAGTCGGTGCAGGCGATGGGTTTCCTGGTGCTGATGCCGCTCCAGTTCGGCTCGTCGATCTTCGCGCCGACCGCCTCGATGCCGGGCTGGCTCCAGGCGTTCACCGACTACAACCCGCTGTCGTCGCTGGCCGACACCGCGCGCGGCCTGATGGAGGGCGGCCCGGTCGCGCACGACCTGTGGGTGACCCTGATCTGGTCGGTCGGCCTGACCGCGGTCATGGCTCCGGTCGCCATCCACAAGTTCCGCACGAAGAGCTGAGGTACCCCGGCGCTCAGACCAGGGCGGTGGCCTCCGCGAGGGAGAGGCCACCGCCCTCGGCGTACGCGGCCTCGTACGACCGCGGGTCGAGCGCCTGCCGTATCCGCGCCTCGGTCACGGCGTGGCACCGCCGCTCCACGTCGGAGGGGACGTGGCCGGGCGGCAGCAGCGCGTCGGCGGCGCCCAGGCAGCGGGCGGCGTCGGCGGCGCGGCTGCCGCCGTCGGCGCGGGCGAGGGCCATCGCCGCGATGGTGAGGCAGATGGAGTTCAGGTGCGGGTTGAGGGCCTCGGACAACGGGTCGGAGGCGAGACGGAGGGCCTTGCGGACCCGGGTGAGGGCTTCCTCCGTGCGCTCGTCCACGGCGTCCACCCATGCCTCCTGGGAGGTGATCAGCGCGTCGAACACGACGAAGCGCGCGATGGTGACCTCCTCGCGCGTCAGCCGGAGCTGTTCGCGGGCCTCCGCGGTGCGGCCGGTCAGGCTGAGCCAGCCGGCGAGGAAGAGCCGCGCGAAGGGCACAGCCTCGTTGGGGGTGCCCGCCTCGCTCATGGCGACGTCACGGAGCATCCGCTCGCCGCGTTCGCTCTCGCCGGCCTGCACGAGCACGCTCCCCAGCCGGGCGCGGAGTACGTCGACCTGGCCGCGGGCACCGAGGCGTTCGGCGTGTTCGATGGCGGCCTGGTAGTCGGCGGCGGCCTCGCTGTAGGCGCCCTTGCGCTCGTTGGCCTCGCCGCGGGCGGACAGGGCCTCGGTGGTGCCCCAGGCGTCGCCGAGCCGGTGGTAGATCTCCAGGGACTCCTCGGCGTCGCGGGTGGCGTCACCGGCCCAGGAGGCGCGGTTGGCCAGGAGGTTGGCGCGCAGGTGGAGGGCGCCGGCCAGCTCCCACTCGTAGCCCGGGGTCTCCCGGCAGGTCCGCACGTTGGCGTCCACGATGGTGCGCACCCGGTCGGTGCCGCCGGTCAGCAGCCCGGCGAAGAACCACAGCATGCCCGGGGGCCGGCAGGTCTGCGGCAGGCCGGGCTCGTAGGCCTGGGCGACGGCGCGGAGCTTCGCCTTCGCCTCGGGGGTCTGCCAGAGGTCCATCTCGGTGTCCATGCACGCCAGATGGGCCAGATGGACCCCGCGCCGGGCCTCGGCGAGGATCTCCCCGGTGTACGGCGGCGGGGCGTCGGTGCAGCGCTGCCACACCGGTTCGGCGCGGCGGACCGGTTCGGTGAACGGGTCGGGGCCGAGCGCCATGACCTCCCGGCACCAGGAGCGGATCTCGATGCGCTGGTCGCGCATCTGCCAGAACCAGAACAGGGACAGGACCAGGCACAGGCCCTCCTGTTCGTCGCGTTCGGCGACGGCGTGCCGGAAGGCGGTGCGCAGGTTCTCGTACTCCAGCTGGAACCGGTCGATGGCGGCACGCTGCTCGCGGCCGCGCAGCAACGGGTCGGTGGTGCGGGCGAGTTCCCGGTAGTGGGTCAGGTGGGCACGCTGGGCCTCCGCGCGGTGGCCGGTCTCGGCGAGGCGTTCGGCGGCGTACTCTGCGACGGTCTCCAGCAGCCGGTAGCGCATGCCGCCGTCGGCCGCGGGGGCGGCCACCACCAGGGACTTGTCGACCAGGGAGCCGAGGGCGTCCAGGGCGGCCGGCCCGCACACCGCCTCGGCGGCGGCCAGGTCGCAGCCGCCGGCGAACACCGACAGCCGGGCGAGGACGTCCCGTTCGGCTTCGTCGAGCAGGTCCCAGGACCAGTCGACCACGGCTCTGAGGGTCTGCTGGCGGGGCAGCACGGTGCGGCTGCCGGAGGTGAGCAGCCGGAAGCGGTCGTCCAGCCGGTCCGCTATCTGACGGGGTGTCAGGATGCGCAGCCGGGCCGCCGCCAGCTCGATCGCGAGGGGCAGTCCGTCCAGGCGGCGGCAGATCTCGGCGCACGCCTCCGGGTCGTCCTCCACCCGGAAGCCGGGGCGGGCCGCCGCGCCCCGGTCGGCGAGCAGCCGCAGCGCGACCGGCTCGGGCAGCGGCTCCACGGGCCGCACCAGCTCCCCCGGCACGCCGAGGGGTTCGCGGCTGGTGGCGAGGACGGTCAGCTCCGGGCAGCGGGCCAGCAGGTGCTCGGCGAGCCGGGCGGCGGCGTCCACCACGTGCTCGCAGTTGTCCAGGATGATCAGCATGCGGCGCCGGGCGCAGTGCTCCACGAGTCGTTCGACGGGGTCGCCGTGCCGGTCGGAGACCGCGCGCATGCCGTCCACGCCGGCGCCGTGCAGCACCGTCTCGCGGGCGCCGATCGCGGTGAGCACGGCCTGCGGTACGGCGTCCGAGGCGTCCACGGGGGCCAGCTCGGCGAGCCACACCCCGTCCCGGACGGTGTGCCGTACCGCCTCGGCGGCCTCCTGGGACAGCCGGGTCTTGCC
Source organism: Streptomyces sp. NPDC017676 (assembly GCF_044329325.1). Taxonomy (NCBI): domain Bacteria; kingdom Bacillati; phylum Actinomycetota; class Actinomycetes; order Kitasatosporales; family Streptomycetaceae; genus Streptomyces; species Streptomyces sp. NPDC017676. The sequence continues at coordinate 868,424 of NZ_JBIRJA010000001.1, read as the reverse complement.
GGCGCCGCCGGGCCCGAGGAGAGTGACCAGGCGGGCCGTGGCCAGGTCGGCGCCGATGGTCCGGAGGTCGGCTTCCCTGCCGACGAAGGAGGTGAGCCGGGCGGGCAGGTTGCCCGGGCGGGCCTCGGCGGGCCGCTCGGCCGGTTCCTCGCGCAGCAGCTCGGCGTGCAGGGCGCGCAGTTCGGGGCCGGGGTCGGAGCCGAGCCGGTCCGCGAGGAGACGTCGTACGTCCTCGTAGGCGGCGAGCGCCTGGGCGGGGCGGCCGGTGTCGCGCAGGGCGCGCAGGCGCAGCGCCTGGAGCGGCTCGTCCAGCGGGTGGCTGTCGCACAGGGCGGTCAGCTCGGGCAGCGCCCGCTCGGCCTCGCCGAGGGCGAGGGCGGCGGTGTGCCGGGCGCGCAGGGCGTCGAGCCGGCGGGTCTCCCAGCGGGCCGCCTCGGCGGTGCGGTCGGGCAGGTCGGCGAGGGCGGGGCCGCGCCACAGGGCGAGGGCGTCGTCGAGGACGGCGGCGGCCTTGGCCGGGTCGCCGTCTGCGAGGGCGGCGAGGCCGTCGCCGGTCAGCCGGTCGAAGCGGCCGAGGTCGACGTCGTCGGGGGCGGCGGTGAGCCGGTAGCCGCCGTCGGAGGAGACGACCGCGTCGGCACCGAGGGTCCGGCGGAGCCGGCCGACGAGTGCCTGGAGGGCGCCGGTGGCGTCGGCGGGCGGGTCGGCGCCCCACACCTCGTCCACCAGCACACCGGCGGGCACGGTCCGCCCCGTCCTGAGCGCGAGCACGCTCAGCAGGGCACGCAGCCGCGCCCCGCCGACCGGAACGGCCGTACCGTCGGGGCGGATCGCCTGGGTGGTGCCGAGCAGCCGATAGCGCACGGGGTCCATTGTCCCTGGAGGGATCAGCGCCAGTCACCGGGCTCCTCCGGCGCGGCGCCGGGGAGTCCGGGGGCGGGCGGCGCCCCGCGGACCGCCGGCGCGATCCCCACGCCCGCGACGCCACCCCGCCGGAGACCCTCGGCGGGGTCTCAGCCGTGTCCGGAACCCCGGGTGCGGCGGGGTTTCCGGGGGCGGCGGCGGACGGACCTGGTGCCGGTGACGTCCAGGGTGACGAGCGCGCCCGTGGTGCGGCGGATCCGCCGGGGGCCCGGACCGGGTCCGGGGTGTTCCTCCGCGAACCACTTCGGGCAGGCGGCCACCGGCTCCAGGACGTGGGCGCCGGGAACCGGTTCCCACCGGTACGGGGACGGGAGCAGGACGAGCCCGCCGGGCTCCTCGTCCGGGTCGAGGGCCCGGTCGACGCGCTCGCGGGCGCGCGGGTCGGTGTGGACCACGTACTGCTGGTGCACCAGTTCGACGGCGTCCACGCGGCCGACCGTCTCCTCGTCGGGCCCGCCGTGATTCTCCACCCACGCCGTGGCGCCGTAGCAGTCGTCCTCCTCACCCGCCGGCACCAGCCGCCAGGCGACCTCGTCGCCGACGGCGAACGGTCTGCCGCAGCACTCCATCTGCCAATCCGCGTAATACACCCTGATCCGTGGCATTCCTTCACCTTCCCGGAACCGGACGGCCACCGCGAGACGTTTTCCCCTCGTGTCCGCGGCCGGTACGGTCGCAGTTCCCGACCGTCCCCGGCCGCAGCACAGGAGCTCGCCCATGACCACCGCCACCACCCGTCACGGCGACCGGCAGATCAGTCCCGTGTTCGTCGGCATCCTGGCCGTGACGGCGGTGACCGGCTGGGCCGCCTGGAGCGGGTTCGCCGCGCAGCCGGGCATCGCGGTGTTCCTGTTCGTGACGGCGGCCTGGATCGTCTCCCTGTGCCTGCACGAGTACGCGCACGCCCGCACCGCCCTGCACAGCGGGGACATCACGGTCGGCGCGAAGGGCTACCTCACGCTGAACCCGCTGAAGTACACGCACGCGCTGCTGAGCATCGTGCTCCCGGTGCTGTTCGTGATCATGGGCGGGATCGGTCTGCCCGGCGGCGCGGTGTTCATCGAGCGGGCCCGCATCCGGGGCCGCTGGCGGCACAGCCTGATCTCGGCGGCGGGCCCGCTGACGAACGTGCTGTTCGCGGCGGTGTGCACGGCCCCGTTCTGGCTGGACGCGCTGGACGGCGTGCCCGCGGACTTCCGGTTCGCGCTGGCGTTCCTCGCGCTGCTCCAGGTGACGGCGGCGCTGCTGAACTTCCTGCCGGTTCCGGGCCTGGACGGCTACGGGGTGATCGAGCCGTGGCTGTCGTACAGCGTGAAGCGGCAGGTGGAGCCGTTCGCGCCGTTCGGGCTGCTGTTCGTGTTCGCGCTGCTGTGGGTGCCGTCGGTCAACAACGCGTTCTTCGACGTGATCGACTCGATCTTGCGGGCGCTGAACGTGGACGACTTCTCCCGCTACTGCGGTCAGGACCTGTACCGGTTCTGGCAGGACACCGACGAGTACTGCTCCGCGGTCAGCTCGTGACGGACCCGTTGCGGGCCGTCTTCCCACGCTTGACGTAGTACCAGGTCATGTTGGAGGACAGGCCCGCCAGCAGCACCCAGACGATGCCCAGCCAGCTGCCCCGGACGAAGGAGACGACCGCGGCGGCCACGGCGAGGAGGCAGACGATCAAGGTGTAGAGGGCGAGTCGCCGGGTCGGGCTGGGCGGGGGCAGGAGGGGCATGGGGGTCGGCTCCGGATGCTGTCGGGGGACACTGCTTGAGGCCACCAGTGTCCCCCATGGCCGGATCCGGCTCACACGTCGGTGACGCGGAGCCCGGCGTGCGCCTTGTACCGGCGGTTGACGGAGATCAGGTTCGCGACCAGCGACTCGACCTGGTGGGCGTTGCGCAGCCGGCCCGCGAAGACGCCGCGCATGCCGGGGATGCGCCCGGCCAGCGCCTGCACGATCTCCACGTCGGCGCGCTCCTCGCCGAGCACCATGACGTCGGTGTCGATCTGCTCGATCTCCGGGTCCTGGAGCAGCACGGCCGACAGATGGTGGAAGGCGGCGGCGACCCGGGAGTCCGGCAGCAGGGCGGCGGCCTGCTCGGCGGCGCTGCCCTCCTCCGGCTTGAGGGCGTAGGCGCCCTTCTTGTCGAAGCCGAGCGGGTTGACGCAGTCCACGACGAGCTTCCCGGCCAGCTCCTCGCGCAGCGACTTCAGGGTGTCGCCGTGGCCCTCCCACGGTACGGCGACGATCACGATGTCGCTGCGGCGCGCGGTCTCGGCGTTGTCGGCGCCCTCGACGCCGTGACCGAGTTCCGCGGCGGCGGCCTGGGCCCGCTCGGCGGCGCGGGAACCGATGATCACCTTCTGGCCGGCCCGGGCGAGCCGGTAGGCGAGGCCCTTGCCCTGCGGCCCGGTGCCGCCGAGCACGCCGACGACGTACCCGGAGACGTCGGGCAGGTCCCAGGGGTCCTTGGCGGGGGCCTTGGCAGGGGTCTGTGCGCTGTCGGTAGAGGTCATGGGCCGACTCTACGTCCGCCGCCGGGTCCGTACCGGCTCAGGTCAGCCGGTGTACGGGCACCCGGCGGAAGGTGATCGTCGTATAGGCGCTGAAGTCGCCCGTCTCGTACAGCAGCCCGACGGTGTCGGGGTCGACGCGGACCAGGTCGGAGTAGGCGGCGGGCAGCCCGTCGACGGTGAACGCCGGGCGCCAGGTGACGCCGCCGTCCTCGGAGGCCCGGATCGTCATCAGGGCGCGGGCGGCGGGGTCGGCCGGGGCGGAGAACAGGAGCAGGTCGGGGTCGCGGAGCTGGAGCACGGCGGCCTCGCAGACCGGCGCGGTCAGCCCGGCCTGCGGCCGGAACGGCTTGACGAGGGTCTTCCCGCCGTCCCTGGACCAGGCGTCGGCGCGGTTGCCGGGGGACGGGGAGTCGTTGCGGGTGTTGAGGTAGACGCGGCCGTCGGGGAGTTCGGCGGCGGTGGTCTCGTTGACGTTGACGTAGCCGTCGGTGTTCTCGTCCAGGTAGCCCAGGTACCAGGTCTGGCCGCGGTCGTCGCTGAGCAGGCAGTGGCCGCTGTTGTACCTGGCCTCGGCGCCGGTGTCGGTGCCGGTGGGCGGCAGCGTGTGGTTGGCCGGGACCAGGACGCGGCCGGAGCTGAGCTGGAGGGCGTGGCCGGGAGTGGTGGCGTACCAGCGCCAGCCGGGCTTCTTCACCTGCTTGGTGATCTCCCTGGGCTTGGACCAGGTCACCCCGTCGTCGTCGCTGTGCTGGACCCACACGCGCCGCCCGTCGGCGTCCGCGACCTGGCCGCGCAGGATGGCGGCCTCGGTGGCGGAGGCGGCGGCGCGTACGTGCACGAGCAGGACGCGGCCGGTGTCGAGGACGACGGGGGCGGGGTTGCCGGCGAGGTTCGCCCCGTTGTCCGCGGCGACCTGGAGCGGGCCCCAGGTGCGCCCGCCGTCCGTGGACCGCTTGAGCACGATGTCGATGTGCCCGTGGTCGGCGGCGGAGTCGACGCGGCCCTCGCAGAAGGCGAGCAGGGTGCCGGACCCGGTGGCGACGACGGCCGGTATGCGGAAGCTCGCGTATCCCTCGTGGCCCGCGCGGAAGGGGACGGTCACGTCGGTCATCGGGCGGCTCCTCGGGCCTGTGGTGGTCCGTCACCCCTCCCCGGGTCGGGCGAATTCGGGGTGAACTCCGGGTCACGAGTGGACGGTTGCGGCAGTATGCGGTCGCATGGACGCCGTACGGGTCGCGTTGCTGCGGGAAGTGCTCGCCGGGACCGAGTGGCTGGGGGCCACCCGGAGGTTCGCGGGGGTGCTGCGCGGGTCGGTGGTGGCGCACGGCGGCGGGCTGCTGCTGGTGGGCACGCCGGAGTACGAGCCGTGGCACCTGGCCGCGCACCTGGTGGACGAGGCCGCGTGGTCAGGCACGCCCGAGCTGGCGCCGACGCTGGTACGGCATCACGCGCGCCCCTCCGATCCCGCGCATCTGGCGGTGGGGCCGGGGCGGATCGCGGCGGCGCGGCGCGGGGAGACCCTGCTGGTCGTGGCGCCCGAGGAGCCCGCGCCGCTGCTGGAGCGGGTGCACGACGCCCGGCGGGCCGGGGTGACGGTGCTGGCGCTCGGCGCGGGCGGGGGCGAGCTGGCCGCGATGGCCCACGACACGCTGGCCGTGCCTCCGGGGGCGGAGCTGGACCTGGACAGCGTGCAGCACCTGGTCAGCGCGGCGGCGGGCGAGAACGGGGGCTCTCCGAGGAGGCGGCGGGGGTTCCGGGACCGCCTGTCACGCCTCACAGAAGCACTGACGGCTCCGCCGCCGGCTCCTTGGTGACACGGCCCACCCTCCCAGCCGACTCACCCGCCGAGAGGGGAGTCACCGGCCCGTGGGAAGGGCGGGAAATACGGTTGCCCCGGCGTGCCGGGCCGTCGAGCATGCCTCAGTGAGCCGAGCCCTCCTCCCCGACCTCGCCCCCTGGAAAGCCTCCGCCGACTTCAGGCGCCTGTGGAAGTCCGGTCTGATCAGCAACTTCGGCAGCTTCCTGACCTTCGTCGCGCTGCCGGTCCAGCTCAAGGACCTGACGGGGTCCGCGGCAGCGGTCGGCGCGATCGGCGCCGTCGAGCTGCTGCCGCTCATCGTGTGCGGCCTCTACGGCGGCGCCCTCGCCGACGCCCTGGACAAGCGGAAGCTCATCGTGTGGACGGAGGCCGGCCAGGGCCTGCTCAGCGCCGCCCTGCTGCTGAACGCCCTGCTCCCGCGCCCCGCGGTCTGGCCGCTGTACGCCGTCGCCGCCCTCTCCTCCGCGCTGGTCTCCGTGCAGCGCCCGGCCCTGGACTCCCTGTGGCCCCGGATCGTCGCCCACGACGACATGCCGGCGGCGGCCTCCCTGAACTCGTTGCGCTGGACCGTCGGTGGAGTCGCGGGCCCGGCGGTCGCGGGCGTGGTCGTGGCCTACGCGGGCCTCGGCTGGGCCTACGCGGCCGATCTGCTGACCTTCGCCGTCTCGCTGGCGTACATCGCGCGGATCGCCCCCTCCCCCGCCGCCGAGGAGGCCGCGAAGCCGGATCTGAGGGCCGTCGCGGCGGGCGCCCGCTACGCGTGGAGCCGTAAGGAGCTCCTCGGCACCTACGCCGTGGACCTCGCGGCGATGTTCCTGGCCATGCCGCTGGCCGTGCTGCCGTTCCTCGCCGACGACCTGCACGCCCCGTGGGCGCTCGGGCTGATGTACGCGACGATCCCGGCGGGGGCGCTGCTGGTGAGCCTGACCAGCGGCTGGGCCTCGCGGGTGCACCGGCACGGGCTGCTGGTGGTGCTGTCGGCCGCCGGGTGGGGCCTGGCGGTGGCGGCGGCCGGGGTCTGCGGGAACGTCTGGCTGGTGCTGCTGTTCCTCGCCGTCGGCGGCGGCTTCGACATGGTCAGCGGGATCTTCCGGGCGGCCATGTGGAACCAGACGATCCCGGACGAGCTGCGCGGCAGGCTCGCCGGGATCGAACTGCTGTCGTACTCGGTCGGCCCGCAGCTCGGTCAGGTCCGGGCGGGCGGCATGGCCGCGTGGGCGGGCGTACGGGCCTCGGTCTGGTCCGGTGGCCTGGCGTGCGCGGGCGCGGTGGGTCTGCTGGCGCTGTGCCTTCCGGGGCTGATGACGTACGACGCCCGGACGAACGAGCACGCGGTACGGATGCGCGAGCGGCGCGCGGCCGTGTCGGCGTGATCAGTCCTCGTCGGTGCCGCCGGTGCCGCCCCCCGCGGGCGCGTCGTGCCAGCGCGGGTCGTTCTCCCACTGGAGGTTGCGCTCGGCGGCGGTCTCCATCGCGCGCCGGGCCTCCTCCGGGGAGGCGTACGGCCCGAAGCGGTCCTTGCCCGGACAGTCCGGGCCCTCCTCGACCTTCTTGTGTTCCAGGCAGTAGTACCACTCGCCCGGCTTGCCGACGGTGCGCTTCTTGAACAGGGCCATGGACAGCTCCTCTCGCCACCGACATGTTCCCCCATGTCCGCTGGTTAGACTCGCTTGCATGTCTGGCCAGTCGCTGCTCGTACCAGGGGAGCTGTCCCCCACCCGTTCGGTTCCCGGAAACATCCGCCGCCCCGAGTACGTCGGCAAGCCCGCGCCGGCGCCGTACACCGGGCCGGAGGTGCAGACCCCCGAGACCATCGAGGCGATGCGGACCGCCGGCCGTATCGCCGCACAGGCGATGGCGGAGGCCGCGAAGCTCGTCGCGCCGGGGGTCACCACGGACGAGCTGGACAAGGTCGCCCACGAGTACATGTGCGACCACGGCGCCTACCCGTCCACGCTCGGCTACCGGGGTTTCCCGAAGTCGCTGTGCACCTCGGTCAACGAGGTCATCTGCCACGGCATCCCCGACTCGACGGTCCTGAGGGACGGCGACATCGTCAACCTGGACGTGACGGCGTACATCGGCGGGGTGCACGGCGACAACAACGCCACCTACCTGGTCGGTGAGGTGGACGAGGAGTCGCGGCTGCTGGTGGAGCGCACCCGCGAGGCGCTGAACCGGGCGATCAAGGCCGTCAGGCCCGGCCGGCAGATCAATGTCATCGGCCGGGTCATCGAGTCGTACGCCAAGCGGTTCGGCTACGGCGTGGTGCGGGACTTCACCGGGCACGGCATCAACACGTCGTTCCACTCCGGGCTGATCGTCCCGCACTACGACAGCCCGCACGCGACGACCGTGATGCGGCCGGGGATGACGTTCACGATCGAGCCGATGCTCACGCTGGGCACGCACGAGTACGACATGTGGGACGACGGCTGGACGGTCGTGACGAAGGACCGCAAGCGGACCGCCCAGTTCGAGCACACGCTGGTGGTGACGGAGACCGGCGCGGACATCCTGACCCTCCCCTGAGCGCCGCTCGACCCGCGCGGTGAGCCCGCTCCCTGCCGGGGCGGGCTTTCTCTTGTACGATTTTACCGACAGGCTGTCGGCAAGGAGGGCGTGCCCATGGACTCCTTCTCGTCCCTCATCCGCACCGCCTCCCGCGGCCGGCACGCGGCGGTGCGGACCTCGCCGTTCATGAGCGACCTCCTCGGCGGCCGGCTCGGGGTGGCGGCCTACGCGCGCTACACCGAACAACTCTGGTTCCTCTACGAGGCGTTGGAGACCAAGGCCGGACGGCTGACGGCGGATCCGGTGGCGGGCCCCTTCATCCGGCCCGAACTCTTCCGGCTGCCCGCGCTGGAGCGGGACCTGGCCCATCTGCGCGGTCCGGGCTGGCGGGCGGGCCTGAGCGCGCTGCCCGCGACCAGGGCGTACGCGGACCGGGTGCGGGAGTGCGCCGAGCGCTGGCCGGGCGGTTACGTCGCCCACCACTACACCCGGTACCTGGGCGACCTCTCGGGCGGGCAGGTCGTCCGGGACACGGCGGAGCGGACGTGGGGCTTCGCGAGGAAGGGCGACGGGGTCCGCTTCTACGTCTTCGAGCGGATCGCCGGCCCGGCCGCGTTCAAGCGGGGTTACCGCGAACTGCTGGACGGGATCCGGGTCGACGACCTGGAGAGGCAGCGGGTCGTGGCCGAGTGCGAGCGGGCGTTCACGCTCAACGCGGCCGTCTTCCGGGCCCTGGGCGAGGAGTTCCCGCGCTCCGCCTGAGAGCCCCGGTGCGACCGGGCCCCCCGCCGCGCGCGGGAGGGGACCCGGGCCGGATCAGCGCAGGTGGCCGACGCAGTGGGCGCCCGACCACGTCAGGTGGTTCTCCAGCGAGGTGAGGGTGCCGGCGTACGGGCTGCAGACGGCCTCGTCGTCGGTCTTGGTCTCGTGGTGGGCGGCACTGGCCGTCGTCGCGCCGGACGCGGCGAGCGCGGCGGCGAGGGCCGTCGCGGCCAGGACTGATCTGATGCGCATGGTGCTCCTCTCGGGGAGGGGTCAGTGGTCACGCCCACAGGTCCCCGTTCGTCCCCGTCGGCCTGCGCGCGCACACGCGGATCCACCCGAACGGGGACTCGAACGATCACCCGGACGCGCGTACGCGTCAGCGCTCCAGGTGGACCCGTCCGCCGACCTCGATCCACCCGTGCGGCTGGGGGGCGGTCAGGAGCTGCGAGCCCTTGCCCTGGGTGATGTTCAGCGCCCGGCCCAGCCGGTCGGTGAGGAGCAGCGCCGCCGCCCCGGTGGCCTCGTCCTCCTCGATGCCGTCGTCGCGCCCCGGAAAGGCGCGGGCCCGCACCCGCCCGGCCGCCTCGTCCTCCCAGGCCCAGGCGTAGACCCACTCCCCCGGCGGCGGCACGTCGAGGGCGTCGACCTCGGCGGCGCTCGCGTAGCGGCGCAGGGTGCGCGGGGGCGCCCACTCCGCGCGGGCCTCGATCCAGGTGAACTCGCCGTCCAGGCGGGTCCCGACGACCCCGGCGGGGGTGACCAGTTCCGGCACGTCGAGCAGCCAGGCCGTGCCCACGCAGGGGTGGCCGGCGAAGGGCAGGCGCAGGGTGGGGGTGTAGATGTCGATCACTCCGCGCTCGGGGTCGTCCACGAACACGGTCTCGCTGAAGCCGAGTTTGGCCGCCAGCGCCTGCCGGTCGCTCCGCTCGGGCAGCACCGAGCCGTCGCGGACGACGCCCAGTTCGTTGCCGTAGCCGCCGTCCGGCCCGCAGAAGACGCGGAGTACGTCGTAGTCAGTCACCGGGGAATTGAAGCATCGCGGCCGGGGCGACCGCTTCGTGATCTTTCCATGAGAGCTGAATCACGGGAGGGAGGGGTATGGGTGAGGATAGCCTCATGTAAGTTAGGGCAGCCTCACCAGACCAGATCCGCTTGGAGCCTGCATGCGCGCCGTCCGACTGACCGTCACCGCCGCCGCCACCGCGGCGGCTCTGACCGCCCTCTCGGCCTGCACCGCGAAAAGCGATGCCAAGGACGGTGACGCCATCCAGGTCACGGCCGCCGACTCCAAGTGCGAGACCTCCAGCACGTCGGTGCCGGCCGGCCAGGTCACGCTGAAGATCGAGAACACGGGCTCGAAGGCGACCGAGGTCGAGATCCTGTTCCCGGACGACCGGATCGTCTCCGAGAAGGAGAACATCGGTCCGGGCACCAAGTACACGCTCACCGCCGAGGTGAAGGCCGGCTCGTACGAGATCGCCTGCCGGCCCGGCATGAAGGGCCACGGCGTGCGGCAGAAGCTGACCGTGACCGGCGGCAGCAGCACCGCCAAGCGTGACCCGAAGCTGGACTCGGCCGTCGCCGAGTACCGCCAGTACGCGCAGGACCAGGCCGACGAGACGCTGCCGAAGGCCGAGGCCTTCGTGAAGGCGGTCAAGGACGGCGACCTGGAGGCCGCGAAGAAGTCCTACGGCCTCTCCCGCCTCGGCTGGGAGCGCACCGAGCCGGTCGCCGAGTCCTTCGGCGACATCGACCCGAAGGTCGACGTCCGCGAGGACGGCCTGGAACCCGGCCAGAAGTGGACCGGCTGGCACCGGCTGGAGAAGGCCCTCTGGCAGGACAAGAAGATCGGCGCCGAGGAGAAGACCCTCGCCGACCAGCTGCTGACGGACCTCAAGGACTGGCAGGGCCGGGTCGGCAAGGCCGAGATCACCCCGACCTCCATGGCCAACGGCGCCAAGGAGCTGCTGGACGAGGTCGCCACCGGCAAGGTCACCGGCGAGGAGGACCGCTACGCCCACACCGACCTGGTCGACTTCAAGGGCAACGTCGAGGGCGCCCAGAAGGCCTACGAGCTGCTGAAGCCGGTCGCCACGAAGAACGACCCGGCGCTCACCAAGGAACTCGACAAGCAGTTCGCGGCGCTGGACACGCTGCTCGACAAGTACCGGACGGACAAGACGTCCTACGACTTCGTCTCCTACGACAAGGTCACCAAGGACCAGCGCAAGGAGCTGTCGGACGCGGTGAACGCGCTCGCCGAGCCGCTGTCCAAGCTCGCCGCCGCGGTCGTGAAGTAAGCGAGGGGGCAGAGGCGATGACCGAGACCCAGGAGACCCAGTCCAATCCGTCGCGCCGCGCGCTGATCGGCTGGGGCGGTGCCGGGCTCGCGCTCGGGGCCGCCGTGGCCGGCGGGGCCGTGGCCATGGCCAGGACGGGCGACGACATGGACCCGGCCGCCGCCGAGACCGGCGGCGCGGTGGAGTTCCACGGCGCCCACCAGGCCGGCATCGCCACCCCGGTGCAGGACCGGCTGCACTTCGCCGCGTTCGACGTGAAGACCGACGACCGCGAAGAGTTCGTCCAGATGCTCAAGGACTGGACGGCGGCGGCCCGCCGGATGACCGCGGGCAAGGCCGTCGGCGAGGGCGCCTACGGCGGACTCGCCGAGGCCCCGCCGGACGACACCGGTGAGGCGCTCGGGCTCCAGCCGTCCCGGCTGACGCTCACCATCGGGTTCGGTCCGTCGCTCTTCGACAGGTTCGGGCTGAAGGACCAGCGGCCCGAGGCCCTGGTCGACCTGCCCAAGTTCCCCGGCGACAACCTGGACAGGTCCCGCACCGGCGGCGACCTGTGCGTGCAGGCCTGCTCCGACGACCCGCAGGTCGCCGTGCACGCCATCCGCAACCTCGCCCGGATCGGCTTCGGCAAGGTCGCCATCCGCTGGTCCCAGCTCGGCTTCGGCAAGACCTCCTCGACCACCCCGGACGCGCAGACCCCGCGCAACCTGATGGGCTTCAAGGACGGCACCCGCAACATCGCGGGCACCGAGACCGACCGGCTGAGGAAGTTCGTGTGGGTCGGCGAGGAGGACGGGCCGGACTGGATGACCGGCGGGTCGTACCTGGTCGCCCGGCGCATCCGGATGAACATCGAGACCTGGGACCGCGCCTCGCTCCAGGAGCAGGAGGACGTGTTCGGCCGGGACAAGCGCGAGGGCGCCCCGGTCGGCAAGGCCAAGGAGCACGACGAGCCGTTCCTGAAGGCGATGAAGCCCGACGCGCACGTGCGGCTCGCGCACCCCGACTCCAACAACGGGATCACCATCCTGCGCCGGGGCTACTCCTTCACCGACGGCACCGACGGCCTCGGCCGCCTGGACGCGGGCCTGTTCTTCCTCGCCTACCAGCGGGACGTGCGCAAGGGGTTCATCCCGCTCCAGCGCAACCTCGCCGCGCACGACGCGCTCAACGAGTACATCCAGCACGTGGGTTCGGCGGTCTTCGCGGTGCCGCCCGGCGTCCGGGACTCCGGCGACTGGTGGGGCCGCACGCTGTTCTCGAAGGGGGCATAGCCCATGTTCTCCAACTACCTGATCGGCCTGCGCGAGGGTCTGGAGGCGTCGCTCGTCGTCTGCATCCTGATCGCCTACCTGGTCAAGACCGGCCGCAAGGACGCCCTGAGGCCCATCTGGATCGGCATCGGCATCGCGATCGCCATCGCCATGGGCTTCGGCTGCGCCCTGGAGTTCGGCTCCCAGGAGCTGACGTTCCAGGCGCAGGAGGCCCTCGGCGGCTCCCTGTCGATCGTCGCCGTGGGCCTGGTGACCTGGATGGTGTTCTGGATGCGGCGCACCGCGCGGCACCTGAAGTCGGAGCTGCACGGCAAGCTGGACGCCGCCCTCGCCCTCGGCACGGGCGCGCTGGTCGCCACCGCGTTCCTCGCGGTCGGCCGGGAGGGCCTGGAGACCGCGCTGTTCGTGTGGGCGTCGGTGCACGCGGCGAGCGACGGCACCCCGCGCCCGCTGATCGGCGTCGCCCTCGGCCTCGCCACGGCCGTCCTCCTCGGCTGGCTGTTCTACCGGGGCGCCCTGAAGATCAACCTGGCCAAGTTCTTCACCTGGACCGGCGGGATGCTGGTCGTGGTCGCGGCGGGCGTGCTGGCGTACGGCTTCCACGACCTCCAGGAGGCCGACTGGATCCCGGGCCTCAATGACCTGGCCTTCGACATCAGCGGCGCCATCCCGCCGGACAGCTGGTACGGCACCCTGTTGAAGGGCGTGTTCAACTTCCAGCCTGACCCGACGGTCCTTCAGATCACGGTGTGGGCGCTGTACCTGGTCCCGGTGCTCGCGCTGTTCCTCTCCCCGGTAGGGTTCGCCTCCGGGAAGGGGAAGGTGAAGGAGCCCGATGACCAGGGAACGCAGCCGTCCGCGGCTTCGCAGGCGTGACCGGAACGCACTCATAGCGGCCTCGCTGACCGCTTTGTCGCTGACCGCGAGCGGATGCGTGGTGGTGCACGGGGAGCGGGTGGTGCTTCCCGCGACCACCCGCGCCGAGGCCGCCAAGGCGCTCACCGCGTTCACGGACGCGTACAACAAGGCCGACAAGGCCTACGACAGCTCCCTGGACGCGCCCTACGTCACCGGCGCCCTCTCCGACATCGACTCCGCCCGGCTGCGGGCCGGGCACGTCAACAGCCCGTCGGGGAACGCGAACCACACCCCGCTGACGCTGACCGACGTGAAGATCACGATCCCGGAGAAGGCCGGCTGGCCGCGCTGGTTCGTCGCCGACGCCCGGGGCAACAAGGGCGGGAACTACCGCTGGGTGCTGGTCTTCACCCGGGGCGACCTCGGCGAGCGCTGGCAGGTGAGCTATCTGACGCTCATGGCCCCCGGCACCGTCCCCGCGTTCAAGACGGACGAGGACGGCTGGGCCGAGGCCGTACCGGCCGGCACCGGCGGACTGGCCGTCCGCCCGGACGAGTTGAGCAAGGCGTACGCCGACTACCTGAAGAACGGCGGGAACTCCTTCGCGGACGGTCGCGACACCAGCGGGCTGCGCGCGGACCGCGCCAAGGAGGCCAAGAAGCCCGGCCTGGTCCGGCAGTTCATCGACGAACCGCTCACCCACGGCGACTACGCGCCGCTCGCGCTGCGCACGGCGGACGGCGGGGCGCTGGTGTTCTTCACCACGCACCACTACGAGAAGCAGACCGCCTACACGGGCGCCACCGTGCCGGTCCCGAACAAGGACGTGCAGGCCCTGATCAAGGGCGAGGTGAAGCAGTCCCTGACGCTGGAGTCGATCGCCAACCAGGCCGTGCTCGACCCGGCCGGCAGCGGCCCGGTGCGGATGCTGGGGCGGGTGCAGGGGCTGACGTCCGCGCAGGGCGAGTAGGGCGAGCTGAAGCGGGGGCCGCCGGCCCGTCAGTGGTGCAGGGGCCAGGCCGTGCCGTGGTGGCCGGGCTCGGTGCCCGGGTGCCGGGCACAGGCGTCGGTGAGCGCCTCCAGCAGGGTCAGCGGGTCCGGCAGCGGATGCTCCGGGCCGCGCACCCAGCGCACCCGCTGGTCGGCGTCGCCGGGCAGCCGGGCGGGCGGTACGAGGACGTAGGAGCCCCGGCAGTGCCAGCGCAGCCCGGGATGCTCGTCCATCGTCTCGGGGTGGCAGTCCAGCTCGCAGGGCCACCACTCGTCCTCGTCCTCGGGGGTGCCGCGGGTGAGGGTGAAGAACAGCATGCGGCCGTCGTCGCTCTCGGCGACCGGGCCGACCTCGACACCGGAGCCGAGCAGCCGGTCCAGCGCCTCGCGGCCGGCCTCCAGGGGCACGTCCAGCACGTCGTGCACCATGCCGGTGGCGGTGATGAAGTTCGCCGCCGGCTGGTGCCGGGCCCAGCGCTCGATCTGGGCGCGGTCCGTGGTGGACTGCGTCTGCCAGGCGAACGACACCGGGTGCCGGGCCGGGGTGGGACAGCCCACGCGGTCGCAGGAGCAGCGGTAGCCGTCGGAGGGGTGCGCGGCGGGGGCGAGGGGCAGGCCCGCCGCGGCGGCTGCGAGCAGCAGGGTCTCACGGCCGCCGTCGTCCGCGGCGGTCTCCTTCGGGCGGCGTCCGAGCAGCCACTGGGAGAGTTTGCCCTGCCGGCCGCTCCGGCCGCCGAACGTCGCGCTCATCTATCCCCTCGGTCTGGTGGTCGCCTCGCTGGTGTGCGGACAGCATGCCTTATCGTCCCATCTTCGCGTGCTTCGGGGGGTCGCCGCAGGCGAGTGGCCGACAGTCACCCTTGGGCGGGCGGACGGTTCAACGCGGGGCGATTCCGTGCAGGGCGTACTCGACGAGGGTGTCCGTGTACGCGTACGAGACCGGCCCGCTCCGTTGCAGCCAGCGTTGCGCGAGCGGGGAGACGAACAGCTCCAGCGCGATCCGGGGGTCGACGTCGGCTCGTACGGCGCCCGCGTCCTGGGCCGAGCGCAACCGGGCGACGTACAGCTGGAGCTGCGGTTCCAGCAGCTTGGCGACGACCTCGCGGCCGAGCTGCTCGTTGACGACCCCCTCCGCGGCCAGCGCCCGCGCCGGGGCCTCGAAGCGCGGGTCGAACAGCTCGTCCACCGTGGCCCGCAGCACCGCCTTGAGGTCGGCGGCCAGGTCACCGGTGTCGGGGATGGCGTCCACCTCCTGCCCCGCCGCCCGCGCCGCCTGCTCGGCGAGGTCCAGGAAGGCCTCCAGCAGGACGTCCGCCTTGGACGACCACCAGCGGTAGATGGTTTGCTTGCCGACCCCGGCCCGGGCGGCGATGGCCTCGACGGTGGTCCTCGGGTACCCGACCTCCCCGACCAGGGCGAGGGCGGCGGCGTAGATGGCCCGGCGGGACTTCTCGCTGCGGCGGGTGGCGTCGGGTGCGGGCTTGCTGACCATGGGGTCGAAAGTAACAAGCGGCGGGGGCGGGCTACGACACTCGTCGGGGCGCGGGGTTCAGGGCGCGGAGTCGTACGGCGGCCAGGCGTCGCCCCAGTCCGCGTCCCGGGCCGCCTTGTACAGGTCGCCGTGGCGCTTGGTGACCGTCGTCCGGCGCAGCCGCTCCTCGGTCTCGCACAGGTCGAGCAGCACCTGGCCCTTGCGGATCTGCGGGCGCCGGACCACGCGGGCGGGGGCGGGCGCGGCGGGCAGCCGGGTGGCGGCGACGTAGGAGAACTTCTCGTCCTCGTACGCCAGTGAGCCGCCCTTGACCTGGCGGTGCAGGGAGGAGCGGCCGACGCGGGCGGAGAAGTGGCACCAGTCCGTGCCGGGCGCGATGGGGCAGGCGGCGCTGTGCGGGCAGGGGGCGGCGATGCGGAAGCCGGCCCGGACCAGCCGGTCGCGGGCCTCGATGACGCGCGCGTAGCCGGCCGGGGTGCCGGCCTCGACGATCACGACGGTCCCCGCGGCGCCGGCGGCGGCGTCGACGAGGGCGGCGCGGTCGGTCTCGGCGAGTTCGTTGAGGACGTACGACACCGTGACCAGGTCGGTGGCGTCCAGGCTGAGGTCCTTGCCGATCCGGGCGCGCTGCCAGCGGGCGTCCTTCAGGGCCGGGTTGGCGGCGGCGATCTCCCGGCCGAGGGCGAGGGCGGGTTCGGCCCAGTCCAGCACGGTGACGCCGCGCTCGCCGGGCCAGGTGGCGGCGACGGCCCAGGTCGCGGCGCCGGTGCCGCCGCCCACGTCGACATGGCTGCCGGGGGCCCAGCCGGGGACGGTCGCCGCGAACGCCTCCAGCGCGGAGTGGACGGCCTCGAAGGTGGCGGGCATGCGGTAGGCGGCGTACGCGGCCACGTCGGCGCGGTCGCGGAGGATCGGCGCGTGGGTCGGGGTGTCGCCGCGGTAGTTGGCGATCAGCCGGTCCACGGCGGCGGTGACCTCCGTGGGGGGCAGGCCGTCGAGCAGCTCGGCCAGGGCTGTGCGGAGGGGGTCGTTCACCTGGCGATTCTATGGCGCCCGGCGCCGGTGCGAGCCCGCTGGGGGCTCCGCCCCCAGACCCCCGGCGCCTATGCCCACCCACCACCCGACTCGGTCGGCTGGGAAGGCACAGCCACGGGGTCCGGCTCGGTCGGCCGAGAAGGCACCGTCATGGCACTCGGCTCGGGTGGTTCTCAGACGACCGCTCTCGCCAAGTGTGTCGCCAGTCTCGCTCGTGGGCCGTTGTCCGGGGGGCGGCGTTTCGGGTGGACCGTGTTGGCCAGGAGGACGAGGAAGGTGTCCGTCGCCCGGTCCAGGATCAGGGCCGTGCCGGTGAAGCCCGTGTGGCCCGCCGCGCCGCGGCCCGCCAGTTCGCCCATGAACCACGGCTGGTCCAGGTGGAAGCCCAGTCCGGGCGGGGTGAACAGCAGCTCCACGAAGTCGGGGCCGAGGATGCGCGCGGGACCGTAGGAGCCGCCGGCGAGCAGGGCGCGGCAGAAGATGGCCAGGTCGGGCGCGGTGGAGAAGAGACCCGCGTGGCCGGCGACCCCGCCGAGCGCCCAGGCGTTCTCGTCGTGGACCACGCCCCGCAGCATCCCCCGGTCGGCCTTCGCCCACGGCCGCCGCTGGTCCTCGGTGGCCGCGGCGCCGGGGCAGGGCCCGAACGTGGTGGCGGTCATGCCGAGCGGCCGGGAGATGCAGTCCCGCACGAGGACGTCGAGGGTCCGCCCGGTGACGCGTTCCAGGAGGAACTGGAGCAGGAGCATGTTCAGGTCCGAGTACACGTAGCGGCCCACCTCGCCGGACGGGGCCTCGGCGCGCAGCAGGTCGAGCCGGGTGGCGTCGTCGGGGCAGTCGTACAGGGGCAGTTCGGGGCGCAGGCCGGAGGTGTGGGTGAGCAGTTGCCGGACCGTGATGCCGTGTGCGGCGGCGGCGTGGAAGTCGGGCAGGTAGTCGCCGACGCGGGCGTCCATGCCGAGGGTGCCGTGTTCGATCTGCTGCACGGCGGCGACGGACGTGAACAGTTTGGTGAGGGACGCCAGGTCGAAGGGGGTGCCGACCGTGGCCGGGACCCGGGCGGCCGGCGGCAGTTCCACGCCGGCGCCGGTGTCGGGGTCGTGGGCGGCGTAGCGGACGGCCCAGCCCGCGGCCTCGGCCACGGCGATCACGGGTCCGCGGCCGGCCAGGACGACGGCGCCGGACGCCCAGGGGTGCTCGCCGGCGGTGAGGGCGTGCGCCTCGTCGACCAGGTGACCGAGTTCGACGGGGTCGAGTCCGGCCCGTTCCGCCGTGCCGGCGCGCAGTCTCGGTGCGCTCAGCTCTCGTCTCCCTCCGACCCGGCACGGGTGGTCGCCCGTGTCGCCCAGGGACGGCACATTCCCACGAAGCAGGCCACCGCGACCAGTGCTCCGGCCAGCTGGACGACGGCCATCGGGACGGCGGTGTGCTCCCCGGCGACGCCGACGAGGGGGGAGGCGACCGCGCCGACGAGGAAGGAGGAGGTGCCGAGCAGCGCGGAGGCGGAGCCGGCGGCGTGCCGGGTGCGCAGGAGGGCGAGGGTCTGGGCGTTGGGCAGGGTGACGCCCATGGCGGACATCAGGACGAATAGGGCGGCGGCGACGGGGACGAGACCGGTGTCGCCGAAGACGCCGGTGGCCATCAGCAGCAGGGCGGTCGCGGCGAGCACGATCACCGCCAGGCCGCCGGCGAGCACCTTGTCCAGGCTGACCCGGCCGACCAGCACCTTGCCGTTGAACTGGCCGGCGGCCACCAGGCCGACGGAGTTGAGGCCGAACAGCAGGCTGAAGGTCTGCGGGGAGGCGCCGTAGATCTCCTGGACGACGAAGGGGGACGCGCTCACGTAGGCGAACAGCGCGGCGAAGGCGAAGCCGCCGGCGAGCATGTAGCCGGTGAAGGGCAGGTCGGCGAGGAGGCCGCGCATCGCCCGCAGGGCCTCGCCGGTTCCGCCGCTGTGCCGTTCGCCCGGCGGGAGGGTCTCCGGCAGCCGTACCCAGACCAGCGCGGTGAGCGCGGCACCGACCACCGTGAGCACCAGGAACACGCCCCGCCAGTCCGTCACCCGGAGGATCTGCCCGCCGACGAGCGGCGCGACGATGGGGGCGGCCCCGGAGATCAGCATGAGGGTGGAGAAGAAGCGGGCCATGGCGACGCCGTCGTACAGGTCGCGGACGACGGCCCGGGCGATGACCACCCCGGCCGCGCCGGCGAGGCCCTGCACCAGCCGGAAGGCGATCAGCGTCTCGACGGTGGGCGCGAGGGCGCACAGCGCGGTGGCGGCCAGGTAGACGGCGAGTCCGGCGAGCAGCGGGCGGCGCCGGCCCCAGCGGTCGCTGAGGGGGCCGACGACCAGCTGGCCGAGCGCGAGCCCGGCCATGCAGGCGGTGAGGGTGAGCTGGACGGTGACGGCGGGGGCGTCCAGGGAGCGGGTGACCTCCGGCAGCGACGGCAGGTACATGTCCATGGCGAGCGGGGTGGTCGCGGTGAGGCCGCCAAGGAGGAAGGTGACGAGGGCGCCGGTGGGGCGTGCTGCGCGGGTCGATGACGGTGCGGAGGCGGAGGTGGGCCGCTGGTCCTGTTCCGGTGTCGCTGCCGCCGCGTGGTCCGGCATGTGCTCCTCCCTGCTTGTGTGACATCGGTGTCGCTGACACGACCGGCACCTATGCTCTCAGCTCGTACACACTGCCGAGGAACGGATGAGCGAGGGCGGGGATGGCGGGAGAGAGCGTGCGGTGGGGGATCCTGGCGACGGGCGGGATCGCGGCGGCGTTCGCGGCGGATCTGGTCGATCTGCCGGGCGCGGAGATCGTGGCGGTGGCCTCGCGCCGGCGGGAGTCGGCGGAGGCGTTCGCCGAGCGGTTCGGGGTGGAGCGGGCGTACGGCGACTGGGAGTCGCTGGCGGCGGACCCGGACGTCGACGTCGTGTACGTCGCCACTCCGCACGCGGCGCACCGGGCGGCGGCCGGGCTGTGCCTGGAGGCGGGCCGGAACGTGCTGTGCGAGAAGCCGTTCACGCTGAACCTGCGTGAGGCCGAGGAACTCGTCGCGCTGGCGCGGGAGCGGGGCCGCTTCCTGATGGAGGCGATGTGGATGTACTGCAACCCGCTGGTCCGGCGGCTGAAGGCGCTGGTGGAGGACGGGGCGATCGGCGAGGTGCGGACCGTGCACGCCGACTTCGGCCTGGCCGGTCCCTTCCCGGCGGCGCACCGGCTGCGGGATCGGGCGCTGGGCGGCGGGGCGCTGCTGGACCTGGGCGTGTACCCGGTGTCGTTCGCGCAGTTGCTGCTGGGCGAGCCGGACGGGGTCGCCGCGAGCGCGGTGCTGTCGTCCGAGGGCGTCGATCTCCAGACGGGCGCGGTGCTGTCCTGGGAGAGCGGCGCGCTGGCCTCGCTGCACTGCTCGATCGTCGGGGGTACGGCGGTCACCGCGTCGGTCACCGGTTCGCGGGGCCGGATCGACATCCCGTCCGGTTTCTTCCATCCGGACCGGTTCGTGCTGCACCGGGACGGCCGTGACCCCGAGGAGTTCGTCGCCGACCCGGCGGACGGGCCGCGCACCAGCCTGCGGCACGAGGCGGCGGAGGTGATGCGGGCGCTGCGCGCGGGCGAGAAGGAGTCGCCGCTGGTGCCGTTGGAGGGCACGCTCGCGGTGATGCGCACGCTGGACGCGGTGCGGGAGCGGATCGGGGTGCGCTACCCCGGTGAGGAGACGACGGGTGACGAGGTTGCCGTCCTCACCGGGTAACCGTATGGCGGACAGTGGATTCCGCATGGCGGACTTCCCGCCTACGCTGCGGAACCATGACTGACAGGCAATCGAACATCGCGGTGGTGACCGGGGCCGGCTCCGGCATCGGGCGGGCCGTCGCCGTGGAACTGCTGCGCGCCGGCTGGTCGGTGGCACTGGCCGGCCGGCGCGCGGAGCCGTTGGCCGGGACGGCGGCGCTGGTGCCGGAAGCGGCCTCGCTCGCCGTGCCCGCCGACGTGTCGCGGCCCGAGGACGTCGAGGCGCTGTTCGCGGCGACCGTGGAGCGGTTCGGCCGGGTGGACCTGCTGTTCAACAACGCGGGGACCTTCGGGCCCGGCGGGGTCCCGGTCGAGGAACTGCCCTACGACGCCTGGCGGCACGTGGTGGACACCAACCTCAACGGCGCGTTCCTGTGCGCCCAGGCGGCCTACCGGCGGATGAAGGAGCAGGACCCCCAGGGCGGCCGGATCATCAACAACGGCTCCATCTCGGCCCACACGCCCCGCCCGCACTCGGTCGCCTACACCGCGACCAAGCACGCGCTGACCGGCCTGACCAAGTCGCTCTCGCTGGACGGCCGGCCGTACCGCATCGCGGTCGGGCAGATCGACATCGGCAACGCGGCGACGGACATGACGGCCCGGATGGGGACGGGCGCGCTCCAGGCGAACGGGGAGGTGGTCCCGGAGCCGGTGATGGACGTGGCCGATGTGGCGCGCACGGTGCGGCACATGGCGGAGCTGCCGCTGGAGGCGAACGTGCAGTTCGCGACGGTAGTGGCGACGGCGATGCCGTACATCGGGCGGGGCTGAGGCGGGCTCCGCCCGCCCCCGCAAACGGAATTTGAACATCCGCGCTATTGCGGCCGGTACGTGACGTGTGCTCAACTCTTCTCCACGAGAGCTTCACAGTTGGAGCACAAAGGTTCCGCGGCCACTGCGAGGGGGGAGGCGGCGGCCGTTCCACCGGACGGGAGTTGGGGGTGGACCTCGCGGCGCGCCGCGGGGTACACACCGGCCGGTGGAACGACCGCCGCCACATACCGCCGTACGGCCGCCTCGGCGGCGGGGCGGGCGGTACGACCGCTCAGCGCCGGTACGGTACGACCACCCGCGCCGGCGCCCCGGTCAGCGCCGGCGCCCGCCTCCCGTCTCCGCTCCGTCGTCCGCCGGTGCCCCCGCCGTCCGTGCCCGGCGCCTGCGCAGGGTCCAGGCTCCCGCTCCCAGCAGCGCGAGCGCCCCGGCGGCGCCCTCCGCGATCCGCCACGCCGAGCCGCCGGACGCCGAGCCGGGTGCGCCGGCCGCCGCCGCCTGCACCGCCTTCGGCGCGGGCACCGGGCTCGCGCTCGCCCCGCCCGCGCTGAGCGGTTCGACCAGCAGGCCCACCGGCCGGGCCGAACGCCCGTGGGTGAAGCCCCAGTCGAGCAGCGCGGCGGTGTGCTCGTAGACGGCGTTGCCGCCCTCGTCGGGGTGCATCACGCTGACCAGCAGGGTGCGCCCGCCCCGGGTGGCCGCGCCGGTGAAGGTGTTCCCGGCATGGCTGGTGTAACCGTTCTTGACACCGATCAGGCCGTCGTAGGTCTTCAGACCCCACGCCCCGGTCAGCAGACGGTCGGTGTTCTGGATCTGGAAGGTCTTCTTCCCGCCCGCCGGGAAGTCGGCGGTCCGCGTGCCGCAGTAGGCGCGGAAGTCGGGGTCCTTCAGGCCGTGACGGGCGAAGAGCGTGAGGTCGTACGCCGAGGAGAGCTGTCCCTTGTGGTCGAAGCCGTCGGGGCTGACCACATGGGTGTCCAGGGCCTGGAGGTCCGCGGCCTTGGCCTGCATCTCGGCGACGGTCTTCGCGATGCCGCCGTTCATGTGGGACAGCACGTGCACGGCGTCGTTGCCCGAGCGCAGGAACACGCCCTGCCACAGTTGCTCGACGGTGTAGGTGATGCCCGGCTTGATGCCGACGAGGCTGGATCCGGCCGGGATGTCGGCGAGGTCGGCGTCGGTCACCTTGTACCGCTCGGCGCGGTCGAACTTCTTCAGCACGGTGTCCGCGAACAGCATCTTCAGCGTGGACGCGGGCGCGAGCCGCCGGTGCGCGTCGAACGCGGCGAGCACCTCACCGCTCTCGCAGTCGGCGACCAGCCACGAGCGGGCGGTGAGCTTCTTCGGCAGCCCGCCGGCGCCGCGCACCTGGACGCCGGTGCGGGCCAGCCGCTCGCCGCCGACGACGGTCGCCGCGGCGGCGGAGGTGGCCGTGGACAGAGGAAGGGCGGCGGCCGTCAGCCCGAGGACGGCACGCCGGCTGAGCCGGGAACATTCACGCACCCGGGGACCGTACACCGCGTCGAGCAGGGACTTCACGAACTGATGGCCGAGACGGTACGGAATTTGCCGCCTTATGAAAATCCGATGGTCCGCGTGCCGGCGTCATCCCGCGGCACCCGCCGTGCCGGCCCCTCCCGTACGGTCCCCGGGCCGCTCACCTGCCGAGCAGACGGTCGATCTCGGCCGACTGTGCCGCGGTGAGCGGCCCCTTCGCGAGCGCCCCGGCGTTCTCCTCGGCCTGGGCGACGGTCCGGAAGCCGGGGATGGGCACCGTGCGCGGGCTGCGGGCCCACAGCCAGGCGAGGGCGCCCTGAGCGAGGCTGCGGCCGTCGCTGGTGAGGACGGAGCGGACCGCGTCGATCCGGGCCAGCCACTCGGGATCGGCGCCGGAGCCGTCGTCCGCGTACCCCGGGAGCCAGGCGGGCGGCCGGCTCCGGATGTCCCCGGCCTCCAGCGGACCGCCGCGCCGCCCGGCGAGCAACCCCATGGCCAGCGGGCTGCGGTTGACGCTCGCCAGCTCCAGCCGCTCGCACAGGGCCACGAGTTCCGGTGCGTCCTGGAGGACGTTGAGCGCGTGCTGGACCGCCGTGCAGTGCGGGCCCTCGGCGAAGACGGCGGCCCGCGCCGGGTCGTCGGTGCTCCAGCCGTAGGCACGGACGAGCCCTTCGGCGACGAACTCCTCGCAGGCGTCGCGGAGTTCGGCGGCCCGTGCCGGGTCGGCGTCGGAGATGTGGAGCTGGTACAGGTCGACGCGGTCGGTGCCGAGGCGGCGCAGGGAGGCGGTGAGGGCCCGACGGGCGTACTCGGGGGTGGCGTCGGTGCCGGTGAGGGTGCGGGTGTCCGCGTCGAAGACGTTGCCCCACTTGGTGGCGAGGACGACGTCGTCCCGCCGCTTGCCGAGGGCCTTGCCGAGGATCTCCTCGCTGTGCCCGGTGCCGTAGGAGTCGGCGGTGTCGAAGAAGGTGACGCCGAGGTCCAGCGCCCGGCGCACGGCCCGTACGGACTCCTCGTCGTCCACCTTCCCCCAGCCGACGGGCTGCCCGTCGGCGGTCTGGTGCTCGCCCCCGATGGCCCAGCACCCGAATCCGAGCGCGCTCACCTCGATGCCACTGCGTCCCAGCGTCCGTGTCGTCATGGAGGGGACGCTAGGGCTTGGAGTGCACGCGAACACAAGCGTCGGGAGGCTTTCCCGAGGTCTGGACTCTCTTGAGCCTGGGGCCTCTTACACCTGGGGCCTCTTGCACCTGGGCCCTCTTACGCATGGGCCCTCTTACGCATGGGCCCTCTTACGCCCGGGCCCTGTTACGCCTGCCCGGTCTCGAACCGCGAGATCCGCCCGTCGTCCTCGACGGTGAAGCTCCACCGGGTGCGCATCTCGCCCCAGGTGTCGTTGCGGTAGCGGGCGAGCAGGGTCCGGCCGCCGTCGGACTCGTTGTCGACCTCCATATGGCCGTGGGAGGCGAAGATCTCCCGGTCGATCCAGTCGGCGAGGTCCCGGTCGGAGCCGTCGTCGGCCATGGTCGCCCCCGGCGTGAGCAGGGCCATGAAGCCCTCGCGGTCGTGGGCGTTGACGGCGTGGACGAAGGCCCGGACCGCGGGGTCGCTGAGCTTGGCCGGCTGAATCGTCATGGCGTCAGGCTCACACCGCGCCGGCGGTCCCGCCACCCGAACGGCAGCGAGGAGGGGCCGGGCGGCGTCGGCGGTGCGAGGGTGGGACGCGGGAGGGGACGTGTCCGCCTGTCGCTGGGGAGTCACCGTGACCTGTTACGACCGACGTGATCTGGGCCTGCTGCTGCTCCGGCTGAGCACCGGCGGGGTACTGGCGGCGCACGGCGCGCAGAAGCTGTTCGGCTGGTTCGGCGGGCACGGGCTGGAGGGCACCGGCCAGTACATGGAGTCCATCGGCTACGCGCCCGGCAAGCTGAGCGCGACGGCGTCGGGCCTGGCGGAGGCGGGCGGCGGCACCCTGCTGGCCCTGGGCCTCGCGACCCCGGCGGCGGGCGCGGCGGCGGCCGGCGGGATGGCGGGGGCGGCGGCGGTGCACATGCCCCACGGCTTCTTCGCGCAGGAGGGCGGATACGAGTACGCGGCGACCCTCGGCCTGGCCGCGGCCGGCCTCGCCGTCGCCGGCCCGGGCCGCCTCTCCCTCGACCACGCCCTCGGCCACGTCTTCGACCGCGGCTGGATGGTCCCGGTCGCCCTCGGCGTGACCGCGGCGGCGACGGCCCTGATGGTGGGCGCCCGCAACCGCCGGGTACGGCAACGGGCGGAGGGCGAACAGGAGACGCTGTTCGAGGAGTGAGCCGACGGCTGCGCCGGGAGCGCCGCCGCCGTACAGCTGACGCTGGACCGGCACCGGGAGATCATCCCGGAGCTGTCGGTGCTGCTGTCCGCCGAGGACCCGGCCACCCCGGCACCGCCGCCGCTCACCCGGACCCCGGCGGAGCCGGTCTCGCTGCCCGCCGGGCACAGGAGGCTCTCCCCCGCCCCGCGCACCCGGATGGCCTGCCCGGGTACGACCGAGCCCGGGACAGGGCCGCGGTCAGCGCTCCCCCGCCGCGAACCGGCGTACGGCTGCGCGCTGCCATTCGGTGACCCGGACGACCACCCACGGCAGCGCGAAGAAGGCCACCACGCCGGCCGCGAAGTGCAGCGTGACCGCGCCGACCGGGCTCGGCCCGCCCCACGCGGGGTCGGGATAGGGCGCCCAGCCCCAGATCGGGTAGGTCAGATTGCGCGCGGAGACGACGATCCAGCCGACGGTGGCCGCGAACGACAGCGTGGTCAGCAGCGTGTTGACGAAGAAGAACGCGACGGTGCCCGCGAAACGGCCGCCGTCACGCGGCCCGAGGCGCTCACCGAAGAAGAACCGCAGACGCATGCGCTCGAAGGCGGGGCCCACCACGGCCGCGACCAGCAGCGCCCCGAACAGCACCAGCGGCCCCACTCCCGGGTGTCCACCGTCCTGGGCGGCCTTCATGACGAACTGGAGCACGAGGACGAGCCCGGCGACGAGCGGCACCACCAGGGCGTACAGCAGGCGCCGCCAGGTGTGACCGCGGAACGGAAGGGTGAACAGGCCCCACGGCACGGAAGGGGACGCGGTGCGGGGCGGCCGGTTGCGCGGACCGGATCGGGTGGCGTTGGACACGATGGGTTCTTTCCTCTCTGGGACGGTCCTGAAGCCTGGGACGAACGCCGCGACATGGGCCGGCCCGATGGCCGCCCCCGGGAGGCGCGGATCAGGACGCGTCTGCCGCCGTGGCGGCTCCGGTAGTCCGTGCGGTGCCGGGGGCGGACGGTCCGAGCAGCAGTTCGCCGGGGATCTCCCCGATCACCGGCGCCTGTCCGAGCCGGCCCACCAGCAGGCCGAACAGGTGGCTGAGCAGCACCACCCGGGCGACGGCGAGCAGGAAGCGGGCCAGTGGGTCCGCGTGCGGGCCTGTGACGACGCCACCCCCTCGGACGTCGCGAGCGGCCGCGGAACCGTGCCGCCCGGCCAGGCGGCGAACCACCGCGCCCCGCGGAACAGGGGGAGACCCGGCTCCTGGACGACACCGGTCACCTCACCGATGACGACAGTATGATCAGGCATTTCGCAAAGATTCGGAACCCGGTGTTCGGCCACGGCGAAGGCGTCCTCGGCCGGCCAGGGCAGCCCAGCGCCGGGCGAGGCCCGCCAGTCGACCTGCCCGAACCGGTCCTGTCCCGGCCGGGCGGACACCTGCGCCACCCGCCGGCCGCCGTCGTGCAGCAGGTTCACCGCGAAGACGCCGGACGCGCGCACGGCGCGCAGGGTCTCAGGCGCTCGCACCGGCAAGAGAGGTCGGGAGGTCGCCGCATGCGGGCGGCGGCTCACAGCGGCAAGGCTGGTGGGGCAACGAAAGGCAGACGAGTCGGGCTGTACGCCGGGTTCTGTTCCCCGGTGTCCTCGCGGACGCCGGGGCGACGGCCATCCATCTAGGGCCGGCGTTGCCGCCGGCCTCGTGCGGTCTACCCGCGGACTCGGGCGGGCCGCCCTCGATCGTCCGCGCAGGGACGCCCCTCTCGCGAAAGGCGGCCCCTCTTGACCTTGCTCCGGGTGGGGTTTACCTAGCTGCCCAGGTCACCCTGGGCACTGGTGGTCTCTTACACCACCGTTTCACCCTTACCGAGGGCCGAGGCCCCCGGCGGTCTGCTTTCTGTGGCACTGTCCCGCGGGTCACCCCGGGTGGCCGTTAGCCACCACCCTGCCCTGTGGAGCCCGGACGTTCCTCGGGAAGCCCCTAAGGGGACTCCACGCGGCCGTCCGCCCGGCTCGTCTGCCGTGTCGACCATGGTACCGGGCGCGTGCCCCGTCGCGGACCCGCGGCCGTCGCGAGGACCGAGCCGGCCAGGATGAGGGCGAAGGCGGCCAGCACGGGGAGGGTCAGCGCTTCGTCAAGGAAGAGGGCGCCGGCCGCCACCGCCACCGCCGGGTTGACGTAGGTGATCACCGTGGCCCGGGTGGGACCGGCCTCCTTGATCAGCTCCAGGAACGCCACGAACGCCACCGCCGTGCAGATCACGCCCAGGCCGGCCAGCGCGGCCAGGACGGTGGGAGAGGGCAGGGCGTCCGGGCGGGTGAGGGCTGCCGCGGGGGCGTAGACCAGGGCGGCCAGGGTGAGGCAGGCGGCCGTCAGATGGAGGGACGGGACCTCCTTGAGGCGGCGGGCGGCGATCAGAGGGGCCGTGGCGTAGCCCAGGACCGTCACCAGGACCTCCGCCAGGGAGCGGGCGTCGCCACCGGTGAGGTGCGGGAGGGTGAGGACCGCCACCCCGGCCAGCCCCAGGGTCAGGCCCGAGACCCGGCGGACGCCGAGGTGTTCCGTGTCGCCCAGGAGCCGGGCCAGGACCACGCCGACGATCGGCACGCCCGCGATCAGCAGGCCCGCCGTCGAGCTGGACAGGTGCCGTTCGGCGTCGGTCAGGGTGAACCAGGGGATCATGATCTCCAGGACCGCGAAGGCCAGCATGGGACGCCAGTGACGTCGTATCGCGTCCCCGAAGCCGCCCTGGCGGAGGGCGAACGGGAGCAGCAGGGCCGCGCCGAGCGCACAGCGCGTGAACACCACCACGGGCGGGGACACCGCGTCCACCGCCACCTTGATCATCAGATAGGGGATGCCCCAGACCACTCCCATCAGGGAGAACAGGAACCAGCCGCGTGCAGTCATACGGCCGAGTGTCGGCCTCCCGGTCCGGGCCTGTCTTGAACGCTGTTGCGGTAGGCCGCCGGGGTCACCCCGAGCACCCGGCGGAACCAGCGGGTCAGGTGGGCCTGGTCGGCGAAGCCGACGAGGGTGGCCACCTCGGCGGGGCGCAGGCCGCTCTCCAGCAGGACGCGCGCCTTGGTGACCCGGTGCTGGGCGAGCCAGGCGTAGGGGGGTATGCCCATCGTCGTACGGAAGGCGCGCAGGAGCTGGTAGCGGGACAGGCCGAGGTCGGTGGCGAGCAGGGCCAGGGAGGGCGGGTCGGTGAGTTCGTCGGCGAGGCGGTCGCGGACCGTGCGGGCTATGGCGTCGGCGCCGGGCACGCGGTCGGGGAGCGGGCGTGCCGTGGAGTGCCGGCGGGCGAGGGCCGTGAGCACCCAGGGCAGAACGGATTCGGCCTCCAGCGGGTCGGGGCAGGCGCTGAGTCGCGTGTGGGCGGTGCGCAGGGCCCGGGCGAGCGCCGGGTCGTCGATGAGGGGCTCGCGGAAGTGCGGCAGGCCGCAGAGGGTGCCGTCTGCCAGCAGGGACGGCTCGGCGTACAGGGCGCGGTAGGCGTAGCCGTCGGTGGGGTTGCCGGGGCCGCCGGTGTGCATCTCGCCGGGTTCGAGGACGACGATCGTGCCGGGGCCGGTGCGGATGTGGCCGCCCCGGTAGTCGATGATCTCGGAGCCGCCGACGCAGACGCCGATCGTGTACTCGTCATGGGCGTGCGGGGCGTAGACGTGCCGGCGGAAGCTCGCGGTGAGCAGGTCGAGCGGGGGCCCGCAGCGGCCCAGCCGGGCCCGTGTCCACCGTGCCTGTTCCCCCATCGGACCGTCCCCTCACGACTCCCGCCGCCGGCGCCCGTCGCGCCCCAGTCACCGGCTACAGCGCCGGAAGCCGCCATTCCATGCCGCGCTCGTGCAGGCGCTCACGCCACGGCGAAGAGGATCTTCGACGTGCCCGGGTCGGCGCTGGTGAGCCGGACGCGCAGGCGTTCGCCGAGCGGCAGGTCCGTGCCCTCGACGCGTCCGATGACCGCCGGGGACATCACCTGGACGGTGCCCACGGTCGGCCGGCGCTCGTCCACGTCCACGACACAGCCGTCGAAGACGTCCCCGACCCGGTCCTTGAGCAGGGCCGCCTCCACGATGTCGACGCACTCGCGCTCGACCGTGCCCGCGCGCCGGGAGCCGTCGGCCATCCGCCGGGGCAGCGCGTCCAGCACCGCGAGCACCCAGTCGGGCGTCTCGTGGCCGGCGACGGCGGCGAGGCAGATCTCCGAGGCGTACCGGTCGGCGAGGCGGCGCAGCGGGGCGGTGCAGTGCGCGTAGGCGGCGGCGACGGCCGCGTGCGTGGTGAGCGCGGGCAGCTCGCCGTCCCGGAAGACGGTGTAGCCGGCCCCGCGCAGCAGGGTGGTGCACTCCTGGAGGAAGGCCGCGTGGTGCGGGTCGTGCGGGTCCAGGGTGCGCAGCAGGGCCGCGTACGACACGTGGTGCGGCCAGTCGATGTGCAGGGCGGTGGCGGTACGGCGCAGCCGCCCGACGGCGCCGTCGGGGGCGGTGGGGAGGGTGCGCAGGATGCCGGTGCCGTGGGCGAGCATGAGATCGGCGGCGGCCATGCCGGTGAGCAGGGAGAGCTGGGCGTTCCAGCGGTCGGCGGGCAGCGGGGCGCGGTAGCGCAGCGCGTAGGTGTGGTCCTGCTCGACGATCTCCTGTTCGGGCACGTGCAGGGAGATCCCGCCGCGCTCGGCCTCCAGGCGTTCCCGTGCCTCGCCGATCTCCCTGAGCAGCGCGACGGGTTCCTCGGCCGTTCCCGCGTCGATGTCCCGCTGTACGTGGGCGTAGTCGAGCTTGGCCCGGCTGCGGACCAGGGCCCGGCGCACGTCGACGGCGAGGGTGCGGCCCTCCGCGTCCAGGTCGATCGTCCACAGCGCGGCGGGCCGGGTCCGGCCGGGCAGCAGGCTGGCCGCGCCCTCGCTGAGCACGGTGGGGTGCAGCGGGACCCTCTCGTCCGGGAAGTACAGGGTGGTCACCCGCCGGTGCGCCTCCGCGTCCAGGGCTCCGCCGGGTGCGACGAAGGCGGCGACGTCGGCGATGGCGTACCGGACGCGGTAGCCGGTGCCCCGCCGGGACAGGTGGGCGGCCTGGTCGAGGTCGGTGGAAGTGGGCGGGTCCAGGGTGAAGAAGGGGATGTCGGTGCCGTCGTACAGCGGCAGGGCCGGGTCCTTGGCCGCCTGCTCGGCCGCCGCCTGGACCTCCGGCGGGAAGGCCTCCGGGATGCCGAGCTCGGAGCGGAGCGCGGCGAGCGCGGCGCGGAGGGGGGCTTCGGGGGCGCCGGTGACGCGGATCTTGCGGCGGGGCATGGAGCGAGCGTAGGCCGAGGTGGCACGGGAGTCACGCCGTACCCTGGCGCGGAGGTCTACGTGAGGAGTACGTGTTGCTGGTCCTGCTGCCGCCCTCGGAAGGCAAGGCGAACGCGGGCGAGGGTGCCCCGCTTCAGCTGGAGTCGCTGTCCCTGCCGGGGCTGACCGCCGCGCGGGAGGCCGTGCTCGGGGAGCTGGTCGAGCTGTGCTCCGGTGACGAGGTCAAGGCGCGCGAGGTGCTGGGGCTGAGCGAGGGGCTGCGCGGCGAGGTCGCGAAGAACGCCGGGCTGCACACGGCAGGCGCCCGCCCGGCCGGGGAGGTCTACACCGGTGTCCTGTACGACGCCCTCGGCCTGGCCACGCTGGACGCGGCGGCGCGGCGCCGTGCGGCGGAGTCGCTGCTGGTCTTCTCCGGGCTGTGGGGTGCGGTTCGGGTGACGGACCGGATTCCCTCCTACCGCTGCTCGATGGGGGTGAAGCTGCCGGGGCTGGGCGCGCTGGCCGGGCACTGGCGGGCGCCGATGGCCGAGGTGCTGCCGGCGGCGGCCGACGGCCTGGTCCTCGACCTGCGGTCCTCGGCGTACGCGGCGGCCTGGCGCCCGAAGGGCGAGGTGGCCGGGCACACGGCGACGGTACGGGTGCTGCACGCGCCGACCCGCAAGGTCGTCAGCCACTTCAACAAGGCGACGAAGGGCCGGATCGTCCGCAGCCTGTTGACCTCCGGGGTCGCGCCGAAGGATCCGGCGGAGCTGGTGGGGGTGCTGCGGGAGCTGGGTTACGTCGTGGAGGCGGAGGCGCCCGGGAAGACGGGCAAGGCGTGGGCGCTGGATGTGCTGGTGGACGAGGTCCACTGAGGACACCGTGACGACACCGTGAGGCGTTGCAGCATACGCAACGCTCATTGCGGAGATTGCAGTCCCTGGGCACGATGAGCGCATGACCTCGCCGCTGCCCCCGTTCCCGGCTGCCTCCGTGCTGGATCTCGCCCCCGTCGTGCCCGTGGTGGTGCTCTCCGACGCCGCCGACGCCGTACCGCTGGCGCGGGCGCTGGTCGCGGGCGGGCTGCCCGCGATCGAGGTGACCCTGCGCACCCCGGCCGCGCCCGCCGCGCTCCGGGCCATCGCCGCCGAGGTCCCGGAGGCCGTGGTCGGGGCGGGTACGGTGATCACGCCGGAGCAGGTGGACGCCTGTACGGCGGACGGGGCGCGGTTCCTGGTCAGTCCCGGGTGGACGGAGGCGCTGCTGGAGGCGATGCGCGGGTCCGGGCTGCCGTTCCTGCCCGGGGTGTCGACCACCTCGGAGGTCGTCGCGCTGCTGGAGCGCGGGGTGCGGGAGATGAAGTTCTTCCCGGCACAGGCGGCGGGCGGTACGGCGTACCTGCGGTCGCTGGCCGGGCCGTTGCCGCAGGCCCGGTTCTGTCCCACGGGCGGGATCGGGCCGGAGACCGCGCCGGCGTACCTGGCCCTCCCCAACGTCGGCTGCGTGGGCGGGAGCTGGATGGTTCCGGAGGAGGCGGTGGCCGCCCGGGACTGGGGGCGGATCGAGGAACTGGCGCGTACGGCGGCCGGGTTGAGGCCCCCGGGCGGCTCGGGGGCGCAACCGGCCAGGTGACTCAAGGGCGTCGCCGCCCGGGTGACTCAGGGGCGCAGCCGCCCGGGTGACTCAGGGGCGCAGGTGAGAGGTGTCGTTGAACAGCCGCACGCTCGCGTTGCCGTCCGCGTAGTACGCCACCGCCGACAGGGAGGCCGCCGAGAGCTCCATCCGGAACAGCGACTCGGGCGGGGCGCCGAGCGCGAGGCGGACGAAGGTCTTGATCGGGGTGACGTGCGTGACCAGCAGGACCGTACGGCCCGCGTGGGCCGCGATCAGCTTGTCGCGGGTCGCGGCGATCCGGACGGCCGTCTCGGCGAAGCTCTCGCCGCCGCCGGTGGGGTGGGCCTCCGGGTCGGCGAGCCAGGCGTCGAGGTCGTCCGGGTGGCGCTCGCGGACCTCGCCGAAGGTCAGGCCCTCCCAGGCGCCGAAGTCCGTCTCGCGCAGGCCGTCTTCGAGCGTGACGTCCAGGTTCAGACGGGCGGCGACGATCCCGGCGGTCTCCCGGGTGCGGGCGAGGGGGGAGGCGACGACGGCCTGTATGGTGCCGCGCCGCGCCAGGGCCTCGGCGACGTGGTGCGCCTGCTCCCGGCCCACGGCGGAGAGGGAGGGGTCGGTGCCGCCGCTGCCGGAGAAGCGCTTCTGGGGGGTCAGGGGGGTTTCGCCGTGCCGGAGGAGGACCAGGGTGGCGGGCGCGCCCAGGTCGGGGGCGGCACTCCAGCCGGGGGCACTGGTGACGCGCTGCTCGTGCACGGTCTCCGCGCCGGAGCTGGACGGGCGCTCCTCGCCGGCCGGCGCAGGGCCCTCCTCGGCGAGAGCGTGCCCGGCGCTGGGAGTCGTAGGGCGCTGCTCGCCGGGAGGTGCCTCCCCCACGCTCCGCGTCGCTCGCGCGGGGGCACCCCCATCGCCCACCCGTGCCGCACCGGCGGCACGACTGCCCGCAGCGGCGGCGGGTTCAGGAGCCGCACCGGCGGCCCGGCCCTCCGCCAGGGCCGCGCGGGCCCTTGCCGCGCCCGCCGCCGCGTCTCCGGGCGGGCCCGACGGCTCGGGGGTGGCGGGCGGGGTGTCGAGGGCCGCGCGGGAGCGTGACGGTGACCACTGCTCGCCCTTCGCGCCCGCGTCCATCGCCTCGTTCGCCAAGCGGTCCGCGTGTTTGTTCCGCTCGCGGGGGATCCACTCGTAGGTGACCTGGTCCGGGGGGTAGACGGACCTCGCCTGTGTCGCCAGTGGCTTCATGTCGGGGTGCTTGATCTTCCAGCGGCCCGACATCTGCTCGATGACGAGCTTGGAGTCCATGCGGACGTGGACCCGGGCCGACGGGTCGAGGGCGTGCGCGGCACGGAGGCCGGCCAGGAGGCCGCGGTACTCGGCGACGTTGTTCGTGGCGACGCCGATGTACTCCGCGGCCTCGGTCAGGGCCTCACCCGTGGCCCCGTCGAGCACGACCGCCCCGTAGCCCGCGGGCCCGGGGTTGCCCCGCGACCCGCCGTCGGCCTCGACGATGAACTCCCGCACCCCTGAAGCCCCCTACAGACCCGACTCGGCCGTACGCACCAGGATGCGGCGGCAGTTCTCGCAGCGGACCACCGTGTCCGGCGCCGCCGCGCGGATCTCGTTCAGCTCGGTGATGGCCAGCTCCTGCCGGCACCCCTGGCAGGTGCGGGCGTACAGCTTGGCCGCGCCGATGCCGCCCTGCTGCTCGCGCAGCTTGTCGTAGAGCTTCAGCAGGTCCGCGGGGACGGAGGCCGCCACGACCTCGCGCTCCTTGGTCACCGAGGCGGTCTCGCCGTCGATCTCCTCGAACGCCGCGTCCCGGCGGCCGGTCGCGTCGTCGATCTTCGACTGCACGGAGGCGACCCGCCCGGTCAGCTCGTTCACCCGCTCCTGCGCGGCCTCACGGCGCTCCATGACCTCCAGGACGACGTCCTCCAGGTCGCCCTGCCGCTTGGCGAGAGAGGCGATCTCGTGCTGGAGGTTGGAGAGGTCCTTCGGCGAGGTGACCGCCCCGGAGTCCAGGCGTTGCTGGTCGCGGGCGGCGCGCTGGCGCACCTGGTCGACGTCCTGCTCGGCCTTGGTCTGCTCGCGGGCGCAGTCGCTCTCCTCGGTCTGCGCGGCCACGAGCAGGTCGCGCAGCTGCGTGAGGTCCTTCGTCAGCGACTCGATCTCGGCGTGCTCGGGCAGGGACCTCCGCTTGTGCGCGAGCTGCTGCAGGCGGACGTCGAGTGCCTGGACGTCGAGAAGTCGGATCTGGTCGGCGGGCGCGGCGTTCAGTTGGGGGCTCCCGTGGTATCGGAAGGGGCGCGCGAAGCGCTCGTTGGAAGGGTGGTGGTGGGCGACGGGTGGGCGGTGGACGCCGCGTGGGCGGTCCAGGGGTCGGTGACCGTCTTGGAGACGTGGACGCGGAGGTCCCAGCCGTGACGGTCGGAGATCTCGTCGAGCTGGCTCGCGGCCAGCTCGCACCAGGGCCACTCGGTGGCCCAGTGCGCCGCGTCGAGCAGCGCGAGGGGACTGTGGGCCACTGCCTCGGAGGCCGGGTGGTGGCGCAGGTCAGCGGTGAGGAAGGCGTCGACGCCGGCTGCGCGGACCTGGTCGAAGAGGCTGTCGCCGGAGCCGCCGCTGACGGCGATGGTGCGGACGACGGACTCGGGGTCGCCGGCCACCCGGATGCCCTGCGCGGTGGCGGGCAGCCGCTCGGCGGCGCGGGCGGCCAGCTCACGGACGGTGAGGGGGTGGTCGAGTTCGCAGACGCGGCCCAGGCCCCGGCGGCCCTCGGGGTCGGTGGGATCCGGCACGAGGGGGCGTACGACGCGGAGGTCGAGGGCCCCGGCGAGGGCGTCGGAGACTCCCGGGTCGGCGGTGTCGGCGTTGGTGTGGGCGACGTGCAGAGCGATGTCGTTCTTGATCAGCGTGTGCACGACCCGGCCCTTGAAGTGCGTGGCCGCGACCGTGGTCGTGCCGCGCAGATACAGCGGGTGGTGGGTGACCAGCAGGTCGGCGCCGAGCTTCACGGCCTCGTCCACGATCTCCTGGACGGGGTCGACGGCGAACAGGACCCGGGTGACCTCCTGGGCGGGGTCGCCCACGACCGTGCCGACCGCGTCCCAGGACTCGGCCCGCTCGGCCGGCCACAGGTTCTCCAGCGCGGCGATGACTTCAGACAGACGGGGCACGGCCCAAGGCTACCTGGCTGTTCGGCGGGGCTGTACCGCATGCGTCCGGTCTGACCCCGCTCAGCACGGACGCCCCGGTTTCCTCAGGTGAATCGCTTCTGCACCACCCGTACGTGTGAAGCCGGGGAGGGCCGGTCCCCCGCCTGCGCGTGCGAAAACTAGCTTCGTCGCCGGAGGTGACCGAACGATGACGGCCTGTGCGATCGAACCCCCCTCCACGGACGGGACCGGCGGCGTGCCGCGGGCGGGATGCGCCATCACGGCGGACGGCGCGTACGCCGCCCGGCTCGCCCGGGACGGTGACTCCTGGTTCCCCGAGCGCTGGACCCTGGACGGCCCGGAGCCGTACGCGGTGCCCCTGCCCGGCAACCAGCCCGAGGAGCCCGGGACCGAGGTGCAGCCCATGGGCGACGGGCGGGTGCTGATCCACCGCCTGGTGGCCGGGCGGCACGCCTTCTCGCTGCTGTACCCGACCGGGCCCGGCACCGGTGAGCTGCCGCTGGGCGCGGTGGAGTGCGCCGGGCCCGGCACCCGGCTCACCCTGCTCCCACCGGCACCGGGGGGCGCCCGGGCGTACGCCCTCGCGGTCGGACCGCGCTCCAGCGTGGTGTGGCTGGTGGCGGGCGGGGCGTTCGGCCCGGAGCGCTGCGCCGAGGTGCCGGGGCGCTGCTCGGGCGGGGTCTGGCTGGACGGCTCCGGGCGGATGCTGGCGCTGGACCGGGAGCTGGACGGACGCACCAAGACGGTCGTGGTGGACCTGGAGCGCGCAGGCGAGGTCTCGCCGCTGCTCCAGATCGCGGAGGACAGCGACGACCGGCTGCTGCTCGCCGATCCGGACAGCGGCCTGCTGCTGATCTCCTCGGACGCGCCCTCGCCCGGGCGGGAACGCCTGGGCTGGGGTGTCCTCGGCAGCACCCTGCCGGTGCGGTTCCCGGAGTGCCTGCGGGTGCCGGACTGCGTGGTGACGCCGTTCGCGATCCAGCCCGGGCAGGTGCTGATGCCGGAGAACTGCGCGGTGGGCCTGCGGCTCGACGGGGCCCTCGGCACCTGGGTGGGCGTGTGGCGCCCGGCCGACCGGGAGGTCCGGCACCTCCCGGCGCCCGAGGGCTGGCTGGCGGGCACCGGGCTGTGTACACGCGACGGGGTGCTGCGCCTGCCGTACTCCACGGTGGCGACTCCGTGCGGCGTGTCGGACGTGCCGGCACCGGGCGGGTACGCGACCGCGGTCAGGGAGGGTGCAGTCCCGGAGGGTGCGGTCGCGGAGGGCGCGGCCTCGGAAGGGGCGGGGGCCATCCAGGGTCCGGACCGGGGCGGCGGCGCTGCCGGGGCCCTGGAGCGGGGGGTTCCGGCGGGGGCGGAACCGGGTCCTCCGGTGCCGGCGCCGGCCCGGCCCGTGCCGTTGCAGCAGGCACCCTTGGGGCGTCTTGTAACGAACTAGTGCCGGTTGGCGTGTGCGCCTGGATTCGGCCCGTGGTGCGCCGGTTACACTCGCCCGGCTGTACGAAAGATCAGTTTGACGGGGTGAATACGTCCGATGAGCGACACCAGCACCACTGAGCAGCTGTCTGCCGGCTCTTCCCAGAACGCCGGCCACGGCCGGCACCGGGGCCCGATCGCGGCCCAGGAGAGCGAGTCGACTCCGCACGGCCGGCATCGCAAGCCGGCCCAGGAGACGGCGGAGGTGGCTGCCTGACGGCAGTGAAGAAGAGGGGGCTCCCGCTCGGCGGGCGCCCCCTTCGCCTTGCCCCGGCCGCCCTCATCCCCGTCTTCCCCTTCGCCTCATCCCCGCCTCCCTTCGCCTCATTCTCGCCTGAGCCCCAGCACCTCGGCCGCCGCGAAGGTCTCCCCCCGGCGGCCGCCACCACAGCGCCGGAAGCTTTTCCTGGCCCATCTCGTGCAGTACGGCTGCGCGCATGGTGCGGCTCCCCTCGCGGTCTGTCACTCGCGGTCTCTCACTCGCGGCCCGTCAGGAGTGCTGAACGATGGTGTCGACGAGGACGGGCGCGTCGTCCCGTTCGACGGCGCTCACGGCGGCCCGCACGGAGGCTTCCGAGGCCCACATGCGGATCCGCAGGGTCTCCCCCGGGTACACGACCCCGGCGAACCGCGTGGCGTACGACCGCACCCGGCTCACGTCCCCGCCGAGCAGGGTGTCGACGACCGCCTTGAGCGTGACGCCGTAGGTGCACAAGCCGTGCAGGACGGGCCGTTCGAAGCCGGCGACCTCGGCGAACTCGGGGTCGGCGTGCAGGGGGTTCCAGTCGCCGGACAGGCGGTAGAGCAGTGCCTGGTCCTCGCGCAGGCGCCGCTCGACGACCCGGTCCGGCTCCCCGGCGGGCGGTTCGGGCCGGGCGGACGGTCCCCGGTCGCCGCCCCAGCCGCCCTCTCCCCGTACGAAGATCCGCGCGTCGTCGGTCCACAGCGGGCCCTCGGCGTCGGCGACCTCGGTACGCATGACGAGGACGGCCGCCGTGCCCTTGTCGTACACGGCGGCGATGCGGCCGGTGGCGGTGGCGGTGCCCTCGGCCGGGACGGGGCGGTGCAGGGTGAGTGTCTGGCCGCCGTGCAGGACGCGGGAGAGGTCGACGTCGACGCCGGGCATGGACAGCCCGCTGATCACACCCGGTGAGCCGGCGCCCGCGACGGTGGCGAAGCTGGGCAGGACGTGCAGCCGGGACTCCAGGGTGTAGCGCAGTTCGTCGGGGTCGGTGGCGGGGACGCCCGCGCCGATGCCGAGGTGGTAGAGCAGGACGTCCTTGCACGTCCAGGAGATCTCTCCCGACCGGGGCTCGGCGGCGAGTGCTTTGGCGGCGTCGATGGGCATGGGGCTCCTGACGGGTCTCAAGACCTCGGTTCCGACGTCCGCACCGCCGGCCGCACCGAGGTCGTCCACGTGCGGACCTAGAACGCGTTCCAGCCCGGCGCCCCCTGTATAGCCGAGCCACCGCTGTATAGCCGAGCCCACGCGATTGCGAAAGCTCCTGACTCCGCGTCAGACCGGTCGGCCGTGACATTTGTCCTGCCCGATTCGGTACACACGTGTCTGCCCGGGGCCGGGCCCGGTTCCGTACCGTTCGATCCGTACGTTGTGCCGCCCTCCCGCTCTCACGCGGGAGGGGTCGTTCGAACGACTGAGACGGGGGAATCGGAGATGACGTGGTGGCGGAGCCTGAGCTGCCAGATGGCGGCCTGGCAGCGGGAACGGCTGGTGTGGCGGGCGGACGTGCGGCGCTTCCGGGCCGCACGGCGGGCCGCCCGGCGCGAGGGCGGGGACCTCTCGGCCGCCGAGCGTCCGGGCCCGCCGCCCACCGGCTTCACCCTGCTGCCCTGGCTGCTGCTGGGCATGGGCTCCTTCTCCAACGTCATCCAGGGCGAGACCCCGAACCCGTGGATCGGTGGTCTGGGCCTGCTCGCCTTCAACTCCCTCTACGTCTACGTCACCTTCCGCGCATTCGACCGGGCCAGGCGCGAGTCGACGTCCACCCGGGTGGCGCTGGGCCTGCTCGGCCTGGTCACGACGGGCCTCGCCCTCGGATACGGCGGCAACTGGCTGATGTTCTTCCCGCTGCTGGGCCTCGCCACGGGCGCCACCCTGCGCGGGCCCTGGCTGGGCCGCGTGGGCCTGCTGCTCACGCTCTACGCGGGAGCCGCCACCTGGCTGCGGGACGGCTGGGACGACGCGTCCGGCATCGCCTACGCCACCTTCCTGTCCAGCATGGTCACCGCCGCGATCCTCAGCCTGTCCGAGGCCGTGCGGGAACTGCGGGCCGCCCGGGAGGAGCTGGCCCGGCGGGCGGTGGCGGAGGAGCGGCTGCGCTTCTCCCGCGATCTGCACGACCTGCTCGGGCACACCCTGTCGGTGGTCGTGGTGAAGTCGGAGGCGGCCCGCCGGCTGGCGCCACGCGACCTCGACGCGGCGCTGGCACAGATCTCGGACATCGAGTCGGTGGGCCGGCAGGCGCTCACCGAGATCCGGGAGGCGGTGACCGGCTACCGCGAGGGCAGCCTGGCCACCGAGCTGACCCGGGCCCGGTCGGCGCTCTCCGCGGCGAGCGTGGAGCCGGTGGTCCGCCAGTCCGGGGCGCCGCTGGCCCCGCAGACCGAGGCGCTGCTCGGCTGGGTGGTGCGCGAGGCGGTCACCAACGTCGTCCGGCACAGCCGTGCCGACCGCTGCGAGATCACCGTCGAGGGAGCCGCCGAACGGGTCCGGCTGACGGTCACGGACAACGGCACGGGCGCCGGGACTCCCGTCGGCGCGAGCGCGGGCGGTACGGGACTGAAGGGGCTGACCGAACGCCTCGCGGCGGCGGGCGGCTCCCTCACGGCCGGCCCGGCGCCACGCGGCGGCTTCACGGTCACCGCCGACCTTCCGGTGGGCGGTGACGAACCGGTGCCGGCGGCGGCTACGGCGCCCAGGGCCCTGTGACCGCCCAGCTGACGTCCGCCGTCCAGGACGTGGCGCTGTCGAAGGCGTTGGTTCCGCCGTTGCTCGCTATGTAGAGACTGTGGTCGTAGTGGCGCAGGTAGCGCGTCGGGTAGTTGTACGAGGCGAACGAGGTGCCGGTGCCGCTCCTGCCGGTCTGCGGGCAGAAGGTGGCGTCGGCCCGGAACTGGGCGGTGCCGTCCATCGGCTGCCGGTGGACCCGGTAGTCGAAGTGCCGCAGGAAGTCACCGGGGTAGTTCCGCGACTCGAAGGAGACACAGGAGCTGTCGGCCAGTCCGCGGCGGACGATCCAGGTGGCGTCGTTCTTGTCGAGGGACGAACTGCTCGACGTCAGCGGGGAGATGACGGCCGCGTCGTTCTGGTGGCGGACGTAGTCGCCGGTGCAGCAGGAGGTCGTGGCCCGCACGGAGATCTCGGAGCCGGGGCTCAGTGTGCCGGTACTGCCGGTCGGGCCGCCGTAGCCGACGGAGACGATGTTGGCCTGGACCGCGTTGTCGGCGGCGTCGGTCGGGATGCCGGCGGTCATCACGCCCTCGAAGAAGGACCCGATCGAGCCGTTGCTGTTGTCACCGCCGGTGCCGAGGACGATCGCGCCCTCCTGGTGCATGGGGGAGTATCCGCCCGCGGTCGGCTCACCCCCGGAATAGGTGGTCGTCAGCCCGCCCGATCGGGCGTTTCCGTATTTCAGCGCGAAATGGTTCTGGCCGTTGTTCTTCAGCAGCGCGGTCACGAACGGCAGCGGGCCCGTCCCGGTGTTGGAGGTGTTCCTGCTGTAGCCGGCGTCGGACTGGAACAGCCCGTTCTCCAGGTCTGCCTGCACCCAGGGGCCCGGCCCGTAGCAGGGCGAGAACCAGCACTCGGTGCCGAAGTTGATGGCGTCCATGTGGCCGTTGCCGGTGTCCATGTTGTTGGTCTCGGCGTTGCCGTAGTCGAAGCAGCAGCGGTTGTTGACGTGCGTGCCCGAGGTCACCATGTACATCCCCTCGGCCTGCCCGTTCACGGCCACGCCCGAGGTGGAGTTGTCCCGGTAGCCCATGCCGGCGGAGATCTCCAGGCCGTAGACCTGGTGGCCGCCGGCGGTCACCGGCAGGGCGTCCGCGGGCGCGCCCACGTCGGCGGCCCCGGCTCCGCCCGCGCCCTCGATCGTGAGGTCGTTGTGGCGCGGGGACTGGTCGTAGATCTCGGTGATGACGCAGGTCGTGCCGGAGCAGAAGGAGTCCTGGGCGGCGGCGTCGGCGTACCCGCCGGGGGACAGCAGACCGATGTTCGTCTTCGCCCCGTCCTTGGCGCGCTGCACCTGGTACAGCGGTCCGTTGTACGACGCGTACAGCGCCCGGGCCAGGCTGTGCGCGGCGACGCAGGGGGTGCCGGCGGCGGCGTAGAGGTCACAGGGCAGCGAACTCGCGGCGGCGGCCGGGGGCGCGCCGGCGCCGAGGAACAGCGCGGCGAGGGTGGCGCAGACGGCGAGGAGTGCGAGGAGGGCGCGGGGGGCGCGTTGGGCGCCGGGGGCGCGGGGGGTTCTCGACAGCACGGTGCACCTCGGGTTCGTCGTGGGGCGAGGGCTTGTCGTCCGACATCCCGAACGTCGTTCGATCGAAATACCGAACTCGTTCACCTACGGAATTGCTGTGGATTTCTGGAAATGCACGAGCACAACGCGGGCGATTGCAACGGGTGATAGCAGGGGCGATTGTTTGTGCACCGTCAAGACGCGTCAACCCCCGCCGCACCGGACCATGCCGAGTCTTTACGGGCGCAAGGGCTCCGGTCAGAGGCTCGGGTCAGCGGCTCGGGTCAAGGGATCCGCTCAGAGGCTGGTGAGCAGACCGTCGAGCGGGGCGGGTGCGTGATCGGGTTCGAGGGCCTCGACCAGGACACGGCCGTAATGGATCTTCCGCCCCTTCTTCGTGCCGAGGAAGCGCCGCAACTGCTGCTGTGCCGTGCGGCCGCGTTGGGCGGGCTGACGCAGGAAGGTCTGCAGCGCGCGCAGGTCGCCCTCCACCCGGACCAGTTCCGTCACCCGGGCCACGCCCAGCGCGCGGATCAACTCGTCCTCCAGATCCGCCGCGCAGACGAAGAAGCCGTGCTGTGCCGCACCGGCCCGCTCCCAGCCGCGGGCGTAGTACGGGCGCTCCCGCTCGTCGCACAGCCCGGTGAGGCGCAGGCCCAGTCCGGCCGGCCCGAGGAGGCCGGCGAACCGCCCGACGTTCATCGCCCCGCCCATCGGCAGGACGCAGACCCCTTCGGCCGCCAGGTCCCGGCCGCGGCCCACGGCCAGCGCGCCGACCGCCGCGGCGTCGCTCGGCCCTTCGAGCAGGACGGCCGCCCGGACGGGCAGCCGCGCGGCCAGCTCCCGCGCGGGGCCTCCCGGCCCACCGGCCGCCCACGCGGTGACCGCCTCCTGGAACGCCCCCATGTCAGCCATGAGCCGAGTCTCCGCCCTTTCCGACGGCCACGGTAGGCAATTTCCGCGAGCGCGCACCGACCCCCACGGTCAACGGCCGACCGCCACACCGGCCTCACGCGGGGCTGCTCGGGCCGCCCGGCGTAACCTGTGGCGATGGACGACGAGATGCCCCGGGACCACCGGCCCGGCACACGCATCCGGGTGCTGCTGGCCGAGGACCAGGGCATGATGCGTGGCGCTCTCGCCCTGCTCCTCGGCATGGAGGAGGACATCGAGGTCGTGGCCCAGCTGGGCTCGGGCGACGGCATCGTGGACGCCGTGCTCACGCACCGGCCGGACGTGGCCCTGCTGGACATCGAGCTGCCGGGCATGAGCGGGCTGGACGCGGCGGCCGAGCTGCGGGACCAGGCTCCCGACTGCCGGGTGCTGATCCTCACCACCTTCGGCCGGCCGGGATATCTGCGCCGGGCCATGGAGGCCGGAGCGGCCGGCTTCCTCGTCAAGGACGGGCCCGTGGAGGAGCTGGCCGCGGCGATCCGGCGTGTGCTCACCGGGGAGA
Source organism: Streptomyces sp. NPDC017676 (assembly GCF_044329325.1). Classification (NCBI taxonomy): domain Bacteria; kingdom Bacillati; phylum Actinomycetota; class Actinomycetes; order Kitasatosporales; family Streptomycetaceae; genus Streptomyces; species Streptomyces sp. NPDC017676. The sequence goes on along the minus strand of NZ_JBIRJA010000001.1, from coordinate 826,141 downwards.
CCGTGGTCGATCCGGCGCTGGCGGCCGCCGCGCTCAGCGCCGGGCCGAATCCGCTGACGCCCCGTGAGCGGGAGGTGCTGACGGCGTCGGTGGACGGGGCGACCGTCGCGGACATCGCCGGCAGGCTGCACCTGTCCGAGTCGACCGTCCGCAACTACCTCTCCTCCGCCATCGGCAAGACCCGCACCCGCAACCGGGCCGAAGCGGTACGGGAAGCCCGGCAGCAGGGCTGGCTCTGAGCAGGGCCCTCCCGCACCCCTGGTCCCTCCGTCACATCCGCGACGTCGTAGGCCACCCCCTCCGGGCCGACCGTCGCTGAAATCGCCGGCACAGTGCACCCGCGCCCGCACCCGGGGTCACTCCGTCACGTCCGCGTCCTCGTAGGCCGTCCCCTCCGGGGCGAGGCACACGAACCAGTTGCCTCCCGGGTAGCCCGCGACCGGGCGGATCAGCGCGGTGCCGTCAGGGGCGGCCGTCGTGGAGCCCGCCGGCCGGGCCACCGTGGAACTGCCGTCCTTCCAGTGGCAGGTGACCTCCCGGGCGGTCTTCGCCACATGACCGACCACCAGCCGTTCCGGGACCGTGGGGCCGACCTTGTCCAGGCTGACGGCGGCGGCCATGAGGTCGGTGCCCGAGAGGCGGTCGATCCTCTGGTGCGTGTCGAACATGACCACCAGGGAACGGCCGCCGCCGTAGGACCGCATGGAGAAGTACGACGTCTTCCCGACCAGGTCGGCGGCCTTGTCCACGGCCGGCCGCAGGCCCATCCGCCCCATGGCGTCGAACTGCCGGTCCGCCTCCCGCGCGTCACGTGGCGCGCCCCACACCTCGACCCAGACCCGCCACTGCTTGCCGTGCTCGGTGCCCCGCGCCAGCTCCGTCCGCTGGGGGTCGTACACATGTCTCTCCTCGGCGGTCGCCGGGCCGGGCGCCATCGGCGTCCCCCGGCCGGCGCGCTCCCCGGGCAGCCCGGCGAAGGCCAGCGTGGCCCCCGTCGAGCCCGCCAGCACCAGGGCGGTGGCCGCCGCCACGGCCCAGCGCCGCGCTCTGCGGCGCCGGCCGCCGCGGATGACGGCCTGGACGGGGGCTATGCCGATCTCGACCTCGTCCGCCGCGTCCGCGAGCAGGAGGGCGATGTCCGTCTGCGTCATGTCGTGGTTCTCCCGGTCCGCGCTCATCACTTCCGCCCTCCGTGCGTCACCATGTCGGCCAGTCCCGGTATGGCGCGGAGCTTCGCGATCCCCTTGGCCGCGTTGCTCTTCACCGTGCCGACCGAGCAGCCCATCGCCTCCGCCGTCTGTGTCTCCGTCAGGTCCTCCCAGTAGCGCAGCACGACCGCCTCCCGCTGCCGGACGGGCAGTTGCGCGAGTGCCTTGAGCAGGGCGCTGCGGTCGTCGGCCTGGGCGATCCGGTCGCCGGTGTCGGCCACCTCGCGCACCAGGCCGGAGTCGTCCTTCGGCGCCAGGAACTCCCTGAGCCTCCGTCGGTGTCTGCGCGCGTGCGCGTTGATCATCACGCGCCGTACGTACGCCTCCGGGTCGTCGGCGCCGCCGACCCGGCGCCAGGCCACATAGACCTGTTCGAGCGTCGACTGGACCAGGTCCTCGGCGGCGTGCTGCTCCCCCGTGAGGAGAAATGCCGTACGCATCAACCGCGGCCAGCGGCCGACCACGAAGCTCTGGAACTCCTCGTTCCGAGTCTGCTTCCCGTCCCCCATGGGCACCTCCTAGATGTCTGAAGGAGTCCATGGGCCGCCCGGACCGTTGCCCCGGTCCGCACCAGAATTTTCTCCTCCCGTCATGACACCGCGTCAGTAACCCATGGAACGGTCAAGAATTCGTTAGAGGCCCGAAGCAACGGAATAGTTGCCTGTGCATACGAGGTTTACCCAGCACTTATGACACGCGGAAGGCCTCACCCCATGCCAGAGACGACGACCGACCAGCCCACCCGGAGAGCGGGCGGCGCCGTGGTCCCCGTGCTCGCCTTCGCGGGCATCGTGGTCGCGGTGATGCAGACGCTGCTCGTGCCGGTCATCAAGGATCTGCCGCAGCTTCTGGACACCGCCCCCAGCAACGCCACCTGGGTCCTCACCTCGACCCTCCTGTCGGGCGCCGTCGCCACCCCGATCATGGGCCGGCTCGGCGACCTCTACGGCAAGCGCCGCATGCTGGTCCTCAGCCTCGCCGTGATGGTGGTCGGCGCCCTGGTCAGCGCCTTCACCGACCAGCTGCTCACGATGATCGTCGGCCGTACCCTCCAGGGCTTCGCCATGGGCGCGATCCCGCTCGGCATCGGCCTGATGCGCGACATGCTGCCCCGCGAGAAGCTGGGCTCGGCCATGGCCCTGATGAGCTCCTCGATCGGCGTCGGCGGCGGCCTCGCGCTGCCCGCCGCGGCCCTGGTCGCGCAGCACACCGACTGGCACGCCCTGTTCTACGGCGCCGCCGGCCTCGGCGCGCTCGCCATCCTGCTCACCCTCCTCGTCGTCCCCGAGTCCCCGATGCGCGCCGAGGGCTCCTTCGACCTGCTCGGCGCGCTCGGCCTGTCGGCCGGTCTGGTGCTGCTCCTGCTGCCGATCACCAAGGGCAGCGACTGGGGCTGGTCCTCGGGCACGACGCTCGGTCTGTTCGCCGCGGCCGTCGTCGTCCTGCTGCTGTGGGGCGTGTACGAGCTGCGGGTCCAGGCGCCGCTGGTCGACCTGCGCACCACCGCCCGCCGCGAGGTGCTGCTCACCAACCTGGCCTCGATCATGGTCGGCGTCAGCTTCTACGTCGTCTCGCTCGTCCTGCCCCAGCTCCTCCAGCTGCCCACCGCGACCGGCTACGGCCTCGGCCAGTCCATGGTCGTCGCGGGCCTGTGCGTGGCCCCGCTGGGCCTGACGATGATGTTCACCGCTCCGGTGTACGCCCGTCTGTCCGCCCGCTACGGCCCCAAGGTCACTCTGATCACCGGCCTGGTCGTCATCGCGATCGGCTACGGCGGCGGCCTCGGCCTGATGGACGCGGCCTGGCAGACGATCATCACGTCCGTCGTCCTCGGCGCGGGCATCGGCCTCGCCTACTCCTCGCTCCCCGCGCTCATCGTCGGCGCGGTCCCGGCCTCCGAGACCGGCGCGGCCAACGGCCTGAACACCCTGATGCGGTCCATCGGCACGTCGGTGTCGAGCGCCGTCATCGGCATGGTGCTGGCCAACACCGCGAACAACGTGAACGGCGTCGCGATCCCGACCATGCACGGGTTCCGGGTGTCCTTCCTGATCGCCACCGCCGCCGTCGCGGTGGGCCTGCTGCTGGCGGTCTTCCTGCCGAAGGCGGCCCGCCCGGCGCAGCACACCCAGCTGCGGGCCAGCAGTGAGGAGGAAGCCAACCTGGAGCGGGCCGAGGAGGCGCTGCGCGGGTTCCGGGGGCGGGTCCTGGACGCCGGCGGCGCGCCCGTGGCCCGGGCCAAGGTCACCCTGATCGACCGCCGGGGGCGGCAGGCGGGTGCGACCGTCTCCGCCGAGGACGGCAGCTACGCGCTCGCCGTCCCGGCCGAGGGGGCGTACGTGCTGGCCGCGCGGGCCTCCGGCCATGGGCCGCTGGCTTCTTCGGCGACGCATCCCGGTGCGGAGCGGGCCGTCGACCTGGATCTCTCGCTGCCCGGGGAGACCGTGAGCGCCTGACGGGACACCTCGTTCCGCCGTCCGGCTCCACGCCCTCGCACCGCACCCCCTGTCCACGCGTGACCGGGGGTGCGGCAGCATGGGCGCCCGGACCGACGTACGACCGAAAGGCGCCCCATGCCCGCCGCTCCCAAGCCCGAGATCCTGGCCGCGTTCGAGGCGGCGAAGGGCTTCATGCCCCTCGACGAGGGGCTCGCCCTCTACGACGCCGCCGTCACCGCCGGCCGGCTCGGGCTGCCGCTGCTGGAGGTCGGCACGTACTGCGGGCGCTCCACCGTCCTGCTGGCCGACGCCGCGCGCGCGGCCGGGGTCACGGCGCTGACCGTCGACCATCACCGGGGCAGCGAGGAGCAGCAGCCCGGCTGGGAGTACCACGACCCGGAGACGGTCGACCCCGAGGTCGGCCTGATGGACACGCTGCCGACCTTCCGGCGCACGCTGTTCAGGGCGGGGCTGGAGGAGCACGTGGTCGCCCTCGTCGGCCGCTCCCCGCAGATCGCGGCGATCTGGAACTCCCCGCTCGGGTTCGTGTTCGTCGACGGCGGCCACACGGACGAGCACGCCACGGCCGACTACGACGGCTGGGCGCCGCACGTGGCCGAGGGCGGCCTGCTGGTCATCCACGACGTCTTCCCCCACCCGGAGGACGAGTTCACCGGCCAGGCGCCGTACCGGGTGTACGTGCGGGCCCTTGGTTCCGGGGCGTTCGAGGAGGTCTCGGCGACCGGCTCGCTACGCGTCCTGCGGCGAACGGGAGCGGGGATCTGAGGCCCCGGTTAGAGTCGCAGACGTGTCGTACGTTGGTCCGGACTTCGATCCCCCGCAGCCCCGCCGGCCCCGGCGCCGCCCGCTGACCGTGGCGCTCGCCGCCCTGGTGCCCGGGGCGCTGCTCGGCTGGGTGGTGTACGAGGGGGCCAGCGGTGGCGGTGCGGACCGTACGGCCTCCCCCGCGCCGGCCCCGCGCAGCTCCGCGGTGTCCTCCGCCCCGGCCCCCTCCCCGAGCGGCAAGAGCGGCAAGAGCGACAACGGTGGCAGCGGCGGCGGTGACGACGGCAAGGTGTCCGGCTCGCCCTCGGCCCGGCCGGGCGGTTCCGGTCCGCTCAAGGGGAAGGTCGTCGTCGTCGACCCGGGGCACAACCCGGGCAACTTCCGGCACACGGCGGAGATCAACCGCCCGGTGGACATCGGGACGAACCGCAAGGAGTGCGACACCACCGGTACGTCCACCAACGACGGTTACACCGAGGCGCGGTTCACGTTCGACATGGCGCAGCGGCTGCGGGAGCTGCTGGAGCGGCAGGGCGCCACGGTGAAGCTCACGCGCGGCGGCGACAGTCCGGCGTGGGGTCCGTGCGTGGACGAGCGGGCCCGGATCGGCAACACCGCGCGCGCGGACGCGGCGATCTCCATCCATGCCGACGGCTCCGCCCCCGGCAACCGCGGCTTCCACGTCATCCTGCCGGGCTCCGTGCACGCGGGTGCCGCCGACACCCGTGCCATCGTCGGCCCGTCCCACGATCTCGGGGTGCGCATCGCGGGCAAGTTCCTCCGCGAGACGGGGGAGCCGCCCTCCAACTACCTCGGCGACGGTACCGGTCTCGTCACGCGTACGGACCTGGGTGGTCTCAATCTGTCAACGGTTCCCAAGGTGTTCATCGAGTGCGGCAACATGCGCGATAGCAAGGACGCGGCACTGCTGACCAGCGGCACCTGGCGCCAGCGGGCCGCGCAAGGGATCTCTGAGGGAATCGTGAGTTTCCTGCGCGATTCGTGACCGGCGGGCGGAACCGGCCGGACAGCCGGATCTTGCGGGCGATAGTGTCTACCGACGACGAGACGACCTACGAAGGACCTGAAGTGAATATCCGCTCCCTCACTAGAGGCGACGGCGTGGTGATCGGAGCAGCGGTGGTGCTGTTCATCGCGTCGTTCCTCGACTTCTACAGCATCTCCGGCTTCGGCGACACGTACAGCCGGAGCGCGTGGGACAACCTGGGCATGGGCCTGGGCATCTACATGGGCGCGGTGATCGGTGCCGTTCTCATCGTCGTCAACCGCTGTCTGCCGCAGCCGCGCAAGGTGGCCGGGCTCGACCTGGCCGCGGTCGGCACCGCCTTCGCGATCCTGGCGGCCTGGACGCTGCTGTGGACGCTGATCGACCTCGACAACGTGGACGCCGGCGCCGGTCTCGTCCTCGGGTTCATCGCAGCTCTCGTCATGGCTGCCGCCGCCATCGCCACCCCGCTGGTGCCCGCCCTCCAGGCCGCCCTGGTCCCGGCCCCCAAGCCGGTCGCCCCGCAGCCCTACGGCGCCCAGCCGCCCGGTGGTTACGGCTACCCGGGCGCCCAGCCGCAGCAGCCCTACGGTGCGCAGCCGCAGCCGGGTCAGCCGTTCGGGCAGCAGCCGCCGACCGCGCAGGGCACCGCCCCGGCGCCGCAGCCGGTCGCCGCGGACTTCTCGCCGTTCTGGTTCGCCGTGCCGGTGCCCCGCCCGCTGTTCTCGGAGGACGGTTCGCCGAACCAGATCGCCGAACTGGCGCCGGGCACCTGGTACCTGGCCGTCGAGCAGCGCGGTGCCGCGCTGGTCGCGCAGACCCAGGACGGCCGCCGTGGCGTGCTCCAGGACACCTCGGGCATCCAGCGCGGCTGAGCCGCACCACCGCACCGGCCCCTCGCCCTTCCGGGCGGGGGGCCGTTGTCGTGCAGCCGCCCCCACACTGGTAACTGACGTGCCGTCAGATGATCCGGGATCAGAGACGGCCGGCTGAACTCCTAGCCCTTGGTCAGCTGGGAGGCCGAGGGCACCTGGTCCTTGACCGGGGCACCGGCGCTCTTGCCCGCGTCCTTGACATCGCCGATGACGTCGTTGAACGAGTTCACCGCGTTCTCGTCGCCCTTGCGGAGCTTGGACGGCAGGTTCTTCAGGGCCTCGATGCCGCTGCTGAGGGGTTCGAGGGCCTTGGAGAGGGTCGGGTCGGCCTTGGCGTTCTTCTGGGCCGCCTTCAGCCGGTTGTAGGCGAAGGCGCCGGCGAGGCCGGCCTTGATCAGGGCGGTCTTGCGACCCTTGGCGCCCTTCTTGAACTTGCCTTCCTTCCAGGGCTTGACGATCCAGTGGTAGGTCGCGCCGGCGGCCAGGCCCGCGTCCACCACGAAGCGGGTCTTGGCGAACCTGCGCTTCTCCTCGGACGTGGTCGGGCTGGGACTGTCGACGGCCGGGACGGCCTGTGCCGCCGCGGTGTCCTTCGTGCTGTTCTTCTCGCTGCCTCCACAGGCGGTGGCACCCGCCACCAGGGCGCAGCACAAGGTGAGCGCCAGGACGAGGCGCCGTATCGGTACGGGCACGAGAGTCCTCCGGACGTGTCCTCCCCGAGCGGTCTGCTTCCTCCGGCAGCCTCGTCCGGGGCGGCCGGGTGCGCCACCCGGGGGACGCCGTCCGGGTGGTGTCCGGGCCGGGTCCGGGTCGGCTCCGGGCTCCCTGGGGGGTTTCACGGCACATCGCCCGGCAATCCGGAGAGTATGTCCCCTCGATATCGCAACGGCGCGAACCAGGCCGGGACGGTCATCGCGGTCGTCGCCGACATCATGGCGTTGATCCTCGGCCTGTGGATCCTGATGTACCTGTTGGACGCGAACCGGGCGAACAGCCTGGTCCAGTTCGTCCATGACGCGGCCTCCTGGCTGGCCGGCTGGTCCCACGACCTCTTCACCTTCGACGAGGCCTGGGCCCGGGTGGTCGCCGGATACGGACTCGCCGCGGTGGTCTACCTGTTCGTGGGCCATGCCATAGCCAACCGGATGCACCGGCACTGACCCCGCCGGACGGCCGGGCCGGACCCTCGCGGGGTCAGCCGCAGCAGTCCGGGTCCAGTCCGGCCGGCAGGTGTTCCCCGCCGAACACCGCGCACGTGGCGTCGTGGCCGCCCAGTGCGGCCACGGCCAGCAGCAGGGAGCCGGCCGTCCAGGTGGTCAGCTCGCGGGGCCAGATGACGCCGTCGTCGAAGACGTAGCCCGTCCAGTACAGGCCGCTGTCGGCGTCCCGCAGGTGCTGGATGGACTGGAGGATCTCCAGGGCCCGGTCGGACTCGCCCATCGCCCACAGCGCCAGGGCGAGTTCGCTGGACTCGCCGCCGGTCACCCAGGGGTTCGGGACCACGCAGCGCACCCCGAGGCCGGGGACGACGAACCGGTCCCAGTCCGCCTCGATGCGGGCCTTGGCCTCCGCTCCGGTGAGCGCGCCGCCGAGGACCGGGTAGTACCAGTCCATCGAGTAGCGGTCCTTGTCCAGGAAGCGCTCCGGGTGGCGGCGGATCGCGTGGCGCAGGGACCCGGCGGCCAACTCCCAGTCCGGCTGCGGCTCCTCGCGTTCCTCGGCGATGGCGAGCGCGCACCGCAGGGCATGGTGGACGGAGGAGCTGCCCGTCAGCAGCGCGTCCGTCGTCGCAGTGCCGTCGTCCTCCCGGCGCCAGCCGATCTGGCCGCCGGGCTGCTGGAGCCGCAGCACCCATTCGACGGCCGCGTACACGGTCGGCCACATGCGGTCCAGGAACGTGTCGTCGCCCGTGGACAGGTAGTGGTGCCAGACGCCGACGGCTATGTAGGCGACGAAGTTGGACTCGCGGGCGCGGTCGGTGATCTCGTCGTGGGCGCCGTCGGCGTAGGCGGCGTACCAGGACCCGTCCTCGTTCTGGTGCCGGGCGAGCCAGTCGTACGCCCGCTCGGCGGCGTCGTGCTCACCGGCCGCGTCCAGGGCCATCGCGGCCTCGGTGTGGTCCCACGGGTCGAGGTGGTGCCCGCGGAACCACGGGATCGCGCCGTCCTCCCGCTGCGCGGCCAGGATGCCGGCGACGGTCGCGGCGGCCTGCTCGGCGGTGAGGACCCCGGGCAGGACGAGGTGTTCTGTCCGGGGGGTGGTCACTTGGCGGCCACCCCGTCGGTCTCGGCGAGCCGGGGCAGGTGCGGCTTGGTCGCGTAGACCACGAAGCTCTTGCCGATGAGCGGGTTGAGCGCCTGCTCGGCGAGCCGGGTGGCGAGCGGCTTCTTCATGATGTCCCAGACCAGCAGCTTGTGGTACGCCCGCACCGGCAGCGCCTTGTCGTTGTCGACGCCGAACGCGCACTTCAGCCACCAGTACGGCGAGTGCAGCGCGTGCGCGTGGTGGCTGCCGTACGGCTTCAGCCCGGCCTCGCGGACCTTGGCGACCAGTTCGTCGGCCTTGTAGATACGGATGTGGCCGCCCTCGACCTCGTGGTAGGCGTCGGACAGCGCCCAGCAGACCTTCTCGGGGCCGTAGCGCGGCACGGTGATCGCGATGCGCCCGCCCGGCTTGAGCACGCGGACCATCTCCGCGAGCACGCCCTTGTCGTCGGGGATGTGCTCCATCACCTCGGAGATGATGACGACGTCGAAGGACTCGTCGGGAAAGGGCAGGGCGAGGGCGTCGCCCTCCATCGCCGTGGCGGTGGCGCCCTCCGGTGCCTCCCCGGCTTCCTTCATCGCCGCGAACCACTTGGCGACCTCGCGGATCTCCTCGCCGTTCTGGTCCAGGGCCACGACCCGGGCGCCGCGCCGGTAGCACTCGAAGGCGTGCCGGCCGGCTCCGCAGCCGAGGTCCAGGACACGGTCGCCGGGGGCGAGCGGGAACCGGGAGAAGTCGACGGTCAGCACGTGGCCCTGCTTTCGGAGGAGACGCCTGCAACACTTGCCGGGGCCGCGGAGCGGCCGGGGGTCGGGGCCGCGGAGCGGCTCGGGGAGTGGCCCGCGGAGCGGGCGATGGCCTCGCGGTAGTGGGCCACGGTGCCCTCGGCGGCGCGGGCCCAGGTGAAGCGGTCGAGCACCCGCCCGCGGCCCGCGTGGCCGAGGCGGGCCCGCAGCTCCGGGTCCCCGAGCAGCCGGTTCAGCCCGGCGGCCAGCGCCCCCGCGTCACCGGGCGGTACGGCCAGGCAGGTCTCGCCGTCCGGCCCCGCGACCTCGGGGATCGCGCCGCCGGTGGTGGCGACCAGCGGGGTGCCGGTGGCCATGGCCTCGGCGGCGGGCAGCGAGAACCCCTCGTACAGGGACGGCACGCAGGCCACCTGGGCGGAACGGATCAGGTCGACCAGTTCGGCGTCGGAGATGCCCTTGACGAAGTCGACGGCGCCTTCGAGGCCGTAGCGCTCGATCGCCTGCGCGACGGGGCCCTCCTGCGGGCGCTTGCCGACGACGACGAGGTGGGCGGCGGGGTGCTCGGTGCGCACCTTGGCGAGCGCTTCCACGAGGAACACCAGCCCCTTCAGCGGCACGTCGGCGCTGGAGGTGGTGACGATCCGGCCCGGCACCTCGGCGACGGCCGGATCCGGCGCGAACAGGTCGGTGTCGGCGCCGATGTGGACGACGTGGACCCGGTCGTCCCGGACGCCGAGGTGGTCCACGATCTCCTGGCGCGAGCTGCCGGAGACGGTGAGGATCGAGGGCAGCCGGCGGGCGACGCGCTTCTGCATGCGGGTGAAGGCGTACCAGCGGCGCACCGAGTAGCGGCGCTGCCAGGTGTCGGCGGCGTCCAGCTCCAGCTGCCGGTCCACGGTGATGGGGTGGTGGACCGTGGTGACCAGGGGCGCGCCGAGGTCGCCCAACAGGCCGTAGCCCAGGGTCTGGTTGTCGTGGACGACGTCGAACTCGCCGCGCCGGGCGCGCAGGTGCCGGCGGGCGCGCAGCGAGAAGGTCAGCGGCTCGGGGAAGCCGCCGGTCCACATGGTCCCGACCTCCAGGGCGTCGATCCAGTCCCGGTACTCCTCCCGCTTCGGGGTGCGGAAGGGGTCGGGCTGGCGGTAGAGGTCGAGGCTGGGCAGCTCGGTGAGGGTCAGGCCGGGGTAGCCCTCGTCGAGGACGGGGTACGGCTGGGAGCCGATGACCTCCACGCGGTGGCCGAGGCGGGCCAGCTCCCGCGAGAGGTGCCGTACGTAGACACCCTGCCCCCCGCAGAACGGGTTCCCTTTGTAGGTGAGGAGCGCGATGTCGAGCGGTCGTCCGCCGTCGGCAGCGGGTTCCTGGTCGGCACCCGCTTCCCGGGCCTCAGCGGTCACTCCGTGCCCCCTTCTGCCTGCACTCCCGCGAGACTACGACGGGACGCTAATCTAGAACAAGTTTCAGACTTGATCGTTCAAGAGGCTCTGAATCTACCGGCAGGTAGGGGCGCTGTGAGCAGTGGATCGGGTGATTCGCGCCACGGCGCGGCGCCCTGCCATGCTGTCCGATCACGAGCCCAACAGACGGCCTCACCGACTGTCACGGAACGGGGATCCATGCCCGCGGAAGCCAGCACCTCGCGTCCGGCCTCGCCCCTCACCGAGCGGCAGGAGGCCCGCCGTCGCAGGATCCTGCACGCGAGCGCGCAGCTGGCCGGCCGGGGCGGGTTCGACGCCGTGCAGATGCGTGAGGTCGCGGAGTCGTCGCAGGTGGCCCTGGGCACGCTGTACCGCTACTTCCCGTCCAAGGTGCATCTGCTGGTCGCCACCATGCAGGACCAGCTGGAGCACCTGCACGGGACCCTGCGCAGGAAGCCCCCGGCGGGCGACACGGCCGCCGAGCGGGTCGCGGAGACCCTGATGCGGGCCTTCCGTGCCCTGCAGCGCGAGCCGCAACTGGCCGACGCGATGGTCCGCGCCCTCACCTTCGCCGACCGCAGCGTCTCCCCCGAGGTCGACCAGGTCTCCCGCCAGACGACGGCGATCATCCTGGACGCGATGGGCCTGTCGGACCCCACCCCCGAGCAGCTCTCCGCGGTCCGGGTCATCGAGCACACCTGGCACTCGGCCCTCATCACCTGGCTGTCGGGCCGCGCGTCCATCGCACAGGTGAGGATCGACATCGAGACGGCGTGCCGGCTGATCGACCTGACGGAGCCGGCGGGGCACGCATGACGCGGGGCACGGAAAGACCTACGAGACGGGTTCCCTTCGCCGGTATGGTCCGGATCAGGTCATAGGGGTCGCCGTCCGGCCTGACTGCTGCCTTCCAGCCTCTCAGCCCTACCGTCGCTGTCGGCCCGGGCGGATGCCTTCGCATCCCGCCTGAGTCGGCTACTCCGGTCGGACTCCCTCACTCGCCTCGTAGGCTGTTTTCAGCATAGACCGGATACCCCGCGACGGAACCCCTCATTTCCGACCAATTCTCCCCAATGTCGCCTTCAGGTCAGCCGACCAGGGTCAGCCCGCTCCAGCTCCGGCCGATCGGCGTCTGTGCCGCCCACTGCCCGAGCAGACGACGGGCCTCCTCCTCGGGCGCCGCGAAGGACACCTGCTGGGCACCCGCGTGGACCTTCCGCTTCTGCTCGTGCGTGCCCTCGCTGCAACAGGCGCACAGGACCTCGAAGCCGCTCGCCGGTTCGGCACCGTAGCCGTGGCGGTCGAACAGCTCGATCAGGGCGTCGACGTCGGCCACCTCGCTCGCGTTCACCGTCGCGGTCAACGTCGGCAGGTCGGAGGCCTGGAAGAGGAGAAGCTCCTCGAAGACCGGGTACTCGCGCCCCTCGATGACCCGTCGCCCCTTCGGTTCCCCGTCATGGACGACGATCTCGCCATAGTGGCGTCCGCCGGTCACCGGCACGTTCACCACCCGGCCGCGCGTCGGACAGAGCCGGTCGATCCAGACGACCTCCCGCTCCCCGCCCGTGTCCAGCCGGACGCACGCCGGCCCGAACCGCCCGTTGATCTCGCCCTCCCCCGGCGGGAGCTGGATACCGAAGCCCTCCCAGGCGTCCCTCGCCGTCGCCCAGTCGCGCTGGATGGTCGCCGCGATGCCGAGGTTCCAGTACGCCGGATCCCCCTCACCCCGCGGAGCCCGGGCGGCGGCCTCGCGGCCCAGCTCGTACGCCTTCCCCCAGTTGCGCAGGAACTTGTGGGCGAGCGCGGCGTCGTACCACCACACCGGGCTCTTCGGCTCGTCCGGGTAGTGCGCGAGGACCCGCTCGAACAGCCCGGCGGCGGTCAGCCAGTCCTCGGCGTCCCAGGCCGCGTACGCCTGGTCGATCAACTGCTTGGCCTCGGACTCGTGCACTCTTCCCCACCCTGCCCACTGCGACGCGGCCCACCGGAAGCGCAGGAGCGTACCCCGCCGCCCGTCCCCCGCCGAGCCGCGGCTGCGCCAAGGGTGGTACAGCGCCGGGTTGTTCCCTCCGGTTGCGGTGGTGATGATGGGCTGTCGAACAGGCCGAACAGGCGGGTATGTGACAGCAAAGCGCTACTGGGTGCTGACGGAGGTGTCGCTCGTCGTCAAGGGAAGGGATCTGCACCCCGAAGAGATCACGCCCTTCCTTGCCATCGAGCCCACTGGGGTACGCAATCCGGGCCCCGGTAAATGGGACCGTCCGGGCGAGACCGACGGACAGTGGAGGATCAGCTGCGACGAGCGCATGACCTGGGAATTCCACGAACAGCTGGACAGTATCCTCTCCGTCGCGGAACGGAAGCGGACCGAGCTCAGGCAGCTGGCCGAACGAGGATATGAGGTGACCGTCAACCTCTTCGGCTTCTCCGGAAACGACTCCACTCTTGCTCTTCATCCGGAAGAAATCAGGCGAATCGCACTCCTGGGATTCCCGCTCAAGGTGGCAGCCAGCATGAGCGAACGCTGAGAGAGCAATCATGGAAATGGAACCTGCGGCGGGACTGAAGCCCTGGGGTGACCTGAGCACGTCCCTGGTCGTATCAGGTCAGGAAGTGGATACCCGGTCCCTGCTCATCGAGTTGCACCTGGCCGACAGCGAAGAGTTCGCCTCACTTGAAGGCGTGGGCGTCTATTCCGGCCCCGGCTGGGCCACGCTCACCGTCGACGAGCGACGCTCGAAATGCGCCGACGAACAGGCCGCGGCCCTCATCGGATTCCTCAAGTCCCGCAAGTCGGCGCTCGACGCGCTGAAGGAGGCGGGAAAATCGGTGAAGGTCGATGTGGCGGGCGTTGCCGAGTCCGGATCGGGGCTTCACCTCTCGCCGGACGTCCTCGCAGGTCTCGCAGAGCTGGGAGTCCCTGTCACCTTTACGACCGTCCGGGCGTCCGGGGAGGACGAGGAGGACCCACTCGCCTGGCTCGGCTGACCTGAAGTCCGACCCCGACGACGCGACCGTCACCGACCCCCCGGTGACTACACCCCTTCACCGACGCCCCGGCAAGGGTCCGGCGCTGCCCCTCTCCCCCTGGCAGCTCGCCGAGCGGCGGCACCTCCCGTTCGGCGGGGCCGGCACCCCCAGGCGGCGCCTGCCCGTTGAGGGCGTCAGGTCAGTCCAGCCCGAGCGCCTCCCGTTCCGCCCGGGTCAGGGGCGGGCCCGGGAGGGGGCCCTTGCGGGGGCCGAAGGAGAGGGTCCACAGCATGTCGGGGGCGAACAGGCGGGCCGCCGGGGTGCGCAGGCTCATGACGTCCAGCAGGCCGCGCAGGGCGCGGGGGTTCTCGGAGCCGGCGGCCACGGCCTTGTCGACGTAGGCGGTGAGGAGGCGCTCGACGCGGGTCGGCGGCTGCGGCGCGGCCCCGGGGTAGGAGGCGTCCTGGCCGACCGCGAGGTTCCACGCGTTGCCCACCGGCCGGGCCACCGCGCGCTGGATCCGGCGGGCGGTGCCGGGCGCGGTGGGGCCGTACCGGTCGAGGGTCCGGCCGAGGGCGAGGGCGCTCTGCGCGGCGACGGACAGGCCGTGGCCGTAGACCGGGTTGTAGCCGGCGACGGCGTCCCCGAGGACGGCGAAGCCCTCCGGCCAGGTCCCGGCCTTCTCGTAGAAGCGCCGGCGGTTCGCCGTGCTGCGGGTGGTCACCGGGTCGGTCAGCGGCTTCGCCCGCGCGAGGAGCCGGCCGATGACCGGGTCCTTCAGGGCGGTGAGGGCGAAGCGCTCGAACGCGTCCGGGTCGGCGGAGGGTTCGCCGCCCCGGGTGCCGGAGAGCGTCACCAGCCAGCGGTCGCCCTCGATCGGTACGACGACCCCGCCCCGGCCGGGTGCCTCGCGCGGGTCGGCCTGCACGTTCACCACCGGGTAGCGCAGGGTCGCGGTGGCCTCGGGGGCCGCGTAGACACGGCTGGCGTAGGTGACGCCCGCGTCGACCACCCGCTCCTCCACCGGTGCGTGCCCCAGGTCCCGCAGCCAGTTGGCCGCGTGGGAGCCGCGTCCGCCGGCGTCGATCACCAGGTCGGCGTGCAGCGTCCCGCCGGCGGCCAGGCGGACGCCGGTCACCCGGTGCCGGTCGCCGGTCAGGCCCGCCACCCGGGTCCCGTCGCGCAGGGTGATCCGGCGCCGGGCGAGGACGTCGGCGCGGATCACCACGTCCAGCAGGTCCCGGCTGCACACGATCATGTGGTGCCGGGAGTCGGTGAACCGCCGGAACCACTGCCCGGAGGGCGCCTTGCTGACCAGGTCCCGCATCACCCCGATGAGCCCGGCGCCCCGGGCGGTCAGCTCCCCGGTGACGCCGGGCAGCAGTTCCTCCAGCGCGGCCACCCCGCCGGACCACAGCAGATGGGCGTGCCGGGCCTGGGGCAGGCCCTTGCGCGGCTCCGGGCCCGCGGGCAGCCGGTCGGCCTCCACGATCGTCACCTCGTGGAAGCGGCTGGCGAGCACGGACGCGGCGAGCATGCCGGCCGTGCTGCCGCCGATGACGAGCGCGGTACGGCGGCGGGTGGGTATGTCAGGCATGTGAGGTGAGACCTTCCGTGGCGACCGCCTGCCGGCGGAACCGTTCGATGGCCGCCGCGTGGTTCCGCAACGCGTGCGCGGCCGACTCCAGTTCGCTGTCGGGGACGAAGGCGGCCCCGGCCCGCCCGGCGGACGGCGGGCGGGCGCCGCCGTCGGGCGCGTGCAGCGCCTCCGCCGCGACCAGGATGTCCACCGCCGCCGCGATGCCGCGCGCCACGGGCTGCGGGTAGCCCGCCGCCGTCGCCGCCGTCCGCGTCCGCTCGCGCCGCGTCGCGCACAGGTGCGCGGCGAGCTTGAGCAGCCCGTCGTTGATGGCGGCCCGGCGCAGCTCCAGACGGAGGGCGGCACCGCTGACCCGGCCGGTCGCGGGTGCCGCCGGGGCGGTGACGGCCAGCATGGTCTGCCACAGCGGTTTCAGCCGCCGGTGGGTGCGCACCAGCCGCCGGTGCTCCGCCGCCCATGGCCCGGCCTGCCCGGCGATGAAGCCGACGGCCACCAGGACCGCCTCGGCGATGGCGAACGGCGGCGCGGCGTACGTCGACAGCCAGTCCCAGTCCCGGCCGCTCCACCGGGCGCCGATCGCCGCGAGCTTGGCGACGTCGAAGACGAGCCCGAGTGCGTAGGCCACCTGGAGGAAGATCACCGCGCGGCGCAGCCAGGTGTCCTCGACCTCCCGGTACCAGGCCCACAGCATGCCCGCCGCGACCAGCGCGGAGACCAGGTGGGCGACGAGGTAGAGCAGCACGAACTCGCGCATCCAGGGCGTGCCGGCGTAGTACGTGTCGAGGTCGCGCGTGCGCTCCGCCCGGTGGTCGCCGAGCAGGAACGTCGTCCACAGGCCGACGATGATGACGGTGTACGCCACCCGGACCAGCCGGGTGCGCCGGCGGCGCACGGCTGACGGCGGCTCCCGCCAGGTGATGATGAGCCACAGGCAGGCACCGCAGTACGCGGTCAGCAGCGAATAGACCCAGAGCCCCGCGAAGTTGGGGATTCCGGTGAGTACGTTGATGCGGTGCAGGTTGGCCGGAGGCAGCGAGGCGAAACAGACCGCGCCGATGCCGAGCAGCAGGGCGGTGGCCCGCAGGATCGGGTCCTGCCAGGCGCGCCGCAGCAGCGGCAGTTTGATCACGAAGGCGACGGCGAGCAGGGCGGCCGGGACGGCGTAGGCGGCGAAGGAACCGGCGATGTCCCAGCGCATCAGGGCCCGCCGATGTTGCCCAGCGAGGACGACAGCCGGTCGGTGAGGGTGTCCTGGGTCATCCGGCCGGCCGCGCCGGGCCCCACGACCTTGGAGAACTTCGCGGCGAGGCGCAGCCCGCACTCCTCGGCCTCCCACTCGGCCCCGGCCGCCGCCGCGGCGGGCGAGCGGGTGGCCATGGCGACCACCCGGTCCCAGGGGACGTCGTCGTCGGCGCGGGAGAGCAGCCGGCGGGCGGCGGCGGGCAGGCCGGACGGGTAGTGCACGTCCAGCGTGCCGTAGTGGATGTGCCCGATCTCGTGCCCGGCGATGACGAACTTGTGCGGGTCCGGGGCCCGGTCCTCGACCACGACGATGTAGTCCTCGTCCCGGGCGAGGGTGATCCCGGAGACGTCCAGGCCCGGCGGGAAGGCGACGAACTTCAGCCGGACCGGGCGGTCGAGCCGCGGGCTGAGCGTGGCGCACAGCGCGTGCAGGAACGCCTCCGGGCCGGTCGGCGGGGTGAGGGTGCGGACGGTGTCGCGCACGAGCCGGTCGAGGAAGCGCCTCGGGGACCTGAAGTGCTTCGCCAGAGGTGCCGACCGCGGGTACGGCACCGGCTTCGGGGCCCTGGCGCTCGGTTCACGCACGCCCGGCGTCCTCCGCCCGCTCGGAGGCGATGATCATCTCGGCGAGGTCGGCGAGGGTGGCGAGCTGCCGGGCGTTCATCTGCGGGGCCCGGGCGGCCAGTCGTACCAGCCCGCTCTCGCGCAGCCGCAGCAGCGGGTCCGCCTCCGCCTCCAGGCTCTGCAGCACCGGTTGCAGCGCCTCGTGCAGCGCCTCCGGCTCGTCCGCCGTGAAGAAGCCCGCGGGCAGACCGAAGAACCGGCGCAGCCGGTCGGCGTGTTCCAGGCTCGGCATCCCGCTCTTGCGCCACTCGCTGAGCCACTGGCGGCTGGTTCCGGCGATCCTCGCCAGCTCGTCCAGCGAGTACCGCTTGCCGTCCGGGCGGCGCCGGGTCTCCCGGATGAAGTCCAGTCGCTGGCGAACGCGTTCGGCCAGGGAGGTCTCGGGGGCCCGGCCGCCGGAGAGCAGGTCGACGACGACGCCGACGGGGATGCCCGTGCGGTGGGAGAGGCCGGCCACGTCCAGGGCCTCCGGCAGCCGACCGGGCCGGCCGGTCAACTCGCCCAGCCGGTCCAGGACATCGGCCAGCGAGGCGTACGCGTCACTCACCGAGGTCCCCCCTGGGCGTGTCGTCCGTTCGGCGGCTGGGCTGACGGCGAGGCTACCGGTTCGCCCGTTCGGCGACCAGATGTGACAACGCTCCCTGCCTAATTAGGCAGCTATCGTTGACAGTTAGGGGCGCGGTGGGTGAGGATCACCGCACGGAGAGCAAGATTCCGACCCGCCCCGGGTGCCGCCTATGGGGGAGCGGCACCCGGGGCGCCTCCGCGCCCGCCTTCACCCCGGGGGCGTCCGGCCCTCGGTGGTGCAGCGCCTCCCTCGTCGGGTCCGGGTGTCGCGACGCGGCTCACGGCCCGACTCGGCTTACCGGGCCTGCCCTACGGGACGACGCCGGCATACGCCGACCCACCGTCACGGCTGCTGCGGCACCGGTGCCGTCACCCTGCGCCTGACCGCCGACACCCCCGCCTCCTCACCGTGGCCCCCCACCGGCAGCGGGCCGCCGTCCGGTGCGCCCGCCCGGCCGCGATCCGCCCCTGGACCGACCTGCGCCTCGGACCCGGTGGCCGCGTGCCCCCGGCCCGGTCCGGCCGTGACCCCCGTCACCAGCTCCGTGTGCGCACGGCCACCCCTCGGCCCGTGCGAGGCGGCCGGTAAAGTGGCGCGGGTCGTCATCACACCCGTACGGGGGGAAGCCGGTGCAATTCCGGCGCTGATCCTCCCCGGTTCCCGGCTGCGCTCGCGCCCGGGGGCACCCCCATCCGTGTGCCGCCAGCGAGGCGGTGAGCCGGACCGCCCCGGACGGGACGTTGACCGGCTCGCGTGCGTCGGCGGCCCGCCGCGCACGGCACCGTCGAGGTCTACGGAGCCGAGCCGCCCGGGGTGTCACCCGTGCGCTGCCCGGCTCCCCGCAGGAGAGGCAGTCGCCGACCATGAACGTCCGCCGCAGTGCCGCGGCTCTCGCCGCCGTAGGCGTGCTGGCCGCCGCCGCGCCCGCCACGGCCGCCGAACCGTCCCCGTCGCCGAAGGTGACGGTCCCGTCCGGGCTCTACGGCAAGGGAGACCCGACGTACGACGGCGTGTGGCGGCAGTCGCTGACGCTGCTCGCCCAGCGGACCCTCGGCTACCGGCCGGCCACCGCGGCCGTGGACTGGCTCACCGGTCAGCAGTGCGCGAACGGCTCCTTCGCCGCCTTCCGCGCCGCCCCCGCCGAGCCGTGCGACGACAAGGTCAAGGCCGACACCAACAGCACGGCCGCCGCCGTCCAGGCCCTCGCCGCGACCGACGGCCACGGCATCGCCGTCGGCAAGGCCGTGGACTGGCTGAAGTCCGCGCAGAACGAGGACGGCGGCTGGGGCTACTACCCCGGCGGCCCCAGCGACACCAACTCCACCTCCGTCGTCATCGGCGCGCTGACCGCGGCCGGCACCGACCCGGTGGACGTACGGAAGTCCGGCAAGTCCGCCTACGACGCCCTGCCCGCCTGGTCCATCCCCTGCGACCAGGACGGCGGCGGCGCTCTCGCCTACCAGGCGGACAAGAAGGGCAAGCTGCTCCCCAACGCGGACGCGACGGCGGCCGGCCTCCTGGGCGCCCTCGGCAAGGGCTTCGTGGCGCGGGCCGGCAAGGCCCCGGCACACGACACCTGCGTCAAGGCCGGTAACCGCACCCAGGTCGCCGACAACGCCGGCGTCTACCTGGCCGCGGCCGTCGCCAGGACAGGCCACCTCAAGTCCGCCCTGCCCGGCGCCGAGGACCAGCCCGACTTCGGCAACACCGCCGACGCCGTCGTCGCGCTCGCCGCGGACGGCCGGACCGAGCCGGCCAAGAAGGCCTACGCCTGGCTGGAGAAGAACGCCGGCCCGTGGGCGACCCAGAACGGCCCGGCCGCGTACGCCCAGCTGATCCTCGCCGCCCACGCGCTCGGGCAGCAGCCGGGCGACTTCGGCGGCACCAGCCTGGTCCGTTCCCTCAACGCGCTCGGCCCCGCCCCGCGCATGGACTCCGCCGCCGAGCACGAGGAGAAGTCCGACGACGACTCCGGCACGGGCGTGTGGTGGATCGTCGGCGTCGGCCTCGTCGCCGGCATCGGCATCGGCTTCCTGCTCAGCGGCCGGAAGAAGCAGCAGCCGTGACCGCCGTCCGCCGTACCCTGCCGGTGCTCGCCGCCGCGCTGCTGCTCCTCGGCTCCGCCGGACCGGCCGGCGCCACCGGCTACCGCTACTGGTCCTTCTGGGAGCGCACCGGCGGCCACTGGACGTACGCCGCCCAGGGCCCGGCCTTCGTCCGCCCCGACGACGGCGCGGTCCAGGGCTTCCGGTTCGCGGTGAGCGCGGACTCGGCGGACGCCAGCCGGCCGCGCGGTACGGCGGACTTCGACACGATCTGCGCCGGTACGCCGGCCCGGCCGGGCACGAAGCGGGTGGCCCTCGTCCTCGACTTCGGCACGCGGTCGGACGCGCCGTCCGGCGGGACACCGCCGGCGCGCCGTACGGCGTGCGCGCGGGTGCCGTCCGACGCGACCACCGCGGACGCGCTGGCCGCCGTGGCGAAACCGCTCCGGTACGACACCAACGCCCTGCTGTGCGCCATCGCCGGGTACCCGGAGGAGGGGTGCGGGGAGCAGGTCTCCGCCGGGGAGAAGCGGACTTCGGGCGAGGCCGGCGGCGGAAGCGGCGGCGGGCCCTCGCTGGGTCTGCCGATCGGCGCGGGCGTGGTCGCCCTCCTGGCGGGGGCGGCGGTGTGGCAGGCACGTCGGCGGCGCGATGAGTCCGGGTGAGCCGAAGCGGTCGTGCGGGTCCGGGCGCGCGCACGCGGCAGTGGCCGCGCAGCGGACGGCGCCCAGCACTCCTCCGGGGCGCTCGCACCGCGCCGCCCTGCACCCCGGGGCCTGGTGGCTGTGGGCCGTGTCCCTCGGTGTCGCCGCCACCCGTACCACCAATCCCCTGCTCCTCGCCCTCCTCATATCCGCCTCCGCCTACGTCGTGGCGACCCACCGCTCCCCCGCCCCCTGGGCCCGCTCCTACACGGCCTTCGCCCGGCTCGCCCTCGCCGTCCTCGTCCTCCGCGTGCTGTTCGCGGTGGCGCTCGGCTCCCCCATCCCCGGCACGCACGTCCTCCTGACGCTCCCCGAAGTCCCGCTCCCGCACTGGGCGCAGGGCATCCGGCTGGGCGGCCGGGTCACCGCCGAGGCGGTCGTCTTCGCCGCGTACGACGGACTGAAGCTCGCCACCCTCCTCATCTGCGTCGGTGCCGCGAACGCCCTCGCCAGCCCCACCCGCCTCCTCAAGTCCCTGCCCGGTGCGCTGTACGAGACGGGCGTGGCCGTGGTCGTCGCCCTCACCTTCGCGCCCCATCTGATCGCCGACGTGCAGCGGCTGCGCGCCGCCCGCCGGCTGCGCGGCCGTCCGGACCGGGGCGTACGGGGCCTGCTCCAGGTCGGACTGCCGGTCCTGGAGGGCGCGTTGGAGCGCTCGGTCGCGCTCGCCGCCGCGATGGAGTCCCGCGGCTACGGCCGTACCGCCGAGGTTCCCGCCCCGGTCCGCCGTACGACGGCCGCGCTCACCCTCGGCGGCCTGCTCGGCGTGTGCGCGGGCACGTACGGGCTGCTGACCGCGGCGGGGGGTGCGTACGGGCTTCCCCTGCTGCTCGCCGGAGTCGTCGCCGCGCTCGCCGGGCTGCGGCTGGGCGGCCGGCGTTCCCCGCGCACCCGGTACCGACCGGACCCGTGGGGGCCGCGCGCCTGGCTGGTCACGGGCTCGGGCGCAGCGGTGGCCGTGCTGCTCACGCTCGCCTCCGTCGACGATCCACGGGCGCTGCACCCCGGGGTCGTGCCCCTCGTCGCACCCACGCTTCCCCTCTGGCCCGCCGTGGCCGTCCTGCTCGCCCTGCTGCCCGCCTTCGTCGTCCCGAGGGAGTCGTCGTGATCCGCTTCGAGGATGTCAGCGTGACGTACGAGGGGGCGGCGCGGCCCGCCGTCACCGGCGTCGACTTCGAGGTGCCCGAGGGTGAACTGGTGCTGCTCGCCGGTCCGTCCGGGGTCGGCAAGTCCACCGTGCTGGGCGCGGTGAGCGGGCTGGTCCCGCACTTCACCGGGGGCACCCTGCGCGGTCGCGTGACGGTGGCCGGCCGGGACACCCGTACCCACCCGCCGCGTCAACTCGCCGACGTGGTCGGCACGGTGGGCCAGGATCCGCTCGCGCACTTCGTGACGGACACCGTGGAGGACGAACTCGCCTACGGCATGGAGTCCCTGGGGCTCGCCCCGGCGGTGATGCGGCGCCGGGTGGAGGAGACCCTCGACCTGCTGGGCCTCGCCGGACTGCGCGGCCGGCCGATCGCCACGCTGTCCGGCGGACAGCGGCAGCGGGTCGCGATCGGCTCGGTCCTCACCCCGCACCCCCGGGTGCTGGTCCTGGACGAGCCGACCTCGGCGCTGGACCCGGCCGCCGCCGAGGAGGTGCTGGCCGTGCTGCAACGGCTGGTGCACGACCTGGGGACGACGGTCCTGATGGCCGAGCACCGCCTGGAACGGGTCATCCAGTACGCCGACCGGGTCGTGCTGCTCCCGGCCCCCGGCGCCGCCCCGGTCACCGGTCCCCCGGCCGAGGTGATGGCCGTGTCCCCGGTCTACCCCCCGGTGGTGGCCCTGGGCCGCCTGGCCGGCTGGTCCCCCCTCCCCCTGACGGTCCGGGACGCCCGCCGCCAGGCCCCCACCCTGCGCACCCGCCTCTCCGACGCGACGGCACCGGCGAACGCCCCTGCCGCCCCACCCATGAACACCGCCGCCGCCGCAGCCACGACCGGCCACACCGCCACCCCGGCCGAAAACACCCCCACCGACGTGGCCGCGGACCGTCGCACCACCGCCCCGGCCGCGGGCACCGCCGCCGGGGCCGCTGACGGTCCAGCCGACGCGGCTGCGGACCGAGACACCACCGCCGCAGCCACAGGCGCCTCCGCCGCCCCGGCCTCGGGCGATCCCGACCCCGCAGCCACGACCGGCCACACCGCCACCCCGGCCGAAAACACCCCCACCGACGTGGCCGCGGACCGTCGCACCTCCGCCCCGGCCGCGGGCACCGCCGCCGGGGCCTCTGACGGTCCAGCCGACGCGGCTGCGGACCGAGACACCACCGCCGCAGCCACAGGCGCCTCCGCCGCCCCGGCCTCGGGCGCCTCCGGTGTCGTGGCCGCGGGTAGTCGTGTCGCTGGGGTGGCGCGGGTGGGCTCTGCGGCGGTACCGCGTCCGCGCGGGCAGGCAACGCCCGCCGCCGGGCGGCCCCCGCGCCGGGCACCCGGCACCCCCGCCCGCCGCTCCTTCTTCCGTCGCCGCCCCGCCCCCGCCCGGGAAGCCCCGCGGCGGCACCTCGCGGAGACCCGCGCCCTCTCCGTCCGCCGGGACCACGTCCAGGCCCTCCAGGACATCGACCTGACCGTCGCCCCCGGCGAGACCATCGCGCTCATGGGCCGCAACGGCGCCGGCAAGTCCACCCTCCTCGGTTCGCTCGTCGGCCTGGTGACGCCCAGCTCGGGGACCGTGGACGTGGACGGCGCCGTTCCGCACCGCACCCCGCCGCGGGACCTCGTGCGCCGGGTCGGTCTCGTCCCCCAGGAACCGCGCGACCTGCTGTACGCGGACACGGTCGCGGCCGAGTGCGCGGCGGCCGACCGGGACGCTGCCGCCGCGCCCGGCACCTGCCGCGCCCTGGTGTCCGAGCTGCTGCCGGGTGTGGCGGACGACAGCCACCCCCGGGATCTGTCGGAGGGCCAGCGCCTGGCGCTCGCGCTGGCCGTGGTCCTGACCGCCCGCCCGCCGCTGCTCCTCCTCGACGAGCCGACGCGCGGCCTGGACTACGCGGCCAAGGCCCGTCTGGTCGCCGTACTGCGCGACCTGGCGGCCGAGGGGCACGCGATCGTGCTGGCCACGCATGACGTGGAGCTGGCCGCCGAGCTGGCCCACCGGGTGGTGCTGCTCGCCGAGGGAGAGGTGATCGCCGACGGGCCGACGGCCGAGATCGTGGTGTCCTCCCCGTCCTTCGCACCGCAGGTGACCAAGATTCTGGCCCCGCAGCAGTGGCTGACGGTGGCCCAGGTGCGGGAGGCGCTGACATGAGTCATGGCACCCGTACCGCCGCACGGACGCGCGCCGTCCGCCTCGGCCCCCGCTCGCTCGCCGCACTGGCGCTGACCAGCGCGGTCGGCGTGGTCGCCTTCGGCTGGCCCTTCCTCGCCCCGCCCGCCTCCCAGCTCAACGCGCACGCGCAGGACGCGCCCTGGCTCTTCTCCGGCCTGCTGGTACTGCTGGTGGCGGTGGTCGCGGCGACGATCTCGGAGTCGGATCTCGGGCCGAAGGCCGTGGCCATGCTGGGCGTGCTGGCCGCGACGGGCGCGGCGCTGCGGCCGATCGGCGCGGGTACGGCGGGGCTGGAGCCCATGTTCTTCCTGATGGTGCTCAGCGGACGGGTGCTCGGACCGGGCTTCGGCTTCGCGCTGGGCTCGGTGACGATGTTCGCGTCCGCGCTGCTCACGGGCGGGGTCGGGCCGTGGCTGCCGTTCCAGATGCTGGCGATGGGCTGGTTCACGATGGGTGCGGGCCTGCTGCCCGGGCCGGTCCGGCTGCGCGGCCGTGGCGAGCTGCTGCTGCTCGCCGGCTACGGCTTCCTCGCCGCCTTCGCCTACGGCACGTGCATGAACCTGGCCGGCTGGCCCTTCCTGGACGCGGCGGCCTCGAACATCTCCTTCCACGGCGACGCTCCGGTCGCCGAGAACCTGGCCCACTTCGTCGCGTACTGCCTGGCCACCTCGCTCGGCTGGGACCTGGGCCGGGCGCTGTGCACGGTGGTGCTGACCGCCGTCCTCGGTCCGGCGGTGCTGCGGGCGCTGCGCCGGGCCACGCGACGGGCCGCTTTCGAGACCGCGGTCACATTCGACGGTCCCGCTGGGTGAGGGCTCGCCTCCGGGACGTGAGCGGTCCGGTGAAGCACCCCACATGACGCACGTCACCTACGACCCGGGGCCGTAGTCCCGTTTGTCCGATACGCCCTCTCCTGCACCCCTTCTGACCTGCGCTTTGCGACCCAGATCACAGAGCAGACGTTTGCCGCCGATCCGGCCACAACTAGTAAAAGGGGTTATTGCGGACGGGTTCCGGGCCTGTTTCTCTGGACGACGTCGCCAGGCGCCACGAGCCCACCCGGGCCGCGGCGCCGCCGCACGAGACCGCACCACGTGGTCCTTCCCGTGCAGGCGATCCCCCGTCCCCGACGCAAGAGGTTCTTCGTGTCCGTCTCCTTCATCCGCCGCATCGCTTCCCCGAAGAAGGTCCTCACCACCGCCGCCGTGGCCGCCGCCACCGCCGGTATGGCTCTGACCGCGGCGCCCGCCCAGGCCGCCACCACGTCGGCCTCCTCCGCCCAGGCGATCGCGCACCAGATGATCCCGGACGCCGCGCAGTTCAACGCCTTCAGCAAGATCGTCGAGCACGAGAGCGGCTGGAACCCCGCCGCCACCAACAGCTCGTCCGGCGCCTACGGCCTCGTCCAGGCCCTGCCGGCCTCGAAGATGTCCTCGGCCGGCGCCGACTGGAAGACCAACCCGGCCACCCAGATCAAGTGGGGCCTGGACTACATGAACTCCCGCTACGGCAGCCCGGCCAAGGCCTGGAGCTTCTGGCAGGCCAACGGCTGGTACTGAGCCACCTGGCACCGGGCCGCCCGGCCCCCTGCCAACGGCCGTCCCGCCGCCCCTCACCGAGCCGCGCCCCCGCTGAACCAGCGCGCGATGCCGGCCACCGCGGCCCGGTCCGACCCGAAGTGGTCGACCGGGCCCACCTCCAGCACCCGCACCCTCGCCCCCCGCTGGGCGAGGGTGCGCGCGCATGTCCGGGCGTTGCCGATCGGTACGTCCGTGTCGCGGTCGCCCGCGTACAGCCGTACCGGCACCTCGGGCTTCCAGTCGCAGGCGTGGCCGTTGGCGCGCAGGGCCGTGAGCAGCCCGCCGGTGGGCTCACGGAGCTGCCGGTAGAAGCGGTCGGTGAGCAACTGCCGGACGGTCGGGGCGAGCTGACGCACGATGTCCTCGTCCTTGTGCCGCCCGTCGAAGAGCCGCTCGACCCGCCCGGCGTACGGCTGCCGGAACACCTCGGCGGGGTCCTTGTAGATGGGGTGCAGGCGGTTCTGGGCAACGAGGAAGTAGGAGAGATAGAACACCCCGCTCACGTTGTTGACCCGGCCGTCGGTCAGCGCCGGCTCCTCGGTGCCCTCAAGGTCGTACGGCCCCGCCACCGGCGCGACGGCCTTCAGCCGCAACCCGGCCGCGTCCCCGCCCTGCACCGCCCGGGCCAGCGCCATCGCCACCTGCCCGCCCTGGGAGAACCCGGTCACGTACAGGTCCCCGGTCAGTGAGCGACCCAGCAGCCCGGCCGCCGTCCGGGTCGCGTGCAGCATGTCCACCGAGGCCGTGACCGCGGACCGGGTGTCCATGTAGGGGTGCCGACCGGGCCCCTCCCCCAGGCCCAGGTAGTCGGGCGCGGCCACCGCGCGCCCCGTGGCGGCGAAGAGGTACGACCGCGTCCGCGCGGCCTCGGCCACGGAGGGCGCGTAGGACCGGTTGGCCATGGTGCCGTGCGTGTCGGAGACGAGCCCGAGGCGGTTCCCGCCACCGGACGGGACGGTGAGCAGACCGGTGGCGGTGGTCGGCCGGCCCTGCGGGTCCACCGTGCGGTACGTCACCCGGTAGGCGAGTACGCCGTAGCGCACCGGGACGGCACCGATGTGCTCCGCGCGCAGCGCCCGGGCGACCTCCGCACGGCTGTGCGCGGCGACCGGTACGACGGACACGACCTCCCCACGCTCACCGGAGCGCTGTCCGTCGGCGCCGGGAACCCCCGGCGCCACCCCGGCGACCCCGACGAGCGCCAGGGCACCCAGGGTGACCGCCGGGCCCTTGCGGATGGGCCGACCGGGCTGCTTTTCCACCGTGTTGCGCGTGTCCTGAGTCATGTCCCGAACGCTACGGACGCACGCTGCGCCCGGACATCCGAGAGCCCCCCGTCCTCGGGTGGACTTCTTTCGCGCGCCGGGTGGACTTCTTTCCACCTTCCGTCCCCTCGGAGGAACGATGACGACGCCGCCGCCGCCGCCGACGCCACCGGTACCGGTACCGGTACCGGTACCGGTACCGGTACCGGACCCGGAGACGCGCGGACTGCGGCTGGTGGCCGTACTGCTGGCACTGACCGTGGTCAGCGGCCTGATCGACGCCGTCAGCTTCCTGGGCCTGGGCCGGGTCTTCACGGCCAATGTGACCGGCAGCGTGGTCATCCTCGGCTTCGCGGCGGCGGGCGTCCCCGGCTTCTCCGTGCGCCACGCGGTCATGTCCCTCGTCTGCTTCCTGCTGGGCGCGGTGACCGGCGGCCGGGTGGCGGGCCGATACGGCCGGGGCTCCCGCCGCCGCTCGGCCCGGCTGGCCCTGGCGGTGGAGGCGGTGCTGGTCGCGGTGGCGGCGGCCGTGGCCTTCGCCCGGCCGGACACCGCCGGGACCCGGGACGCCCTGATCGGCCTCACGGCCTTCGCGATGGGCCTGCGCACCGCGACGGTACGCAAGTTCCAGGTGCCCGACCTGGTGACCACCACCGTCGTGACGATGACCCTGACCGGCCTGGCCTCCGAGTCCCGCCTAGGTGACGCCACTCAACACCGCACCCTGCGCCGAGCGGCCTCGGTGCTCGCGATGGCCGGCGGTGCCTGCCTGGGCGCCTGGCTGGTCCTGCACCACGGCCTGGGCATCCCCTGCTGCTGGCGGCACTGGCGTCGGGCGCCCTGGCGATGGCGGCCTCGGGCCGGGAATGACACGGCGAACGACGACCCCGCGGCTGGTCCCGCCACCCGGCGCTGCCCGGAGTTCCTTGAGCCGGGCGCTGCACTCGGACGGGGGGCGCTGCACTCGGACGCGGGCTGAAATGGTTGCTGTTCGGCCGCCCGCTTCTTGGCCAGTGTCGTGCCTCCGCGACCCGAGTAAAGGGCGCGTTCCGCGTCGGCTGACGCCGATGGCCCTCCGGGCCACCCTTGACTCGGCCCGCTCCAGCACGAGGGAGAAGCGAGCGGGCGCCCGGTGGAAACTGGCCGCCCCACCGGCAACGGGCCCCGAGCCCAACTGGGCACGCATCGTCGGCCGGGGGGGGCGCGGGGGCGCCTTGCCTGCACGCCGGGAGGGTTCGGCGGCTTGCGGTGGGTGGGCGGGGGGGGGGTGGCTCCTGGCCTGGTGTCCCCTCTGCCCCACGAGCCCCCCAGGTCACACAGGTTCGGTGATTGGCGTATTTGGGCCACCCCCACCGAGCACCCAGCCCCCTGACCTGCCCCTTCACCTCGACCCCTTGGCACAAATCTGCCAATCACGGTGTGAAGAGCCCGCCACCCCGGGGAGCCGGCCCTCCCGCCACCCACCGCTCGCCGCCGAACCGGCCCGGCGTGCAGGCGAGACGCCACCGCGTACCCCTCCCGACGGCGCGCACCCAGCCGACGCCACCGCTGTTTCGGGCCGCTCGCTCGCTTCTTCCCCGGGCTGGAGCGAGGTGTGTCAAGGGTGGCCCGGAGGGCCATCGCCGAAGGCGACGCGCAGCGCCCTTTACTCACCTCGCGGAAGCCCGACCCTGACCGGGAAGCGAGCGGCCCGACAGTCACTTCCCGCCGACGTCCACACACCCGACCTCCCCAGCCCCAGCCCCGGCACCAGCCCCAGCCCCGGCCCCGGCGCCCTCCCCCCGGACCCCCGTCCGCCCCCTCGCGCGAGGTCCCTGGAAGGCGTAGGACAGGCCGAAGCCCGCTGTCACCACCACCGCGCCCCCTACCGCGTCCAGGACCCAGTGGTTGCCGGTGGCGATGATGGCCGAGACGGTGAAGAGGGGGTGCAGGAGGCCCAGCGCCTTCATCCACCACTTCGGGGCGATCACCGCGATCACCACCCCGCACCACAGGGACCAGCCGAAGTGCAGCGACGGCATCGCGGCGTACTGGTTGGTGAGGGCGGTCAGGGTGCCGTAGTCCGGCTTGGAGAAGTCCTGGACGCCGTGGACGGTGTCGATGATGCCGAGCGTGGGCATCAGGCGCGGCGGGGCCAGCGGGAACAGCCAGAAGCCGACCAGGGCGAGCAGCGTGGCGAAGCCGAGGGACGCGCGGGCCCAGCGGTAGTCGACCGGGCGGCGCCAGTACAGGACGGCGAGGACGGTCAGCGGGACGACGAAGTGGAAGGACTCGTAGTAGAAGTCGAAGAAGTCCCGCAGCCAGTCGATCTTCACCACGGCGTGGTTGACCGCGTGCTCGATGTCGATGTGGAGGAAGCGTTCGATGTCGAGGATCAGATGGCCGTGCTGCTCGGCCTCAGCCCGCCCCTCGGAGTTGCTGCCGCCCGTCGCCGCCAGCCGTACCTGCTGGTAGGCCGCGTACGTGACGCGGAGGAGGAGCAGCTCCAGGAGGAGGTTGGGACGGGTGAGCACCCGGCGCAGGAAGGGCAGCAGCGGGACGCGGCGGAAGCGGGCCGGGGCCGGCGGGGCGTACTCCGCCGGTATCGGGGTCTGGTAGTAGGGCGACGTGCGGGACAGGAAGGGGACGGCCGTGGCGGCGGCCAGGGCCGCGAGCAGGACCAGGTTGTCCCGCAGCGGGTACACCACCGGCATGTGCGGCAGCATCATCTGCGCCGGCAGGGTGGTGACGAGGACGACCGCGACCGGCCAGACGTAACGGTCGGAGGTCCGCTTGCCGACCCGGCCGACCACCGCGAGCAGCACCCACAGCAGCTGGTGCTGCCAGGTGGTCGGGGACACGGCGACGGCGGCGCAGCCGGTGACGGCGACGGCGAGGAGGAGCTGGCCGTCGTGGGCGTAGCGGACCGCGCGGCGCAGGGCGAGGACGGCGACGCCGGCGCCGAGGAGGAGGAAGAGGGCTGTCTCCGAGGTGCCCGTCAGGCCGAGGCGGAGCAGGGCGCCGTGCAGGGACTGGTTGGCGAGGGCGTCGGCCTTGCCGCCGAGGCCGGCGCCGGCCATGTGGTGCACCCAGTAGGTACGGGAGTCGTGCGGCAGCGCGGCCCAGGCGAGCGCGGTGCAGGCGGCGAAGGTGCCGGCCGTGGTGAGGGCGGCCCGGCGGCGGCCGGTGAACCACAGCAGCGGGATGAAGAGCAGGACGGTCGGCTGGAGGGCGGCGGCCAGGCCCGTGCACAGGCCGCTCGCGCGTTGCCCGCGTACGGTGAAGCAGCCGAGCAGGACGAGCAGGACCGGGATGATGCTGGTCTGCCCGAGCCACAGGGTGTTGCGGACCGGCAGCGACAGCATGAGCAGGCTGATGGCGACCGGCGCGGCCAGGAGTGAGGTGCGCCGGCTGATGGGCTGGGGCAGCGCGCGGGCGGCGACCAGGCCGAGGGCGACGACGAGCAGCAGGGTGCCGAAGGTCCAGCCCCAGCCGAGCGCGGCCTCGGCCGACCGCGTGAGCGGTTTGAGGACCAGGCCGCCGAAGGGGGTGCCGGTGAACCGCGTCGAGTCGTAGATCGAGCCGTTCACGTGCAGGACGCCTTCGGGGCCGACCCAGGTCTCCAGGTCGGTGAGGCGTTCGCCGCTGGGGGTGGTCAGGACGACGGCCATCTGCCGTACGGCGAGGATCGCGACCACCGCCCACAGGGCGAGCCGGGTCGCGCGCAGCCGCGCTCCGACCGCCGCTCTTCCGAAGACGTCCGCCGGTCGCCCGCTGTGCTCCACGTTCGCCACGCCTCGTCGGCCTCCCGCCCCGTCGTCCCGGCCGCCGGTGCGCGCCGGGTTCCCCTCTGCGCTCCTTCTGAGCCTCGCAGACCCCCCGGAGAGGGACGCAGGCAACCCCCGATTCACCTGACGTCGGTCTCCTTTTGTCCGAAAGACCATAGTCCGGGGGGTGGTCGGTTGCGGGCGGCGGGCGCGAGAAGGATCACACCGAGCCGCCGGCATGGCCCCGCGTGAGGGGGCAGACGTACCTGCGTATGCGGCGTTTAGCTGCACTGTGCATCGATACGCATGCGGGACGTAAGGTGCGGAACTCCGCCTATGGTCGATTTTCGGCCCGCCGTACGTCACCGTCGCCGTCCGGGTCCGTCCCTGTCCCCGTCGAAAGGTAGGCGAGCCCCGTTTTGGCGACCGCTACCACCGCCTCAGCCGTCACCCCGCCCCTCAAGTCGCGGCGGGCCGCCCAGGCCCGTACCGCCCGTGACGTCACCGTCACCGATCCCGCGCTCGTCAAGCGCGCCGTGAAGGCGGCGGCGCTCGGCAACGCGATGGAGTGGTTCGACTTCGGCGTCTACAGCTACATCGCAGTCACCCTGGGCAAGGTCTTCTTCCCGTCCGGCAACCCGACCGCGCAGTTGCTGTCGACGTTCGGCGCCTTCGCGGCGGCCTTCCTGGTCCGTCCGCTCGGCGGCATGGTCTTCGGCCCGCTCGGCGACCGCGTGGGCCGGCAGAAGGTCCTCGCGGTCACGATGATCATGATGGCGGCGGGTACGTTCGCGATCGGCCTGATCCCGTCGTACGCGACGATCGGCGTCGGCGCGCCGCTCCTGCTGCTCGCCGCCCGTCTGGTGCAGGGCTTCTCCACCGGCGGTGAGTACGCGGGCGCGACGACCTTCATCGCCGAGTACGCGCCGGACAGGAAGCGCGGCTTCCTCGGCAGCTGGCTGGAGTTCGGCACGCTCGCCGGTTACATCGGCGGCGCGGGTCTGGTCACGCTCATGACCGCTCTGCTGTCCTCGGACGACCTCACCTCGTGGGGCTGGCGCATCCCGTTCCTGATCGCGGGCCCGATGGGCATCATCGGCCTGTACCTGCGGATGCGGCTGGAGGAGACCCCGGCGTTCGCGGCGGAGGTCGAGAAGGCGGAGGCGGCCCGGCCGAAGGTGCCGCTGCGCGAGATGATCACCGGCCAGTGGAAGTCGCTGCTGCTGTGCATGGGCCTGGTCCTGGTCTTCAACGTCACCGACTACATGCTGCTGTCGTACATGCCGAGCTACCTCACCAGTGAGCTGAAGTACGACGAGACGCACGGGCTGCTGGTCGTGCTCGGTGTGATGGCCCTGATGATGATCGTGCAGCCGTTCGTGGGCGCGCTGACCGACCGGGTCGGCCGCCGGCCGGTGATCGCGGCGGGCTGCGCGGGCTTCCTGTTCCTGTCCGTCCCGGCGCTGCTGCTGATCCGCGAGGGAAGCCTGCTCGCCGTGGGGCTGGGCATGGGCGCGCTGGGTCTGCTCCTGGTGTGCTTCACGGCGGCCATGCCGGCCGCGCTGCCCGCCCTGTTCCCGACGCGCGTGCGGTACGGGTCCCTGTCGATCGGGTTCAACGTGTCCGTGTCGCTGTTCGGCGGTACGACTCCGCTGGTCGTGACCGCGCTGATCGGGGCGACCGGGAACATGATGATGCCCGCGTACTACATGATGGCCGCGGCTGTCGTGGGCGGTGTCGCCGTGTGGCGGATGTCGGAGTCGGCGGGGCGTCCGCTGCCGGGTTCCGCGCCGTCCGTGGAAGGTCGCTGAGCGCGCCGCGGGGGTGCGGGCCGTCCCCCGGGTGCGACTCCGTCGCGGCCGGTCGTGCGGCAGCCCGCGCCCCCGCGGGGCGCTCGCGCCGCCATGCCCCGCGGGCAGTCGTACCCATCCGGGCCCTCTGCTGCGATCATCGAGGGAGGACACTCGGGAAAGGCAGCTGGGGCTATGAGCGGGTCGCAGGTCTGGGACGACGTCGACGACTACTTCATCAACACGCTCTCACCGGACGACGAGGTGCTGCGCGCGGCGCTGCGCGACAGTGACGCGGCCGGGCTGCCCGCCATCGCCGTCACGGCGGCGCAGGGCAAGTTCCTCCGGCTGCTCGCCGAGCTCCAGGGGGCCCGGCACATCCTGGAGATCGGCACGCTCGCCGGGTACAGCACGATCTGGCTGGCCCGCGCGCTGCCCGAGGACGGCAGGCTGATCTCGCTGGAGTACAGCGCCAAGCACGCGGAGGTGGCCGTCCGGAACATCGCCCGGGCGGGCCTGGACCGGATCGCGGAGGTGCGGGTGGGCCCGGCCCTGGAGTCGCTGCCCAAGCTCGCCGACGAGAACCCGGCCCCCTTCGACCTGGTCTTCATCGACGCGGACAAGGCCAACAACCCGCACTACGTGGAGTGGGCGCTGCGGCTCACTCGCGCGGGCAGCCTGATCGTCCTGGACAACGTGGTGCGCGGCGGCCGGGTGGCCGACGCGGGCAGCACCGAGCCGGACGTGGTCGGCACCCGTGCGGCGCTCGAACTGATCGCCGGCCACCCCCGGTTGACCGGTACGGCGATCCAGACGGTCGGCAGCAAGGGGTACGACGGGTTCGCGCTGGCGCGGGTGCTCGGCTGAGGCCACTCGGTCCGTGTGTCCTGCCGGCTCAGAGGTCGTGGTAGAAGCCGACGTTGACGCTGCGCGGCGCGGTGCGGTCCTGGATGACGATCTCGCCGGACCCGCCGTGCGGCAGCGGGACGGTCGCGCCGTAGCCGAGGGGCTGGGCGTACTCCCCGACGCTGAGCCGGACCTCGGAGGCCGGGTCGGGCTGGGAGCCGCGCAGCCAGGTGAGCTGCCAGGCGCCGTCCGGGCCGCACAGGAACTCCAGGTGGACGCGGGAGACGAACAGCCAGTCGTCGGGGGTGACCAGCCGGCACGCCGCCCCGTCCCGGCCGATCCGCAGCACGGCACCGGGCTCGCTGGGCGCCTCGGCCATCGTCATGCCGGCGGTGGCGCCCGCGTCCGCCCCGGAGACGGTGGCCATGGTGAGTTCGAGCACGAGGTTCCCCCTGAGACGTCCTGTGCGGTGGCTTGGTCGCGGCGGGCGCAGTGCCGTACCGCCGCCGCATGATAAAACGCCCGGCGGGGTCGCGTCCGGCACAATGGGTCCATGACCGAGCGAAAGCCACCGGGGGTCCCGTTCGAGTCCTGGGTGGACAAGCAGATCCGCGACGCTCAGGGGCGCGGGGAGTTCGACCGGTTGCCGGGAGCGGGGGCGCCGCTGCCCACGGAGGTCGACTCCACGTACGACGAACTGTGGTGGGTCAAGCGGAAGCTGGTCCGTGAGGGGCTGGCCGTGCTGCCGCCCGCGCTGGCACTGCGCAAGGAGGCGGAGGACGCGCTGGAGGCGGCGTACGCGGCTCCCTCGGAGCGGATCGCCCGGAAGATCATCGAGGACGTCAACGTCCGGATCAAGGACATGATGTTCAAGCCGCCGCCCGGCCCGCCGCTGGGGAAGAAGCCGTACGACGTCGAGGAGGTCGTACGCGAATGGCGGCAGCGCAGGGCTGCCGCCAAAGGTGACGGGGGCGTGGCGGGCTCAGCCGTTTAGCAGCCGCCCGGCCAGCTCCCGGTAGTCGCGCAGGGCGAGTCGGAGTTGCTCGGTGTCGGTCTCGGCGCCGGGGCCGCGGCCCTCGGTGCCCTCCCAGGACATCCGCAGGGTACGGCGGCGGCGCGTGACGGCCTCGGTGAACCGCGCGGCGATCTCCTCCAGCGTCCGGTCGGCCTGTTCGACGGCCTGCCGGGGCTCGTCCACGAACCCGGCGACCACCTCGCGCAGCCGCCGCTCCCACTGCTCCGTCTCCTCGTGCGGCAGCAGCGGTGCGCCGGTGCCGGAGGGTGCGCCGGCGGCCGTCCCGGCGGCGCCGCTGCCGGGTGCGGCCGTGCCGCCCGGCGCCGTCGGCCAGGTGTCCGCCGCCCGTGCCTCGGTCATCCGGGCCTCGCGCCCGCTGACCTCACCGACGGACGGAGCCCCGAGCCCGTTGTCCGGCATCACGCCTTCCTCCTCCCCGGCCCACTCCGGACCACCGGCGTCCCTGTCCCGTCCGCTGTACGTCTGCGACGCTCGCCCCTCCGTACCGGGTGTCCCCGGGCCCAGTTCCTCCGTGCCGGGCCGCAGCCCCTCGGAACCGTGGCGCGGGTCGTGCTCGCGGGAACCGGGTCCCT
This sequence comes from Streptomyces sp. NPDC017676, assembly GCF_044329325.1. Taxonomy (NCBI): domain Bacteria; kingdom Bacillati; phylum Actinomycetota; class Actinomycetes; order Kitasatosporales; family Streptomycetaceae; genus Streptomyces; species Streptomyces sp. NPDC017676. The sequence goes on along the minus strand of NZ_JBIRJA010000001.1, from coordinate 791,493 downwards.
GGGAGGCGGGGCTCCCCACCGGGCCCGGGGCCGGCTCGATGTCCTCGGACGCTCCCCGCTCGGGCACGCCCGCCGGGCCCGGGGGCGGCTGGAGCGTGTCCTCCGGGGCACGGTCGTCCCCGGTCAGTCCTTCCCGGCCGGGACCGGCCGAGCCCGGCAGCCGGCCGCTCCGGCCCTCGTCCCGTGACCGGCCGCCCGTGCTCCCCTCCGGCACCCGGCCACTCGCGTCGGCGCCCCGCAGCCGGCCGCTCGTGCCCTCACCCGACGGGCGGCCGGCGCCACCCGGCCCCGCGCCCGGAGCCGGGCCGCCTCCGCTCCCGCGTGCTCCCGGTTCGCCGGGCAGGCGTTCCTCCGTCAGGGGCCTTCTCGGGGTCCGGCGGCCGGGGGCCGCGTCGCCCGGTGCCCATTCGTCCCTCTGTTCCGACTCCTGCTCCGGCGTCCACTCGTCCCCGCGTGAGAGACGTTGCGGGCGGTGCCGGTCGCCGCCGGAGCCGCTCGTCCTGTCCGTCATGGCGTTCAGCTCTCCTTCGGTCGGCTCCGGTGCAGAGCCCACGGCGTGTGGGAGCGGGCGTGGGAGCGGGTCGCGGCGGGAGGCGTCGAGCGGTCCGTGCCGGCGGGGGCCCGGTGCCGGCCGGACTCGGCGCTGGTCAGGTCCTCGAAGAGGGCGCGGGCGCCGAGCAGCGCCGAGCGCAGTTCCTCGGTTCCCGCGCCGGTCCCGTCCCCTCCGGCGCCGGCGGCCGCGTGGGCCACGCGGTGCACCTGCCGGTAGCCGTCGACGTGGTCGGCGTGGTGCACGGACAGCGCGGCGAGTTGCTCCTCGTACCGTCCGCCGTCGGGGTAGCCGCGCGCGGCGGCGAGTTCTCCGATGAGGAGGTCGGCCTCGGCCACCGCCTGCCGGGGCGAGTCGACGAAGTGTTCCTGCACGGCCGTCCAGCGGTCCGCGTACCGCTGCCGCTCGGCGCCGTCCAGCGGCCGTTCCCGCAGGTCACCGTGGCGTTCGAGGCGCTCGGTCAGCTCCCGTTCGGCGGCTTGGGTGTCCCCGTCGTGCAGGGCCACGGTCCGCTCGTACTCGGGCCCGAAGCGCCGCTTCAGGTTCGGACCGCCGTGCCGGGTGCGGCCCCGCACGGTCAGGGCGACGGCGCCGAGGACCACGACCGCCGCGATCACGATCAACAGAATGATCAGGCCTGTGGACATGGTTGCCTTCCGGTCGGACCGGCCCCGCTGGCCGGTTCTCCCTTCGGGTGACCCGGAAGTTCGCCCACAAACGGCTCCCCGCCGCCGGTTCGGTCCCGCCATATCCGGTTGCGGAGGGGGCGGGGCGGCTCCCGACAATGGCCGGCATGACGTGGACGATCGCTCCGGAGCCGTACGACTCCCCGGCCGCCGCCGCGCTGTGGCGGGCGTACTACACGGAGGTCAGCGACCGCTGGTACCTGCTGCACGAGGGGCGTCGCACCGACCCGGAGGAGCTGGAGCGGGAGGTCGCGGCCCACAGCGGTGCCGACCTCGCGCCCCCGCACGGGCAGTTGCTCGTCGGGCGGTACGGGGGCACACCGGCCGGTTCGGCGGGCGTACGGCTGCTGGACCCCGGCACGGCCGAGCTGACCCGGGTGTTCGTGCTGCCGGAGCTGCGCGGCCGGGGCGGGGCCCCGCTGCTCGTGGCCGCCGCCGAGGAGGCCGCCCGTGCTCTCGGCGCCCGGCGGATCGTCCTCGACACCCGCGGCGACCTGGTCGAGGCCCGCGCCCTGTACGCCCGCCTCGGCTACACGGAGACCGCCCCGCACAACACCGACCGGTACGCCGAACACTGGTTCCGCAAGGAGCTGCTGCCGGCGGGGGCCGTCAACTGATGCTCGTCACCGTGCCGTTGTGCGGGCGTTACTGATCTTCGTCACCGTGCCGTTGTGCGGGCGTTCACGCTCGGCGCCGCAGAGTTCACCGGTGAGGTCGCGGACCAGCTCGGTGAGGTCGGTCGAGCGGCCGGGCTGCCACCAGTCGCCGAGCAGTGCGGCCAGGGACTCCTCGCGGGCCGTGGCGAGCCGTTCGGCGACCTCGCGGCCGGCGTCGGTGAGGACCAGGTCGAGGCCCCGGCGCTCGGCGAGCCGCCGTTCCTCGACCTGGCGGGCGGCGGCCATGACGGCCTTGAGCGGGACCGGGCTGCGCTCGGCGAGCACCGCCGGTTCGACGGAGCCGTAGCGGCGGATGCGCAGCAGCATCCAGCTCGCGGCGGGCAGCAGGTCGTACCCGGCGCGTTCGGTGATCTTCTGGTAGATCTCGCGGCGGCCCTCCCTGGTGCCGAGCACGGACAGGGCGCGGCACACCTCGTCGTAGGAGGAGCGCTGGACCGGGTTGGGCGGGATCGTCTCGGAGGCGTCGGGCGCGGTGACCGAGCCGCGCAGCCGGTCCTCCTTCAGCAGCCAGGCGAGCAGGAAGCCCAGGAGGGCGACGGGCGCGGCGTAGAGGAACACGTCCGTGATGGCGGACGCGTACGCGTGCAGGGCGGCCGGGCGCAGCGGGGGCGGCAGGGCGGCGATGCCCCGGGGGTCGGCCTTCAGGGCGCCGGGGGTGGCGCCGGGCGGCAGGTGTACGCCCCGGAAGGCGTCGGTGAGCTTGTCGCCGAGGCGGCTAGCGAAGACGGTGCCGAAGATGGCCACGCCGAAGGAGGCGCCGATGGAGCGGAAGAAGGTGGCGCCGGAGGTGGCGACGCCGAGGTCCTCGTAGGAGACGGCGTTCTGCACGATGAGCACCAGGACCTGCATGACGAGGCCGAGGCCGGTGCCGAAGACGAAGAAGCAGACGCTCATCACGGCGGTCGAGCTGTGCTCGTCGAGCCGGTGCAGGAGCAGCAGGCCGAGGGTGGTGACGGCGGTGCCGACGATCGGGAACACCTTCCAGCGGCCGGTGCGGCTGACGATCTGCCCGGAGAGGGTGGACGACAGCAGCAGGCCGAACACCATCGGCAGCATGTGGACGCCGGACAGGGTCGGGGAGACGCCGTGGACGACCTGGAGGAAGGTCGGCAGGTAGGTCAGCGCGCCGAACATGGCGAAGCCGACGATGAAGCTGATGACGGCGGCCAGGGTGAAGGTGCGGATGCGGAACAGCTTCAGCGGCAGCACCGGTTCGGCGGCCCGGCGCTCGACGGCGACGAACGCCACGGCGAGGACGACGCCCAGGACGGCGAGCCCGATGATCTGCGCCGAGCCCCAGGGCCAAGTGGTGCCGCCGAGGGAGGCGACCAGCACCAGGCAGGTGGCGACGGCGGCGATCAGGAAGGTCCCCAGGTAGTCGATGACATGGTGGGCGGTGCGGCGCGGGATGCGCAGGGCGGTGGCGATCACGGCGAGCGCGACCACGCCGACGGGCAGGTTGACGTAGAACACCCAGCGCCAGCTGAGGTGTTCGGTGAACAGCCCGCCGAGCAGCGGCCCCAGCACGCTGGTCGTGCCGAAGACGGCGCCGAACAGGCCCTGGTAGCGCCCCCGTTCGCGCGGCGGCACGAGGTCGCCCACGATCGCCATGGACAGCACCATCAGCCCGCCGCCGCCCAGGCCCTGCACCGCCCGGAAGGCGATGAGCTGGGGCATGTCCCGCGCCATGCCGCACAGCGCCGACCCGACCAGGAAGATCACGATGGCCGTCTGGAACAGTCGCTTGCGGCCGTACTGGTCACCGAGCTTGCCCCACAGCGGGGTCGCGGCCGTCGAGGCCAGCAGATAAGCGGTGACGACCCAGGAGAGGTGCTCCAGGCCACCGAGGTCGCTCACGATCGTCGGCAGCGCGGTCGACACGATGGTCTGGTCGAGCGCGGCGAGCAGGAGCCCCAGCAGCAGCGCACCGATCGGCACCAGCACGCTGCCCGGAACGTGTTCGCCGCTGCTCACGCCCTTCGCCGTGCCGTGCGTCTCCAGGGCCATGGGACCTCCCGGGGGTCGGTGCGTCTTCTCCATGGTGATCGGTGTCACCACTTATGGCCTGCCGAGTGCTGCGGATCTGGAGAAAATCCGCATAATCTCTGGAGTTCCCGAGGGGAGGGGACACACGCGTGACGGGAGAGCGGGGCACCACGTGCCCGGAGTGCGGGACGCCGAGGGGGGCGTACAACACGCCGTCGTGCGACTGCACGACGCGCGCGTCCGAGGCCCTGCGCGAGACCCGCACGGCCGAGGCGGCAGCGGCGGAGGACTTCGACCCGCTGCGGATACGGCCGTACGTGGAGATGCGGCCGGCCCCGGAGGAGCCCCCGCCCGCGCCACCCTCCGCGACCGCACCGCAGCCGCAGCCGCAGCCGCCCGCAGCGCTCGGCGCGGGGGCGGAGCCGGACGCGCCCCCGGACGAACCCGAGGCCGGCCCGCCCCGGCGCCGCTCCCGTCGTACGGTGCTGCTGGCCGCCGGGGGCGCGGGGGCGGCTGTCGTCGCGGTGGCCGGTTTCGCGCTGTTCTCGTACCGGGCGCCGGCCCGGGACCAGGTGGTTCAGGAGGTCCGGGAGAGCATCCCGGGGACGACGACACGGGCACCGTCCTCGGCGCCGGCCCCGGCACCCCCGGTCACCCCGCGTCCACCGCTGTCCTCCCCCTCGGCGACGGCCGACGCGAGCCCGTCGCGGGGCTCCGCCCCGCCGTCCCCGACCGCGACGGCCTCCGCGAGCGCTTCCCGCTCCGCCGCCTCACCGACCCCGTCCACGACGCCTTCGGGCACCCCGGGCACCACGCCCTCCGCGCCACCGGTCCTGCGACGCGGCGACACGGGCCCGGAGGTCACCGAGCTCCAGCAGCGCCTGCGTCAGCTGAACCTCTACGGCGACCAGGTCAACGGCACCTTCACCCGCCCGGTGGAGGACGCGGTGCGCAACTACCAGCTGGCCCGGGGCATCACGGGCGACGACCTGGGAACGTACGGCCCGGCGACGCGCAGAAGCCTGGAGTCGGAGACGACGGAGCCGTAGCGCCCCCGAAGGGGCCCGGGGCGGAACGGCTGCGCGGCTCCGCCGCACGGGCGTGCGACCGGACCGCGCTCGGCTGCGGCTCGCGGCCGAGCGCCTTCCCGCCGCACGGGCACGCGTGACCGGACGGTGGGGCCGGGCCGTGGAAGCGAGCCGTGGGACCTAGCCGTGCAACCAGGCCGCGGAATCGAGCCGTGAAACGGGCCGCGAAATCGAGATGTGAAAGCGGAACCGGACCGTGAAACCGGACCCTGAATCCAGGCCCCGGCACCGGACCCTGGAACCAGGCCGTCGAACCGGACCGCGAAACCAGACCGGCCCGGCGAAACCAGACCAGGCCGTCGAACCGGACCTCGAAACCAGACCCGGCCGTGGAGCCGGTCCGTCAGCCGATGTGGAGCCGGATCTCCCCGCCGGCCACCGCCTCGACCCGCACCTGCGTGAGATCCCGCACCGCCACGTCCGGCTCGTGGAACACCGCGCGCGGCCCGACCCCCACCACGCGCATCCCCGCGGAGCGCCCCGCCGTGATGCCCGCGCCGGAGTCCTCGAAGACGACGCAGTCGGCCGGGTCGACGCCCAGTTCGGCGGCGCCCTTCAGGAAGCCCTCGGGGTCCGGCTTGCTCGCGCCGACCGACTCGGCGGTGACGCGGACGGCCGGCAGGGGCAGCCCGGCGGCGTTCATGCGGGCGGTGGACAGGGCGACGTCGGCGGAGGTCACCAGGGCGTGCGGAAGGCCCGCCAGCGAGGAGAGGAAGGCACGCGCGCCGGGGATCTCGATCACACCGTCGGTGTCGGCGGTCTCCTCCGCGAGCATCCGGGCGTTGTCGGCGAGGTTCTGCTCGACCGGCCGGCCGGGGAGGAGGAGGGCCATGGAGGCGTGGCCCTGCCGGCCGTGCACGACCTTCATCACCTCGTCGCCGTCCAGCCCGTGCCGCTCGGCCCAGCGCCGCCAGATGCGCTCGACCACGGCGTCCGAGTTGACGAGGGTGCCGTCCATGTCGAGCAGGAGGGCGCGGGCGGTGAGGACGGCGGGCGTGGCGGTGGCCGGCATCGGCAGCTCCAGGAACGAGAAGACCCGTGTCGGGTGGACGTCGGGTGGGACAAGGCGGCCCCGCCCGCCGGTCAGGGAAAACGGGCGGGAGCCACTTTGTTCCTCCACGGTACAAAACCTCCCCGCGTCCCGCCACCACCCCCTGCGAGCGTTCACCCTGTGTTCGCCCGGGGCCGGCCGCGCAGCCGGGCCGTCCCGGTCAGCCGCTCACGGCCTCCCACAGGCTCCACACGCCGAGTGCCAGCATCAGCAGCGCCGCGATCTGCGTGATCAGCCGCAGCGGCACCCGCTTCATCAGGGCCTTGCCGCCGACGATGCCGAGTCCGGCGACGGCCCACAGGCCCAGCACCGCGCCGAGGCCGACGGAGATCGGGTCGTCGTAGCGGGCGGCCAGGTTGGCGGTCATGATCTGGGTGAGGTCACCGAACTCGGCGACCAGGATGAGCATGAAGCCGGTCCCCGCGACCTTCCAGAACGACTGGTCGGCGGGCTTCTTGACCTCTTCCTCCTCCTCGCCCTTCTTCAGCAGGAGCATCGCGGCCCCGCCGAGGAAGAGGACGCCGGTGAGGGCGTGCACGATCTGCTGCGGCAGCAGAGTGAGCACGCTGCCGGCCGCGACGGCGAGCACGACGTGCAGCAGGAAGGCGGCGGCGACGCCCGCGAAGACGTACGAGGCGCGGTAGCGGGTGCCGAGGACGAGGCCGGCGAGCGCGGTCTTGTCCGGCAGTTCGGCGAGGAAGATGACGCCGAAGACGAGCGCCGTCACGGTGATGCTGATCAAGATTCCTCAATCGGTCGGGCTGCCCCGCCGAGAGTGCGGTACGTCACGCGATGACACCTCGGCACGGCAGCACACTCGGCGCCCGCGCCGGGGGGCGCGGACGTGCACTGCTTGCCGAAGGTCTCGCTGGCGGGCCCGATGGATCGCGGTCCGCCTCCGGGCGCCGGCTCAGGCTCGCTGAGCAGTATGTCGACGGTCCGGCGAAGAGCTACTCCCCTTCTGCGCTCCCCATCGTAAGGGATGTGAAAGTTCCGCCGTCAACCTTGTCGTGACATGTACACGTCACTAACTTCTTACCGAGCGCTCACCCCCCGGCAACACCGCCCCGCGAGCATTCCCTCGCTCGTGCCCCAACACCGCCACCCCACAAGGGAGTTCACGCATGCCGAAGTTCTACGCGCGTCGACGGACGAGCATACTCGCGGCCCTCACCGCCCTGATAGCCTCCGTCGCCCTGTTCAACTCCCCGAGCGCCTCCGCGGCCCTCCCCACGCCGGTCAGCGGCGCCACCGCCCGCAGCTACCTCTCCCAGCTCACCGTGGCCACCGAGAACCGCACCGGCTACAGCCGCGATCTCTTCCCGCACTGGATCACCATCAGCGGCGCCTGCAACACCCGCGAGACGGTCCTCAAGCGGGACGGCTCCAACGTCGTGACCGACTCCTCCTGCGCCGCGACCAGCGGAAGCTGGTACTCCCCCTACGACGGCGCCACCTGGACCGCCGCCTCCGACCTCGACATCGACCACCTCGTGCCGCTGGCCGAGGCGTGGGACTCCGGCGCGAGCAAGTGGACGACCGCGCAGCGGCAGGCGTTCGCGAACGACCTGACCCGGCCCCAGCTGATCGCCGTCACCGACAACGTCAACCAGGCCAAGGGCGACCAGGACCCGGCCACGTGGGTGCCGTCCCGGTCGGCGTACCTGTGCACGTACGTGCGGGCGTGGGTGCAGGTGAAGTACTACTACGACCTGTCGGTCGACTCCGCCGAGAAGAGCGCGCTGACGGACTACCTGGCCGGCTGCTGAGCCGGGCCGCTCAGGAGACGGGGCGGCGGCGCATCAGGAAGGCCGCCGCCGCCCCCGCGCCGAACAGGGCCGCCACCGAGACGCCCGTGGCCAGCCAGGTCGCGCCCAGCCACTGGGCGCCGTAATAGCCGAGGGCCACGCTGTAGGCGGCCCAGGACAGGCCGGCCAGGGCGGACCAGGGCAGGAAGTCGCGGACGCGGCGGTGGGCGGCACCGGCGCAGAAGGAGACGACCGAGCGGCCGGCGGGGGCGAAGCGGGCGAGGACGACCAGCGCGCCGCCGCCCCGGGCCAGGGCGTCACCGAGACGTTCCTGCGCGGTGGTCAGCCGCCGGGAACGCGCTATCGCCCGGTCCAGCCGCTCCCCGCCGCGCCAGGCCAGCCGGTACGCCACCAGGTCGCCGAGGACGGAGGCGGTCGCGGCGGACAGGATCAGGGCCAGGATGTCCGGCACCTCGTGCGGGACCTGCCCCGCCGCGCCCGAACCGGCCGCCGCCGCCGTGCCGGCCGTGATGACGAGCACGCCGCTGGGCAGGACGGGCAGGAACACGTCGAGCAGGACCGACAGGGCCACCACGGCATAGATCCACGGCCCGGCCGCCAGCGACCCCACGCTCTCGAACACCACGACTCCCGTCACTCCCCCGTTGACAGCCATACAGCGTACGCCGGGGGTGTGACAGGAGGTTCGCGAGGGGTCCGCGGGACGATCACAGACGGTTCACGGGTGGGCCGCCGTACGGCACACCGGCCGGACCGTCAGGCGGCGACCGGCGACTGCTCCGGCGCCCGCTCGCCGTCCTCCGCCGCGCGGCGGACGAGGAGCCGGTCCAGGCCGAAGGCGCCGGAGCCGGTGAAGACGAGCAGCAGGAACGCCCAGCAGAACAGCGCCGGCAGCTCGCCGCCGTTCTGTATCGGCCACAGGGCGGCCTGCTGGTGGACGTCGAAGTAGGCGTACGCCATCGAGCCGGAGGCGATCAGCGCGGCACCGCGGGTGCCGAGGCCGAGCAGCACCAGGCCGCCGGCGACGAGCTGGATCACGGCCGCGTACCAGCCGGGCCAGGTGCCGGCCGCGATGGTGCCGCCGTCGCTGCCGGCGGCGCCGCCGAGGACGCCGAACAGGGAGGCGGCTCCGTGCACCGCGAAGAGCAGGCCGAGGACGATGCGGAAGAGCCCGATGACATAGGGCTGAGCGGAATCGAGACGTGCGGACATGAGGGGATCTCTCCTCTTCGGTGTCGGTCGGGCCGGCCGGGGACGAGGAAGGCCGGTCGTGGGGGCGGCGGTACCGAACGGGAGCCCAGGTTAGGGGTGCCTTATCAATGCTTGCAAGTTCAACATTTGGCCATGACGGTGCCTCCGCTCGCGGCCCGGCGCCGGCGCACCGCGCCCGGCGCGGCACCCGCAGCGGTCACGGGGCGCCCGTCTTCCGCGAGCTTCCCAGGAGTCAACATCCCTACACCTGCGCACCTTTGACGACACGTCAGACAAATAGGCCACCTCCTCACGCCCAGCCGCACCTGTCTCATAACCATCCACGGCGCGCGGCCGGCATCCCCCTCACGAGCGGCGCCCCGGCGGTGCGCCGCAGACCGGGTTCCGGGGCCGCGCCGCTATGAGAGTGGTCACATGCCGAGTACGCCGACAGGCGGGTCCGGCACCGTGCCGGACCCGCGGACCCCTTCCGGCGCTAGCCTCCTCGCCGCGCCGACTGCCCCCGTACCTCCAGCTCCCCGAGCAGCTCCGCCGTGGCCTGCGCCACCGCTTGCACCGCCTTGTCAAAAGCCTCGCGGTTGTGGGCGGCGGGGGCGCGGAAGCCCGAGATCTTGCGTACGTACTGCAACGCGGCCGCGTGGATGTCCTCGTCCGTGGCCTCACCGGGCAGCACGGGCGGACGCAGCGTCTTGATGCTCCGGCACATGAGCCCAGTCTCGCGCAGCCCGCCGTGCCCTGCGATGATCTGCGCGAAGGCGGCCACCGACCCCGGGGCCGACCGTCGAGAGGACAACTTCATGACGCAACCGCTCACCGTGGCCGTCCTCGGCCCCGGCGGCACCGGCGGCCTGCTCGCCGCCCTGCTGTCCCGCTCAGGGCACCGCGTGATCTGCCTGGCCGGTGAGGCCACGGCCGACACCCTGCGCCGTACCGGCATCACGGTCCGCAGCGCGCAGTTCGGCGACTTCACGGCCGCCGTCGACGCGGACACCGAGCTGCGCGAGCCGGTGGACGCGTGCCTGATCACCGTGAAGCACACCGCGCTCGAAGCCGCCCTGACCCGGGTCCCGCCCGCCGTCCTGGGTGACGCCCTGGCCGTACCGCTGCTCAACGGCGTCGAACACCCCGCGACCCTGCGCGCCCGCTACCGTCCCAACCTGGTCGCCCCGGCCGTGATCCGCGTGGAGTCCACCCGGGTCGCCCCGGGCGTGATCGAGCACGGCAGCCCCTTCACGGAGATCGACCTGGCCGGGGACGCCGTACCCCGCGCCCGGCTCGACGCGCTGGCCGCCCACCTCCATGCCTGCGGTACGACCGCCCGCGTGGCCGGCGACGAGACGGCGGCCCTGTGGGCCAAGATGGTGTTCCTCGCCCCGTTCGCCCTGCTCACCACCCGGTACGGCGTCCCGCTCGGGGTGGTCCGCAGCCGTCACCGGGACGAGCTGGAGGCCCTGGTCGCGGAGACCGCCGCGGTCAGCCGTGCCTGCGGCGCCCCGGCCGACCCGGCCCAGGCCCTGGCCCGGTACGACGCGTTCCCGCCCGCCGCCAAGTCGTCCATGCAGCGCGACGCCGAGGCGGGCCGGCCGCTGGAACTGGACGCCATCGGCGGGGCGTTGCTGCGCGCGGCCGAGCGGCACGGGGTACCGGTGCCGGTGACCGCACGGCTGGTCCGGGCGCTGCGGGACTCCGGCCACTGACCCGGCGCCGACGCCCCGGCCCCGCCGGGGCACGCCCGGGACCGGGGGTCGGCGATCACTCGCTCGCCCACGGCGCGGTGTTCGGGGAACCGGGCGGCGACTCGCCCCCGGTGGCGCCCCTGCGGTCATCGCCGTGCCCTCGCGTCCCCCGGTGACCGGCAGGACACGCCGGACGCCGCCGCCCCGCGCCACCCGTTCGGCTGAACCTTCCCTCTGACCCCACGGACAGCCTCGCCCCCGTAAATCGAACAGGCGTAGCATTGCCGCGTGGCTACGACCTATGAATTCCCCAGTGACCTCCTCGCCGGTCAGGAGGAGCTGCATCAGGTCCGGGCCGAGCTGTCGGCCCTGCTCAAGCGGCTGCCCTGGTCGGTCGAGCCGATGGACGGCTTCAGCGACGACACCGGCTGGCGCAAGGTGGAGCGGCCCGCGTCCCCCGGCTGGACGGAGGACGAGCAGGCCGAGGTGGAGAAGCTGCGGCGGCGCGAGCACGAACTCGCGGTCTTCGTCAGCACGCACCGCTTCTGGGCCGAGGTGGCGGCGGCGGACCGCATGGACGCCCGCTCCCGGCTGAAGCACGCCCACGAGACGCCGGCGGAGGAGGAATAGGGCAAGGAAACGGCCCCTCGGAGACTGCTCCGAGGGGCCGGACCGGTGGGCGCGGACGGTTTCGAACCGCCGACATCCTGCTTGTAAGGCAGGCGCTCTACCCCTGAGCTACGCACCCGGGACAGGTCGACAGCCTACCTTGCCCGAGCGGCTGCCCTGCAAACCCGACAGGGGGGTTAACCCCACCCCGTTCCGGGAGGCCGCCGGATCGTCGGACCGGGACGCGGGCCCTAGCGTCGGCGCAGACCGCAGTACTCCGGCGCCCGGTCCCGCGCGCCGGACCAGACCGGTACGAGCCGGTTCAGGGGGAGACATCACATGGTCCGTTCGCTTTCGTTCCGCGCTGCCCGGCCGGCCGTGCTCGCCGGTGCGCTCCTCGCGGGGCTCACCGCGTGTGGCGCCTCCGCCGGCGACGACACACACCCGGATCACCGGTCCTTCGCGCTGCACGGCCGTACCCTCACCGTCGACTCCGACGACTCGGCGCTGGAGATCGTCGCCGCACGGGGGCAGAAGGCCGGCACGGTCGAGGTGACCCGCTGGTTCGAGGGGTCCGTGGTCGCCGGCGGCGAACCCGAGGCGCGGTGGTCCATGGACGGCGACCGGCTCGTGCTGCGGGTGCACTGCTCCGGGATCATCGCCGACTGCTCGGCCCGGCACCGGATCGAGGTGCCGCGCGGGGTCGGCGTCGAGGTCGTGAACGAGGACGGCGCCGTGCGGGCCTCCGGGTTCCGGGACGCGGTCAGCATCCACGTCGACGACGGCGCCGTGCGCGTCACCGACACCAGCGGCCCGCTGGACCTGCGGGCCGACGACGGATCGGTGCGCGCGGTGGTCTCCTCGCGCCGGGTGCGGGCCGCCACCGGCGACGGCTCCGTGGACGTCGAGCTGACCGGCCCGCCGGACCTGGTCGACGTCCGCAGTGACGACGGGTCGGTGACGGTGGGCCTGCCCAAGGGCGCGTACCGGGTGTCGGCGGGGGCCGACGACGGGTCGGTGACCGTGTCCGTGCCCCGCGACGACAGCAGCCCGCACCGGGTGTCGGCGCACACCCAGGACGGGAAAGTCACGGTGCGCACGGCGAACTGACCGGCCCGTGTGTTCGTCTTCAACGGGTGGGAGAATGACACCACCCAGGGCGAACCACAGCACGGGAGAGGGATGTGACGGCGACACCGGGCACGCCAGCCAGCCAGCCGTACCCGCCGCCGTCCACCGCACGCGCCCGGCGCGGCCCCTCCCCGCTGCGCGACGCCCTCACTCTGCTCGGCCTGCCGGTGCTGGCCGCGCTCGCGCTGCCCGTCTCGTTCGCCGGCGGCGGCACCCGGCGCTGGTTCGGCGGGCGGGCGGAGAGCCACCGGGCCGACGCGCAGGCCGCGAAGGACGCGGCGGCGACGGCGTTCTACGAACTCGACACCGCGCAGCGGGACCTGCGGATCTCGGTGGAGACCATCTCGGCGGTGGACGACTCCCCCGCCGCCCGGCGGGCCGTGTCCGACTTCGAGGCACTCGGGCGCCGGATCGACGAGGTCAGCCGGAGTTACATCCAGGCCGTGGACGCCCACGACCTGGACCGGGACGATCTGGAGGCCGGCACGGCGGCGCGGGCGCGGGCCGAGCTGACCGCGGCCAAGGACGAGCTCGACCGGGTCCGGCAGGAGCTGGACCGGTTCGCGAGCTCGCTGGAGCCGCTGCTGGGCAAGGCGGAGACGCAGCTGGCCCGGCTGGCGCCCGCCGTGGAGCGGGCCCGGCAGTCGCTGCTGGCGGCGAGCAACGCCCTGGACGCCGTACGGGAGCGGAACCTGCGGGCCGACGAGCTGGCCGCGCGGCTGGCGGCCCTGTCACCGGAGCTGACCAAGCTGAACCAGGGCGCCGGGCGGCACGGTGTGCAAGCGACGCTGGAGCGCGCCGAGCGGGTGCAGCGGGAGGCCGGGGCGATCGCGGCGGAGGCGGAGCGGCTGCCGGAGCGGGCGGCCGAGATCGACCACCGGCTGGTCAGCCTGCGCACCAGGGCCCAGGCGCTGACCACCCGGGCCGGGCAGGTGGAGCCGGTGCTGAGCGAGCTGCGCCGCCGCTTCACCGCCGCCTGCTGGCAGGACCTCCAGCAGGTGCCGGAGCAGGCCGCGGAGAACGTGCGGCAGGCCGAACTGAAGCTCCGGGAGGCGCAGGCGGCGCGGGACGCCCAGCGCTGGGCGGACGCGACCGCACTGCTGTCGACCGTGCGGGCCCTGCTGAACGCCACCGACGAGGCGGTGTCGGCGGCCGGTGACCGGCTGGGCAGGCTGAACGCGGTGCAGAAGGATCCGCAGGCGGAGATCGAGCGGACCCGGTTCGCGATCCGGGACGCCCAGCGGCTGGCCATGACGGGCCGTTCGACCCCCGATCCGCGGCACGCCCGGCCGCTGGACGACGCGGTGGCCCGGCTGGAGCGGGCGATCGGCACGCTGGAGGGACGGCACCCGGACTACTGGCACTTCCTCACAGAGACGGAAGGGGTGCGGCAGACGGTGGCGCGGGTGGTGGCGCAGATCCGCGAGGAGCGCGGCGCCGGGCACTGACGTGCGTGTTGCCGGGTGCTGTGCGGCAGCGGATATTAAGAGGACGGATGGCCTCCGCTAGCGCCCGAGGGAGGCGGACATGGCCACACACGCGGTGCACACGAGGAAGGCCGAGGAACGACGGCCCCGGCTGGACGACCATCTGCCCGTCGACCACCGGCTCAACCAGGTCTACCGGATCGGTGCCGGCCTCATCGGCGGATTCCTGGTCGCCTTCGGCATTCTCGGCCTGATCGACCAGATCGGCTTCTTCAGCACGGGCGGCAACACGGTCGCCGGGCTGAACTCCAACGGCGCGCTGAGTGTGCTGTCGATCGTCATCGGCGCGGTGCTGCTGGCCGGCATGGCGATCGGCGGGAACTTCGCGTCGACCCTGAACATGGTCCTCGGCGTGCTGTTCCTGCTGAACGGCTTCCTGTTCCTCGGCCTGCTGGACACCGCCAGCAACTTCCTGGCGTTCAAGATCCAGAACGTGTTCTTCAGCTTCATCGTGGGCCTGCTGCTGATGACCTTCGGCATGTACGGCCGAGTCGGTCACAACCTGCCCCACGACAACCCCTACTGGCGGGCCCGCCACCCGGACGCCCCTCCGCAGGAACAGCGGACGCCGCCCGAGCAGCTGACGCGGCAGGAGCGGCGTCCGCGGGACGAGCAGCGGGAGGCGCAGGAGCAGCGGGGCCCGCGGCAGCCAGGACCGGGTCAGGTCCTGTAGGCGTAGAACGCCGCGTTCGGGTACGAGGCGACGAGGCTGGCCACCGACCGGTTGTACGTGTTGGTCGAGTGGTAGCTCACGTACGGCACGCCCCGGCTGTCCCGGTACGTGACGATCATCGAGTGGTCCTTGGACCCGTCCCGGTTGAAGTCCATCTGCAGCACGTCGCCGAGGTCCATCTGGTAGACGTTGGCGAGGCTGGTGGCCCGCTTCGAGGACAGGGCGAACCAGGAGAACTCGTTGACGCCGACGAACGAGTCCGACTGGATGTCGGCGGTGCCGAACCACTTCTTCCAGTCGTACGTGTAGCCGGGCACGTGCTTCCAGCCGCCGGCCTTCAGGACCTGGCTGACGAAGTTGGTGCAGTCGCCGCCGGCCCCCTGCCCGTTGAAGTCCGGGTAGGCCGGGTTGTACTTGTTCCAGTACTTCTGCGCGTACGCGACCATGGCCTTGTAGTCGTAGCCGGTCGCGGAGAAGTCCTTCTTGTTGACCGGTGCGGGCCAGGTGGTGGCGGCGCGGGCCGCGGAGGGCGGGCCGTCGTCCGCGGTGGCGGTCTTCACCGAGGTGACGGCGGGCTTGGCGACCTGGTTGACCGCGAGGTAGCCGTCGTCGGTGTCCCGGATGCCGGTGAGCTGCCAGGTGCCGTGCCGGTCCGCCTGGAAGGTCAGCTCGTGATGGGCCTGGAAGCCGGTCGACTTCGGCCCCTTGGCGGTGGCCTTGTCGTAGGTCAGCGTCGTGGTCTCGGTGACGGCGACCTTGGCGTGCCGGCCCTTCACCTGGGTCGCGTCGAGCGTGACCTTGGTGCTGCCCGCGCGGTACGTCTCGCCCAGCCGGGCCAGTCGGCCGCGGCGGTCGCGCAGCTCGTCCAGCGCGGACTTCTCCTGGCGGGTCTGCCCGCCGGACAGGCGGACGGAACCGGAGAAGCCGGACGTGTGCCGGGTCTCCGCCTTTCCGGCGCCCTCCACCAGGGCCTGCGTGCGGTCGGTGAAGACCGCGTCGGCCAGCCGCTGGAAGGTCGCCTTGGTCGCCGCGTCCACCGTCGGGTCGTCGGTCACCGCCGCACCGGCGCTCCAGTTGGGCACCAGGGCCACGCCGGCGACCACCGAGGCTGCCGCGGCGGTGACTATGGCCGTGCGGCGCCGCCCACGGCTCAGTCTTCTAGATTTCAATGATGTTCCCCTCTACGCCGGTACACCTACCGGGCGAGGGGCATCTTCGCACGCCGTGTGCGTCGGATGTGAAGGGGGTTGCACAAGTGGAATCCCCGGCGCACGCCCGTCACTTGACGACCGTGGACCAGTCCGGGGACTGGGCCGGGTCGAGGCTGCGCAGGGCGGCCAGGGTCTGCGGCTTCTGCGCGTCGAGCCAGTCGGCCAGCTCCTTGAAGGACACGCACTTGACGCCCTTCTTGGTGCAGACGTTCTTGACCACCTGGTCGATGGCCTTCATGTAGATGCCACCGTTCCAGTCCTCGAAGTGGTTGCCGATGAACAGCGGGGCCCGGCTGCCGTAGTACACCCGGTTGAAGCCGGCCATGTAGGACTCGACGGTCTGCTGTTCCCACTGGGGGAACTTGGCCGAATCACCCTGGGTCTCACCCTCGGACTGGTTGTACAGGAAGTTGAAGTCCATGGACAGCCCCTGGAACTTGCCGCTCTCGTACGGCAGCATCTGCAGCGGGAAGTCCCATATGCCGTTCTTCTTCGACGGCCATATCTGGAAGTCACCCGGCGAACTGGCGTCGTAGCGCCAGCCGTAGCTCTTCATGGCCTTCAGCAGGTTCGGCTGGCCCTCCAGGCAGGGCGCCCGGCCGCCGGTGACCTCCTTCCTGAAGTCGAAGGGCAGCGGCGCGAGGTCCTTGAAGCCGGTGTTGGTCTTCCAGTGCTCCACGAAGGAGTAGAACTGGTCGATCTCGCTCTTCCACTCCTCGACGCTCCAGTCGCCGCCGCCCTTGGCCCCGCAGAAGTGGCCGTTGAAGTGGGTGCCGATCTCGTTGCCGTCCTCGTACGCCTTGCCGAGCTGCTCCACGGTGCTGCGGATGTGGTCGTCGGTGGCGTAGTCGATGGCGGCGTCGCCCGGGGAGTGCATGGGGCCGTGGTACAGGGACTTCTTGCTCTTGGGCAGCAGGTAGATGCCGGTGAGGAAGAAGGTCATGTGGGCGTCGTACTCCTTGGCCAGCTCCCGGTAGTGCGAGAACAGGTGGTCGCTGCCCTCCAGCGCGCCGTCCCAGGAGAAGACGACGAACTGCGGCGGCTTCTCACCGGGCTTGAGCGGCACCGGCTTCAACTGGCCCTTCTGCGGCCCGGTGTAGGAGGTGGAGCCGTCCCCGAGCACCTTGGTCCTGCCGTCCCACTCCGGTGTCGGGCTGGCCTTCGGCGCGCTCTTCTGTCTCTTGCCGGCCGCGGCGGCCGGTGTGCTGTTGCCGTCCGTGCCGGACAGCGCCAGGAACCCGGCGACCAGCGAGGCGACGACGAGGAGGGCGGCCAGCGTCAGCACCTGCGGCCGGGTGGCGCGGGGCGCACTGCGGCTGCGGGGGGCGCGACGGCGGCCTGACGACGACATCTTGCGGGGCATGCGCGGCTCATTCTGCGGAAGGGGAGGGTGTACGGGCCCCGGCTCAGCCGAGACCCGTCGCTGCCGACCAGAGGGCATACGGGACGCTGTGGGCGGACGTGCCGGCCAGACCCTTGAGCGGCAGTGGCTCCAGGGACTTGGCCAGGTCGATCCGGTAGACGACGATCGCGGTGGACACGGAGTCGGCCGTGCCGACGAACCAGGCGGCGGTGTCCTTCTCGGTCGTGCCGGCCTTCCCGGACAGCCCGGACCGGCCGGCCGCCGCCTCGGGATGGGCGGTGCGGAAGGAGTCGGTGAGCGCCTCCGTGACCTCCTCGGCCACCTTGGCGCCGACCGCGCGCTTCGGGCGCGGGGTGGACAGGGCGACCGGGGAACCGTTGCGGGTGATCCGGCCCACCGAGTACGGCTCGGTGTGGTTGCCGCCGGCGGCGAAGGTGGCGTAGCCGCCGGCCATCCGGATGGCGCTGGGCGTGGAGTTCCCCATCGACAGGGCCGGGACCTGGGGGCCGATGCTGGAGGACAGCAGCCCGGACGCCACGGCGGTCTGGCGCACCTTGTCCAGGCCGGTGTCCATGCCGAGCTGCATGAACGGCGTGTTCACGGACCGGGCCATGGCCTCGCGCAGGCTGATGTCCCCGTACGAGGCGCCGCCGTCGTTGTGCGCGGCGACCTTCTTGCCGCTGCGGTCCCAGTACGGCCCCTCGGGGGTGGTGACGGGCACGCCGTCGTCGCCGTCGTAGACGCTGTCCGGGGTGACGGGGGTGGCGGGTCCGCCGCGCGTCTTGTGCACGCCGTGTTCGAGCCCGGCGGCGTAGACGAACGGCGTGAACGCGGTGCCGGCCGGGACGGTGGTCGCGTTGGACTCGTTGTAGCCCTGGGTACGGTGGTCGGGGCCGCCGTAGACGGCGAGGATCCGGCCGTCGGCGGCCACCGATGCGGCGCCGTAGTGACCGTTCTTCGCCGCCGCCGGGTTGTCCCGCCTGGCCTGCTTGCGGGCCTTGGTGACGGCGTCGGTGAGCGCCTTCTCCCGCTTGCGGTCGAAGGTCGTGTAGATCTGGTAGCCACCCAGGTCGAACTGCTTGTCCGTCAGGTGTCCGGCCTTCTTGGCGTACTGCGAGGCCAGCTCCACCAGGTAGTCGCTCTGCGCACCCGTGTTGTACAGCGGGTTGCTCTTCAGCGGCTCGGGGAACCTGGTGTACTCCGCCCGTTCCTGCGGCGACAGCTTGCCGATCTTGACCATGCGGTCGAGGATCCAGGACCAGCGCTCGACGGCCCGCGCGTGGTTGGCCTTGCTGAGCGTCGGGTCGTACAGGCCGGCGCCCTTGAGCAGCCCGGCGAGCATGGCCGCCTCGGAGGCGTTGAGCTTGCCGACGTCCTTGCCGTAGTACGCCTGGGCGGCGCGCTGGATGCCGTAGCTGCCGCGGCCGAACCAGCTCGTGTTGAGATAGCCCTCCAGGATCTGGTCCTTGCTCATCCTGTTGTCCAGTTTGAGGGCGATCATCGCCTCGGTGAATTTGCGGCTGATGGTCTGGTTCTGGGTCAGATAGACATTCTTGACGTATTGCTGGGTAATGGTCGATCCGCCCTCGGTGTCCCCCTGTCCCAGCGTGCGGAACACCGCGCGGGTGATACCTCTGGCGGATATGCCCGGGTCCGAGTAGAAACTCTCGTTCTCCGCCGCGAGCACCGCCCAGCGGACGTCCGGGGGGATGTCCTTCAGCGGCATCGCCTGCCGCTGCACCCAGCCCGTGCGGGCCATGGGCGTGCCGTCCGACCAGAAGTAGACGTTGTCCTGCTGGGTGGCGTACGAGTTGAGGTTCTCCGGTATGTCCGTCATCGCGTACGCCGTGACGAGGAACGCGCTGAGCAGACCGAACGACGTCAGGGTGGCGCCGAGCCACTGGCGCCAGGAGGGTATCCAGCGGCGCCAGCCGGTGCGCCCGGGGCGCGGGTACACCGGCTTCAGGCGGCGCGCGTAGGGGGCTATCCGGCGCGCGTACGGGGTCAGCGGGCCGAGCAGCCGGGCGACGGCGCCCAGGGCCGCGCTCACGGGCGCGCCGCGCCCTCGTCCGGCGGAGCGCGCGTCACGCCGGCGTTCGGCCCGGCCGCCGCCCGGAGCGGGCGGCTCCGGTGGCGGGGGCACGCGCAACTGCATGGTCTGGTCCGCCCTGAGGGCGTCCACTCTCAGATGCAGCGTCTCATCGGCGTCCAACGGCTTCTCGCCACGGCCACCCCCCATGGGGCCGTCCTCCCCCTGCGACGCATCGGTCACGCCTGCGTCTCCCTCCGCACTCGGTCTCGCTCGCGCGGGTGAGCTGAGCATCCTCGCAACGGCGTTCACAAATTATCAGTAACGTTTTCGAATGCCCTGCACATGTGCCGGATAGAAAGCAACGCTCATGAAATTTTGAGACGCCCATGGCCGGGCCCGGGCGGCTAACCTGGGGCCATGCCTCGTTACGAGTACCGCTGCCGGACCTGCGGCGACACGTTCGAACTCAACCGGCCCATGGCGCAGTCGGCCGCCCCCGCGTCGTGCCCCGCGGGGCACGACGACACGGTGAAGCTGCTGTCGACGGTGGCGGTGGGCGTGTCGAACAACACGTCCGCGCCCGCACCCGCGCCCTCGCCGAGGGCCGGCGGGGGCGGGTGCTGCGGGGGCGGATGCTGCGGGTAGCCGCCTGCGGGGGTGCCGCCTGGTGCCGTCCCCGCGGGTGCGGCGCCGTCGCGGCTTGTCGCGCCCACGCGGCGGAGCCGCACATCGATACAGGCCTGTGCCCCTAGGGTGCCGCCGTGCGGGTCGCCTTCAAGAACTCCCGCAGGATCCGCTCCCCCGCCAGGACGCCGCGTTCCGGCAGGGCGTTGATCTGCGGGGCCGTCCAGTCGGTGTCGGCCAGTTCGCCGTGGCCGGGGCGCCAGCCCCGGTCGGCGGCCAGCAGCAGGTCGGCGTCGAGCAGGGAGTCACCGGCGGCCAGCGTCAGCTCCGCGCCGGTGCGCCGGGCCACCTCGCGGACGGCCGCGCTCTTGGTGAGCGGCTTCGGTACGGCGTAGATCTTGCGGCCCTGCAGGGACACCGTCCAGCCCCGGTTCTCCGCCCACACCGCGAGCTCCTTCACCCAGTCCCCGGGCAGCAGTTCGCGTTCCACCACGAGGTACGCGAACAGGTCCTCGGCGATCCGGTGCTTGCGCACCCACACCGGGTCGGCGGAGCGCAGCAGATGCTCGCTGACCTCCGCCAGCGGCGCGCACTCGTCGGCGAGCCGGGCCTGGACACCCGCGTGCCAGTCGGCGTCGGTGACCCCGTCGACCAGCAGATGGCCGCCGTTGGCGCAGATCGCGTACGCCGGCGGCGGGCCCGGCAGGTTGATCCGCTGGTACTGCTTGCGCGTCCGGGTCGTCGTCGGCACGAACACGGCCGTGTCGCCGAGGTCGGTCAGCAACTGGGCCGCGGTCTCGGTCATGTAGGACAGCGGCTTGGCCTCGTGCACCTCCACGCACAGCAGCCGGGGCGCCCGCGGGTCCGGCATGGTCAGCGCGAGGGCCGCCGAGGAGTAGATCAGCGTACGGTCCAGGTCGCTCGCCACCAGCACCGGCATCAGACGTTCACCGCCTTGCCGTCGGCGCCGGTGGCGCCCCGCGTGTACCGGGGGTGGATCAGCCCGACGCAGGTGTACGGCAGGTCGTCCACCTCCTCCACCGGCACCCCGCGCTGCTGGGCGAGGAGCCGCACGTGGTCCAGGTCCGCGCCCGCCCCCGCCCGCGCGAGAATCTTCCACGGCACCCGGCGCAGCAGCACCCGGGTGGTCTCGCCGACGCCCGGCTTGACGAGGTTGACGTCGTGGATGCCGTACTCCTCGCTGATCCGCTCGACCGCCCGCCAGCCCGCCCAGGTCGGGGTGCGGTCCGTGGCCAGGAGCTCCTTCACCGCGCCGTCCACGCCGTCGGCCACCTCGGGGAAGCGGGCGGCGACGGCGTCGAGGAAGGCCACGGAGACGTCCGCGCCCGCGAGTTCCCGGTAGAACTTGGCGCCGTGGAAGTCGTGCGGGCCGACCAGGTCGGCGCGCAGCACCGTACGGGAGATCAGCCCGGAGACGGTCGAGTTGAGGCACGCGGAGGGGATGAGGAAGTCCTCGCGGGTGCCGTAGGTGCGTACGCAGGAGCCGGGATCGGCGAGGACCGCGATCTCCGGGTCGAACCCGGTGACGCCCTCCTTCCGCTCGAACTCCTCGATCGCCTCCGCGAGTTCGCGCGTGATCGCGCCCTTGCCGGTCCAGCCGTCGACGAACACGACGTCCCGGGGGTCGTGACGGTCGGCCAGCCAGCGCAGCGCGTTGGCGTCGATGCCCCGGCCGCGCACGATCGACACGGCGTAGTGCGGCAGGTCGAGGCCGTGCCGGAACCGGGCCCAGCGGCGCATCAGGATGCCGACGGGGGTGCCGGCGCGGGCCAGGGAGACCAGCACCGGGCGGGGCGAGCGCTCGGTGAGGACGGCCTCGGTCACGACTCCGACGGCCTGCGCGAGGCGGGCGGCGGACGCGTCCAGGGCCGCGTGGAACAGCTCCTGGTACTGGGCGCTGGGCTGGTACTCCACCGGCAGCGACTCGGCGTAGTGCGCGCCGCCGCGCTGGATGGCCTCCTCGCGCTCCTCCGTCGGCGCCTCCAGGGTCACGTCGGAGAGGTCCTGGAGCAGCCAGCCGACCTCCTCCGGCGCGTACGAGGAGAACGCGGGGCCGCGGAGGGGCTCGGGCAGCATGGCCGGCCTTTCGGGAGCGTGCGGAACGTAGGAGGGGACGACTGCGAGCAGGACGTGCGGGACGTGCGCGGCGAGGGCGGCCAGCAGGCCGTCGGGCGCGTGCAGGGCGGGGGTGTCGGCGACGGAGTCGACCACGGCGACGACGGCGTCGAAGCCGGCGCCGGCCACGTTGTAGGCGTACCGCTCACCGGGCCCGTCGGCCGGGTCGTCGTGGGCCGGGAAGACCAGGCGGCTGCGGATCGCGTAGCCGGGGTCGTCGACCGCGAGCACGGGCGACCGGGTGGTGGTGGAGAACCGCACCTCGGCGTCCACCGCCTGCTCCAGCTCGCGGGCGAGCCGCAGCGGCGCGTACATGAGCTCCTCGAAGCCGAGCACCAGAACGCGCCGGGCGCCGACGGGCAGCGCCTCGCGTATCCGCCCGGCCAAGGCGGGCAGCGCCGCGTCGAGCCGGGCCCGGTGGGCGGGGGTGAAACCGTGCCGGCCGCCGTCGGGGAGACCTTGAGGCCAGTGCAGGTCGACCCTGGTGACCGGCCCTGGCCGTGGCACCCCTCCAGGGGCGCGGGGCGAGACGTCCCGCGGCTCCGCCGTACGGGCGCGAGCGGCCACGACGGCCCCGCACCCGGCGGACTCGCGTTCCGCGACCAGCCGCTGCCCCCTCTCCAGCACCCCCTCGGGCAGCCGTACGGTCCCGGACGCGGCGGCGATCACGTCGACCCGGGCCCCGGTCTCCCGCGCGAACCGCTCCAGTCGCGCGGAGTCCTCAGCCGACCGCATGTCGACCAGAGCGACCACCACATACCGCTCGCGCGGGTACCGCTCGTGCAGGTCACGCATGGTGTTCAGCACGGTGTTACCGGTGGAGAACTCATCGTCCACCAGCACCAGCGGCCCGTCCCCGGCCAGCAGGGCGGGGTCTTCCGGCAGCAGCAGGTGCGAGGTGGCGTGCGAGTGCGACTCCTCGAAGCCGCCCGCCGGCGCGACCCCGGGAACCGGCCGTCGCGTGGAGTGCAGGTACGGCACCGCGCCGAGCCCGTCGGCGACCGCGTGCCCCAGCCCCGTCGCCGTCTCCGCGTAGCCGAGGACGACGGCACCGGCCCCTTCCTCGCCGAGCAGCGCGGCCGCCCGTCGGCCCAGGTGGAGGCCGTACTCGTACACCACGGCCGGCGACTGCGGTACGTGCTTGCCGAGGACGTTGGAGACCAGCAGGTGCGCCCGCTTGGGGTTGCGCCGCAGCGCGAGCCCGAGCAGCGCCGGAAGGTCGTCGTCGCCCACGAGCCCGACCCCGAGTCGCTCGGCGACCCAGCTGCCGGACCAGACCGCGTCGTTCACTGCGTTGTTCATGCGTTCCTTGGAGAGGTGAAGAAAGGTTCAGCCGGGTATGCCGGCGGCGAGCAGTTCCACGAAGCCGACGTCCTCGTTGGCGACGCCGAACACCTCGGCGCGCAACAGGGTCCGCTCGGCCCAGGCGCGGTGCGGTTTCACTTCGTTCATCTTGTTCGTGTAGGCCGACCGGAGTACACCCCCGCCGCCGCGTTCCGGCCGCAGGATGTCCTGGGCGTCGCTGAACTCCTCGTGGCTGACCACGGAGAGCGCGTGCACGGGCAGGACGTGGGACGGGTGGATGCAGGTCTTGCCGAGCAGGCCGTTGGCCTGGTCGAGGGAGATCTCCCGGAGCAGTCCGTCCATGGCGTGTTCGATCAGCTTCTCGCGCAGTGAGACGGCCTGCACCTCCAGGAAGGGGCTCTGCCTCAACTGCGGCTTGAACATGCGTTCGGAGAGACGGAAGTACTCCCAGACCGGGCCGGTGACGGTGAAGCCGGTGCCGTCGGCGCGGCCGAGCATGTTCACGACGTCGGCGATCACGGAGGCGACGATCTGGACGTCGTAGGCGGTCATGTCGGGGGCGCGGCGCAGGCCGTAGGAGGAGCAGAAGTCGGTCACGCCGAGGCGGAGGGCCAGCACCCGGTCGCGGTACTTGCCGACCGCGCGGGAGATGCCCTCCAGGGTGTCCACCCGGGACTCGCGGTAGAGCAGCTCGGGGGACTCCAGGACGGGCATGGCGAAGAGCCGCCGGCCGCTGCTGTTCTCGGCCGCGGTCAGGGCCTCCAGGAAGGGGATGCCGCGTTCCTCGGTGAACTTGGGCAGCACGAACCCGGACAGCAGGCGCACGGCGGGGCCGAGGCGGCGGACCAGGTCCGGTATCTGCTCGGGGGTGCGCACCCGGATGAACAGCAGGGGCGGCTCCACCCCGGGCCGTGCGGCGAGCTCGGCGAACTGCCGGACGAGGTTCTCCTCACCCGGCTCGACGTCCGCGTCGTCGATCGAGTCCTCCAGGCACAGCACCATCGAGACCACGCCGTTGCCGGCCTGTTTGACGATGTCGTCGGCGAGCCGGGGCCGGGTGGCCGGGCTGTACAGCGTGGCGCCCAGGGCCGCGGAGAGCAGCCGGGCCGGGGAGTCGGCGGTGAACGCGCACGGCTCCTGGTGGAAGAGGCGCTGCCGCACCTCGGGGGCGATGTGCCCGAAATGACGCATAGGACTCCCTCAGGGCGCGAGCCGGGCCTCTGGGTTCGGTAAAGGGTGGCCGGTAATAGTACGTAGGGATCCATGTCCGGGGTTCCCTGTGGGCATGAATTTCCGGTAACTCGCCCATGTCGGCGGCGCCGCCCCCCCGCATTGTCGTGACCAGGACCGAGAGGGCAGGATGACCGCATGACGCACGCGATGCTGAAAGGGTCGAACGTCCCGCTGGAGGCCACCACGGTGCGCGCCGTGCTGCGCTGGACGCCCGGGCAGGGCGTCCCGGACGTGGACGCCTCGGCGCTGCTGCTGGGCCCGGGCGGCCGTGTGCGCTCCGACGAGGACTTCGTCTTCTACAACCAGCCCCGGCACCCCTCCGGGAAGGTGTGGCGGCTCGGCAAGAAGCGGATCGCCGAGGGGCTGACGGACACGATCCAGGCCGACCTGGCCGGGGTGGAGCCGGGGGTCGGCCGGATCCTGCTGGTCGCCTCCGCGGACGGGGTCGCCTTCGACCAGGTGCCGGCGCTGTGCATCCTGCTGTACGACGCGGCGGTCGCCGACGGGGAGCCGCTGGCCCGGTTCGAGATCAAGCCGGAGACCGGCGCGGAGACGGCGCTGATCTGCGGTGAGCTGTACCGGCGCGGGGAGGGCTGGAAGTTCCGGGCGCTGGGTGAGGGGTATTCGAACGGGCTGAAGGGGCTCGCCACGGACTTCGGGATCTCGGTGGACGAGTCCGAGATGGAGGAGGAACCGGCCTCGTCCCAGCCGTTGCCACCGGAGCAGCCGACGGCCGCGGTCCCGGCACCGCCGACGGCCTCGGTTCCGGCACCGCCGACCGCCGCCGTCCCGGCACAGCCGCCCGCGTACGGCTATCCGCAGCCGATGTCGGCGCCGGCGGCCGTGGCGGGGGACCCCTACTTCCGGCTGCCGCCACAGGGGCCGCAGTTCCTAGGGCGGTAGCCAGCCCGGAGGCGGGCGGTGGTCGGCCCGGGGAGCGGGCGGTGGTCAGCCCCGGAAGCGGACGGTGGTCACCTGTCCACCTTCGTCTTGAAGCCCCTGCCCCACTGCAGGCCCCAGCCGTAGAGGCGGTCCAGTTCGCCCTGGAAGCCGTAGACGAACTTCACCTCGCGGCGGACGATCAGTTCGCCCTTGACGTTCTCGATCATGACCACGGCGCAGGAGCGGGCCTGGGGGTGGCGTTCGTCCAGGCCTATCTCGATGCGGGGGCCGTTGCTGGGGTACAGGGTGACGATGGCGTGCGTACGGTCGAAGGCGGGGGTCTGGTCGTAGATGTAGACGAAGACCAGCAGTCGCTTGAGGGCGTCCCGGTGGTCGAGGTTGACGTACATCGTCTCCCCGGACGCCGAGCCGAACCGGTCGTCCCCGCTGAGTTTGATGTACGGCGGTGCGTTGACGTCGCCGAGGTAGCCGCCGAGGGGTTGTACGACCCCCTTCGTGCCGTCGGCCAGTTCGTACAGGCAGCCGAGGTCCAGGTCGACGTTGACCATGCTCTGGCCGTGGCCGAGGACCTCCGGCGGCTTCAGGGCCCTGAAGGGGTGCCGGAACAGGCTGGTGCGCTGGGCTCCGTCGAAGTCGGAGGTCCGCATCCGCCAGGAGAGGTTGACGCGCAGGTGGCCGGTGGCCGCTTCCTGCTTGGTGAGGGACACCGTCTGGTGCCGCCTGGTCAGTTCTATGGCGTTGGTCGACGCGTTGCCCGAGTCGAAGTCGGCGGCGCGCCCGCCCAGCAGTCCGTCGAAGAAGCCCATTCCCGCCCCCAGGTACCCGTTGTGACGCCGGCGGGGCGGCCGGCCGTGCCCGCCGCCCCGCTCAGAGCGTTCCTCACCGTCCGGGGTGTCACACCCCGGAGGAGACCTCGGCCTTCTCGTCGCTGCCCTCGCCCGCCGCGGCCAGGGCCCGGTTGCGGCGGACGGAGGAGAAGAAGGACGCCGCGATCAGGACGACGCCGACGAGACCGGTGATGACCTCGTTGATCTCGTGCTGGATGGTGACCAGGAGGAGCACCGCGAGGGCGCCGATGGCGTAGTGGGCGCCGTGCTCCAGGTAGACGTAGTCGTCGAGGGTGCCCTGGCGGACCAGGTAGACCGTCAGCGACCGGACGTACATGGCGCCGATGCCCAGGCCGAGGGCCATCAGGACGATGTCGTTGGTGATGGCGAAGGCGCCGATCACACCGTCGAAGGAGAAGGACGCGTCCAGGACCTCCAGGTAGAGGAACATGAAGAACGCGGCCTGGCCGGCCAGGACGATCGCGGGCTTCTGCTTGCCGCTGCGGGCTGCCTCTTCCTCCTCCTCGTGCTCGCGCTCCTCCTCCGCCTCCAGCTTGTCCTCGAAGTAGCCGGAGAGGCCGCCGACGACCATGTAGGTGATCAGGCCGGCGATACCGGCGATCAGGACCGTCTGCGCCTTGTCCACATGGGCGCCGCCGTGCTGGTGGGCGTGGGCGGCGAAGGTGAACGACGTGATCAGCAGGACGATCAGGGCGATGCAGACCGACAGCATGTCGACCTTGCCGAGCTTGGCCAGGGGCCGCTCGATCCAGCGCAGCCACTGGATGTCCCGCTCCTCGAAGATGAAGTCGAGGAAGATCATCAGCAGGAACATGCCACCGAACGCGGCGATCGCCGGGTGGGCGTCGGTGACCAGCTGCTGGTAGCGGTCCTTGTTGTTGAGCGCCAGGTCGACGGCCTCGATCGGGCCCATCTTGGCGCTGATCGCGACGATGACGACGGGGAAGACCAGCCGCATGCCGAAGACGGCGATGAGGACACCGACCGTGAGGAAGATCTTCTGCCAGAAGGCGTTCATCTTCTTCAGGATTCCGGCGTTGACCACCGCGTTGTCGAAGGACAGCGAGATCTCCAGGATGGCCAGGATCGCCACGATGCCGAAGGCGGTCCACCCCCCGTAGAAGGCCGCCGCGACCAGACCGAGCGCGGTGACCGCGAACGACCAGCCGAAGGTTTTCAGAAGCACTGGCTACCCCATCGTGTGTTGGGGGCACCTCCCGGACGGAGTCCGGGGGAGGGTCTCCCCTGAGTCGTACCGATTTTTACGAAACGTTGACTCCGAAGTCTAGAGCGATGCCCCGCAGGCCCGACGCGTACCCCTGACCCACCGCTCGGAACTTCCACTCGCCCTGATAGCGGTAGAGCTCGCCGAAGATCATGGCGGTCTCGGTGGAGGCGTCCTCGCTGAGGTCGTAGCGGGCCAGTTCCTGGCCGTCGGCCTGGTTGACGACGCGGATGAAGGCGTTGGAGACCTGGCCGAAGGTCTGCCCGCGCTCGTCCGCCATGTGGATCGAGACGGGGAAGATGATCTTCTCGCACTGCGGCGGCACCTTGGCGAGGTCCACCAGGATCGACTCGTCGTCGCCCTCGCCCTCACCGGTGAGGTTGTCACCGGTGTGCTCCACGGAGCCGTCGGGGCTGGTGAGCTGGTTGTAGAAGACGAACCAGTCGTCACCCAGCACCCGGTTGCCGGCCCCGCACAGCAGCGCGCTGGCGTCCAGGTCGAAGGGGGCGCCGGTGGTGGACCGCGCGTCCCAGCCGAGTCCGATCATGACGTTCGTGAGGTTCGGTGCGGCCTTGGACAGGGAGACGTTGCCCCCCTTGGCGAGCGTGACACCCATGATGCTGGTCCTCCCCTGGTGGTGCTTCCCTGGTTGTCCTGCGCGTCCGGCGCCGCCCCTAAACGGAGCGGCGCCGGTCTCACGGGCTGTGCGGCCTCGGACGTCCTTCGTGTCAGACGTTGACGCCGAAGTCCTGCGCGATGCCGCGCAGGCCCGACGCATAGCCCTGGCCGATGGCGCGGAACTTCCACTCCGCGCCGTGCCGGTACAGCTCACCGAAGACCATGGCGGTCTCGGTGGAGGCGTCCTCGCTGAGGTCGTACCGGGCGATCTCCTGCCCGCCGGCCTGGTTCACGACGCGGATGAAGGCGTTGCGGACCTGGCCGAAGGACTGCTGGCGGTTCTCGGCGTCGTAGATCGACACCGGGAACACGATCTTTTCGATGTCGGCCGGGACACCGGCCAGGTTGACCTTGATCTGTTCGTCGTCACCCTCGCCCTCACCGGTGAGGTTGTCACCGGTGTGCTCGACGGAGCCGTCGGGGCTCTTGAGGTTGTTGAAGAAGACGAAGTGCTGGTCGCTCGCGACCTTGCCGGAGTTGTTCAGCAGCAGCGCGCTCGCGTCGAGGTCGAAGTCCGTGCCGGTCGTCGTGCGCACGTCCCACCCCAGGCCGACGATGACGGCGGTCAGGCCCGGGGCCTCCTTCGTCAGCGATACGTTGCCGCCCTTGCTGAGGCTGACTCCCACGGGTCCTCCATGTGGTGTTCAGGGGCGGGGAGCCCCGTCGTGCTACGGATATGGGATCAACGTGCCGATCCTAGTGACGGGTTCCCGCGCCCCGCAGACCCTGGACCCGGAGAATCACAGGTGTCGCTCGCGGTCCCCTCACAGGGTGTCGAGCGCCTTCACGTAGTCGTTCAGGTCGCGGGCGTCCGGCAGGCCGTTGACCACGGTCCACCGCACGACGCCCTCCTTGTCGATGACGAAGGTGCCCCGGACGGCGCAGCCCTTGTCCTCGTCGAAGACGCCGTACGCGCGCGAGACGTTGCCGTGCGGCCAGAAGTCGCTCAGCAGGGGGTACTCCAGGCCCTCCTGCTCGGCGAAGACGCGCAGGGTGTGGATGGAGTCGTTCGAGACGGCGAGCAGCTGGGTGTCGCGGTCCTGGAACTTCGGCAGGTTGTCGCGCAGCTCGCACAGCTCGCCGGTGCACACGCCGGTGAAGGCGAAGGGGTAGAAGAGCAGGACCACGTTCTTGTCGCCGCGGAAGTCCGAGAGCTTCACGGTCCGGCCGTGGTTGTCCTTCAGCTCGAAGTCGGGCGCCTTGTCGCCGACCTGGATCGCCATCGTCGTGCTTCCCTTCGGTGGGCTGTTCGGGTGGGAGCGCGGACGCTCGGCTCCACCCTACGCAGCGGCCACCGGGGACTCCCGGACGGGCTGGCGCGATGTCCAGCCCGTCCGGCGTCCGAGGACGGTCACCTCTTGGACTTGGCCGCCTTCGGCGTCGCCAGCCGGCTGCCGCTCCAGTCCTTGCCGACGCTGACGCTCTTCGACGCGGTCAGGCCGGCCGTCGTGGCGGCGTCCTGGATGTCGCTCGGCTCCACGTACCCCGAACGGCCGGTCTTCGGCGTGAGGAGCAGGATCGCGCCGCCCTCTTCGATGTACGTGGTGGCATCCACCAGCGCATCCGTCAGGTCGCCGTCGTCGTCACGGAACCACAGCACAACGGCGTCGGCCACGTCGTCGTAGTCCTCGTCCATGAGGTCGCCTGCGATGGTTTCCTCGATGGCCTCGCGGAGCTCCTGATCGACGTCGTCGTCGTAGCCGATCTCCTGGACCACCTGCCCGGGCTGGAACCCCAGCCTGGCGGCAGGGTTCGTCCGCTCCTCCGCGTGGTCCGCGGTCGCGCTCACGGGTTGCCTCCTGATCATGTCTTGGTAAGTATCTCAGCCACGCGCGTGCGCGAAGCATTGGCCGTAGTCCACACGGGCGGGGCGGATCGCGCAAGTACCCGGCCGTCGGGACCGCCGAAACGGTGACGATCCCGGCCGTGTCGCCGCAACTCCCAGCACCGTATCTCGATTCCGCGCGACCCACATCACGCCGGTGTGCCCGGTTTGTCACGTTCGGAATCATCCAGGGTTACGTCACTCGAACAACTATGCCAAGCACGTCACACCCCGGGCGTATCGTTGCGTTTTGACCGGTGCAGATGACGGTGCGGATGACGTACGCCTTCCCGAGGTACACGATGGGGACGGTGTAGGCAGGTGCAACAACTGGCCCTCTGACAGGTAAGGAACAGCGTGGCTTCCGGATCCGATCGCAATCCGATCATCATTGGCGGCCTTCCGAGTCAGGTTCCTGACTTCGATCCCGAAGAGACCCAGGAGTGGCTCGACTCCCTGGACGCCGCCGTCGACGAGCGCGGCCGGGAGCGGGCCCGCTATCTCATGCTGCGTCTGATCGAGCGCGCCCGCGAGAGGCGGGTGGCCGTGCCCGAGATGCGCAGCACGGACTACGTCAACACGATCCCCACCAAGAGCGAGCCGTTCTTCCCGGGCAACGAGGAGATCGAGCGCAAGATCCTGAACGCGACCCGCTGGAACGCGGCCGTGATGGTCTCGCGCGCCCAGCGCCCGGGCATCGGCGTCGGCGGCCACATCGCCACCTTCGCCTCCTCCGCCTCGCTGTACGACGTCGGCTTCAACCACTTCTTCCGCGGCAAGGACGAGGGCGACGGCGGCGACCAGGTCTTCTTCCAGGGCCACGCCTCCCCCGGCATCTACGCGCGCGCGTACATGCTCGACCGGCTCAGCGAGGAGCAGCTCGACGGCTTCCGGCAGGAGAAGTCGAAGTACCCGAACGGGCTGTCCAGCTACCCGCACCCGCGCTCGATGCCGGACTTCTGGGAGTTCCCGACGGTCTCCATGGGCCTCGGCCCGCTCGGCGCGATCTACCAGGCGCGGATGAACCGCTACATGCAGGCGCGCGGGATCGCCGACACCTCCCGGTCGCACGTGTGGGCGTTCCTCGGTGACGGCGAGATGGACGAGCCGGAGTCGCTCGGCCAGCTCACTCTGGCCGCCCGCGAGGGCCTGGACAACCTGACCTTCGTGGTCAACTGCAACCTCCAGCGGCTGGACGGCCCCGTCCGCGGCAACGGCAAGATCATCCAGGAGCTGGAGTCGGTCTTCCGGGGCGCCGGCTGGAACGTGATCAAGCTGATCTGGGACCGCACCTGGGACCCGCTGCTGGCGCAGGACCGGGACGGCGTGCTGGTCAACAAGATGAACATCACGCCGGACGGCCAGTTCCAGACGTACGCCACCGAGTCCGGCGCGTACATCCGCGAGCACTTCTTCGGTGACGACCTGCGTCTGCGCGCGATGGTCGAGAACATGACCGACGAGCAGATCCTGCACCTCGGCCGCGGCGGCCATGACCACCGCAAGATCTACGCGGCGTTCAAGGCGGCCAAGGAGCACAGGGGACAGCCGACGGTCATCCTGGCCAAGACGATCAAGGGCTGGACGCTGGGCCCGAACTTCGAGGGCCGCAACGCCACGCACCAGATGAAGAAGCTGACGGTCGACGACCTCAAGCGCTTCCGGGACCGTCTGCACCTGCCGATCTCCGACAAGGAGCTGGAGTCCGGCCTGCCGCCGTACTACCACCCGGGCCGGAACTCGGAGGAGATCCAGTACATGCACGACCGCCGCAAGGGCCTCGGCGGTTACGTCCCGACCCGCATCGTCCGCTCCCAGCCGCTCGCCCTGCCGGACGACAAGGCGTACGCGACCGTGAAGAAGGGCACGGGCCAGCAGTCCATCGCGACGACCATGGCCTTTGTGCGCCTCCTCAAGGACCTCATGCGGGACAAGGAGATCGGCAAGCGGTTCGTGCTGATCGCCCCGGACGAGTACCGCACGTTCGGCATGGACTCCTTCTTCCCGAGCGCGAAGATCTACAACCCGCTCGGCCAGCAGTACGAGTCGGTCGACCGCGAGCTGCTCCTGGCCTACAAGGAGTCGCCGACCGGCCAGATGCTGCACGACGGCATCTCCGAGGCGGGCTGCACGGCGTCACTCATCGCGGCGGGCTCGGCGTACGCCACGCACGGCGAGCCGCTGATCCCGGTGTACGTCTTCTACTCGATGTTCGGTTTCCAGCGCACGGGCGACCAGTTCTGGCAGATGGCCGACCAGCTGGCACGCGGATTCGTCCTGGGTGCGACCGCCGGTCGTACGACCCTGACCGGCGAGGGCCTCCAGCACGCGGACGGCCACTCCCAGCTCCTGGCCTCCACCAACCCGGCCTGCGTGGCCTACGACCCGGCGTACGCGTACGAGATCGCGCACATCGTGCAGGACGGTCTGCGCCGGATGTACGGCAGCTCGGCCGAGCACCCGCACGGCGAGGACGTCTTCTACTACCTCACCGTCTACAACGAGCCCATCCAGCATCCGGCCGAGCCGGCGGGCGTGGACGTCGAGGGCATCGTCAAGGGCGTCCACAAGCTCAAGGAGGGCACGGGCGGCTCCGTGCCGGCGCAGATCATGGCGTCGGGCGTGGCGGTCCCGTGGGCCCTGGAGGCGCAGCGGCTCCTCGGCGAGGAGTGGAACGTCCGGGCCGACGTGTGGTCCGCGACCTCCTGGAACGAGCTGCGCCGCGAGGCCGTGGAGTGCGAGGAGCACAACCTGCTGCATCCGGAGGAGGAGCAGCGGGTGCCCTACGTGACACGGAAGCTCAGTGGCGCCGAAGGCCCGTTCGTGGCCGTGTCCGACTGGATGCGATCGGTTCCGGACCAGATCGCGCGCTGGGTGCCCGGCACGTACCAGTCCCTGGGCGCCGACGGCTTCGGCTTCGCCGACACCCGGGGCGCGGCGCGCCGCTTCTTCCACATCGACGCCCAGTCGATCGTGGTGGCGGTACTGACCGAGCTGGCCCGCGAGGGCAAGGTCGACCGCTCCGTGCTCAAGCAGGCCATCGACCGCTACCAGCTGCTGGACGTCTCGGCGGCGGATCCGGGGGCGGCGGGCGGCGACGCGTAGCCGGTGCCCTCGGCTTCGGCCGACAAGGGTCGTGGGGAGCTGCGGGTCGGGTGGGGTTGATCGCGCGGTTCCCCGCGCCCCTTCGGGGGCGCGGTGGCCTTACGGTTTCTTTACGATTGCCGACATGGATCAGCTGTCGGCGCAGGCTCGGTGGGAGGGGCGTACCCAGCGGCCGTTGCTGGCGCTCGCGGTGGCGTTCGCCGTGGCGTACGCGGTGCCGATCGTGGACGACTCCGCCGGTCACTCCCTGACGGCCGTGTGCACGGGTGTCGAGTGGGTGGTGTGGGCGGCGTTCGCCCTCGACTATCTGGTCCGGCTGGCCCTCGCCCCGCACCGGCGGGACTTCGTACGACAGCACTGGCCCGACCTGTGCGCGGTGGTCCTGCCGGTCCTGCAACCGCTACGGCTGCTGCGGCTGGTGTCCACGCTGCTGCTGGTCGGCCGGCGGGCACGGATGGCTCCGCAGATCCGGCTGACCACCTATGTCGTCGGGGCCGTGGTCGGCCTGCTGATGTTCGGGTCGCTCGCGGTGCTGTCCGTGGAGCGGGAGGCGCCGGACGGGAACATCCGGACACTGGGTGACGCCGTGTGGTGGTCGTTCACGACGATGACGACCGTGGGGTACGGCGACCACGCGCCGACGACCGGCCTCGGACGGATGATCGCCGTCGGGCTGATGCTGTCGGGGATCGCGCTGCTCGGTGTCGTCACCGCGAACATCGCCGCGTGGTTCATCTCGCGGTTCGAGAAGGACGACGTGGAGGAGCGGCGGCAGACAGAGGCCATCTCCGCCCTGGCCGAAGAGGTACGGCTGCTGCGGGCGGAGGTGGCCCGGTTGGCCGAACTCAAGCGTCCCGAAGGGGGCGTGGAGAACCGCGCGAGCGGCCACGACGTGCCCGCGGCCGCCAACGCGCCCACGGCCCCGCGGCGGGACAGTGTCGGCTAGAGGAGCCCGTGGCCCCACGTCGCCGCGCCCGCCAGGGCGATGATGGCGAGCAACGTGTCGATCGCGCCCAGGATCAGGGCGACCAGTGCGGGGACGTTGCCGTCGTTGGACCACTTGCGGCCCATCGACTGCCAGCCGCAGAACATCGCCACCGGGCCCAGGACGATGCCCAGTGCGAAAAATCCGGCCACCGCACAGATCGTGCCGATGATCCCGAGCGTCGCACGGTCCGGCCCGGTCCGCTGCCACGTGCGGCCGCGTGACCGGGGGTACCCGCTCGTTCCTCGCCCGAAGCCCGCCATCATCAACTCCTTGACGTGAATGGACAGTTCGGCTTCGGTGTGCGGGTACCCCGGTTCCGCGTCGGCAGACGTGCGCGCGCTGCCCCCCTCCAGCAGCGCGCGCCGCGGCCCGGCGTCCTCCCATGTCCTGCGGAGGGCTTGACCCACTGTGACCTGTGGCGCGTGCCGGGGGCGAGCGATCTTTAGCGGAGTCACCCTGATAGGGGAACTCCGCCGGGAGGGAGACGAAGAACCCGGGCTCAGATGTGGCCCACGCCCGCGCCCGCCTCCGCGTTGGCGCCCCGCTTGGTGAACAGCGCGACGAGGACGGCGACCAGCGCCACGCCGGCCGCGACCAGGGAGGCGAGGCTCATACCGGAGATGAAGGTGTCGTGGGCGACAGCGGTGATCTTCGCGGCGACCGGCTCCGGCATGCCCTTCGTCACCGGGGCCACGCCCACCTGGACCGCCTCGGAGGCCTTGTCGAGCTGATCCGGGGTCAGCTTCGGCAGCCCCGCGTCCGCCCAGTTGCCCGGCAGGTCGCGGTCGACCTTAGAGGCCATCACCGCGCCCAGCACCGCCGTACCGAGGCTGCTGCCGATCTGCATGGCCGCCTGCTGGAGACCGCCGGCCACACCGGACAGCTCCAGGGGGGCGTTGCCGACGATGACCTCGGTGGCGCCGACCATGACCGGTGCGAGGCCCAGGCCGAGCAGCGCGAACCAGAGGGACATCAGACCGCTGCCGGTGTCGGGCTCCAGCGTCGACATGCCGTACAGCGCGACCGCGGTCACGGCCATGCCGAAGGCCAGCGGGACGCGCGGGCCGAGCTTGGTGATCGCGGTGCCGGCCAGCGGCGAGCCGACGATCATCATGCCGGTGAGCGGCAGCAGGTGCAGGCCGGCCTTGACGGGGCTCATCCCGTGGACGTTCTGCAGATAGAACGTCACGAAGAACAGGCCGCCCAGGAAGGCGATGGCCATCAGGACCATCAGGACGACACCCGCCGACAGTGCCACCGAGCGGAACAGGCCCAGCGGGATCAGCGGTTCGGCGACCTTCGTCTCCCAGAAGGCGAAGAGGGCGAAGAGCGCCACGGACACGACCATGAACAGCCAGGTCTTGCCGTCGCCCCAGCCCCAGGTCGGGGCTTTGATCAGCGCCCAGACCAGGCAGAACATCGCGCCCGACAGCAGGGCGATGCCGAGGAGGTCGAAGGAGCGCGGGGCGTTCTCGGCGCGGTGGTCGAGCAGGATCATGGTGCCGAGGAGCAGCGCGAGGGCACCGACCGGCACGTTGATGAAGAAGACCGACTGCCAGTTGACGTGCTCGACGAGGACACCGCCGAGGATCGGGCCGCCCGCCGTGGACGCGCCGATCACCATGCCCCACACACCGATGGCCATGTTCAGCTTCTCGGCCGGGAAGGTGGCCCGCAGCACGCCGAGCGCGGCCGGCATCAGCAGCGCGCCGAACAGGCCCTGGAAGACCCGGAAGGTGACGACGGCGGCGATGCTGCCGGACAGCCCGATGGCACCGGACGCGGCGGCGAAGCCGGTCACACCGATGAGGAAGGTCTGCCGGTGGCCGAAGCGGTCACCGAGCTTGCCCGCGGTGATCAGCGTGACCGCGAGGGCGAGGAAGTAGGCGTTGGACACCCACTGCACGTCGGCGAAGGACGCGTTGAGGTCGTCGCGGATGGCCGGGTTGGCGATGGCCACGATGGTGCCGTCGAGGGCCACCATCATGACCCCTACGGCGACGGTGAGGAGAGTGAGCCACGGGTGGCCGCGCAGGCCCTGGGCCGGCGCGGGCCCCGGGGCTGCCGGTGCCTTGTCCCCCGGCCCCGTCGCGTCAACGGTGGTCTGACTAGTCATACTTCTCAGGCTAGTGACAGTCGCTGACAGTTGACAAACCAATTCACTCGTCGGTTACTGACACGACATCGGCGCATAGGCTGGTCAGCGGACACGCACAGGAGAGAGGCCATGGAGACGCTGCGCGAGCGCAAGAAGCGGCGTACACGGGAATCGCTGCTGCGGGCCGCTCTCGAACTGTTCACCACCCAGGGGTACGAGCACACGACCGTCGACGAGATCGCCGAGGCCGTCGACGTCTCGCAGCGCACCTTCTTCCGCTACTTCGCGGGCAAGGAGGAGGTGGCCTTCACGGTGCAGAACATCACGGAGGCGGCCTTCGTGGCGGCCGTCCGCGCGCGTCCGCCGCACGAGGCGCCGATGAAGGCCCTGCGGCAGGCGTTCCTGGAGGGCTGGGACGCGATACGCGAGACCGTCGAGTCGATCGTCCCGGTCGAGCTGTACCTGCGCATGTACCGGACGATCGAGTCGACGCCCGCGCTGCTCGCCGCCCATCTGCGCCGGTCGGCGGCGACCGAGGAGACGATCGCCCGCCTGCTGGCCGAGCGGGAGGGCGTCGACGTGGACACCGATCCACGCCCCCGGCTGGCGGTGGCCGTCTTCGCCGCGGTGATACGGGTCACCGAACGGCAGTGCTGCGTGCGTGAGGACTTCGACCCGGAAGCGCTCCGCACGCTCAGCGCGGCGTACCTCGATCAGGTGGGTTCGGCGCTCACGGGCAACTGGCGCAGCGCCTGAGACCGCCGGCGTATCGCCGGAACCGCCTCCGGCGTATCGCCACCCCTGTTCGGTTACTGCCGAAACGTGATCCCTGTCACTCCGTTACCGCGAGACCCTCCCGTTCTCCTAGTGTGTCCTCCCAGTGACTTCCTTCGACACCTCCCCGCAATGGAACGTCTGGCGCGCACTGCTGGCGCTGGCCGTCGTGTTCGTGATGCTCGCGACCACCGGCTGGACCGCCCTGCGCAGTCACCGGGAGTCGACAGCTCTCCAGGCCTCGCTCACCAAGTGGGAGCACGGCCGCCTCCACGGCCTGAGCCTGCCGGACCCCGAGGCCGCGCCGTCCCGGCTGGCCCGTTTCTTCGCCTCGCTCACCCCGCACGACCGCGGCCGTCTCGCCCACCGCTATCCGCTGGCGGTCGGCAACATGAACGGCGCGCCCGTCTCCCTGCGCTACCGGGCCAACCGCGTCGCGCTGGCGCAGGCCCGCGAGGTCGAGCGCAAGCGTGTGCACGACAGCCGGCTCAGCACGGCGGGCCAGCAGGACGCGGCCCGCCGGATGGACCGCTACACGTCCCTGCTGAACCCCGGCCGGCACATCCTCGCCTTCGACCCCGAGGGCTCGGGCCGGGTCGCCGAGGTCTTCGGCGACCTCTCCACGGCGCAGCGGATCTCGGTCGTCGTCCCCGGCGTCGACACCGACCTGCTCACCTTCCAGCGGACGAACCGCAAGTACAGCGCCCCGGTCGGCATGGCCAAGGCCCTGTACGCGGCCGAGCGCGAGGCGAGCCCGCGGACCCGTACGGCCGTGATCGCCTGGGCCGACTACACCTCCCCCGACGGGCTCGGGGTGGACGCGGCCACCGGACTGCGCGCCGAGGAGGGGGCCGTACGGCTGAACGCGCTGCTGAGCGCGCTGCCCGGCCGGGCCCCGGTGTCGATGTTCTGTCACAGCTACGGCTCGGTGGTCTGCGGGGTCGCCGCACACGGCATGCCCCGCCGGGTCGCCGACATAGCGGTGGCCGCGAGCCCCGGCATGCGCGTCGCCAAGGCCTCCCACCTGGGCACGACGGCCCGGGTGTGGGCCATGCGGGACGCCAGTGACTGGGTGCAGGATGTCCCGTACCTGGAGCTGGGCGGCCTCGGTCACGGCGCCGACCCGGTCTCCTCGGCGTTCGGCGCGCGGGTGCTGTCGGCCCGGGACGCCGAGGGGCACAGCGGTTACTTCCAGCCCGGCACGGACAGCCTGCGCAACCTCGCCGACATCGGCGTGGGCGCGTACGACGCGGTGACGTGCGCACGGGAGAACGATGCGTGCCGGTCCGGTCTGTCCGGCACGGTGACGGCCGGACGCGCGTAGAAACAGCAGGAAGTGCGGTCTGCGCGGGTGGCGACGGAGGAGCACGTGCCGCATACGATGAGCCGCATGGGTGACGTACTGGCGGGTTTTCATGCCGTCTGGGAGTTCGAGTCCGACTCCGTGCTCATCCGTTACGAACGGGGGATTCGAACACCGAAGCTGTTCCAGGCGCTCGGCGAGCGCCGGGTCCCGCTGTCCGCGGTCGAGGGCGTGACCCTCGCCCCGGGCAAGCGCGGCACGGTCGTCCTGCGCCTGACGCCACGTCCGGGCGCCGATCCGCTGATGGAGGCGGCCGACGGCCAGTTGAAGGAGGGTTCCGACCCCTACCGGCTGGTGCTGCCGGCCGAGCGGGAGACCCTCGCCGAGTACTACGCCGACGAGCTGAAGGGCCTGCTGACCGAGTCGGGGCCCGCCGAACGGCACCTGGTGGCGGCGCCCGAGGCGCCGCTGCAGTTCAAGGCGTACGACGGCAAGGCGTCCTTCGACGGGACGTCCGTGCAGTTCCGCTGGTCCTGGACCGGGGCGTCGTCGGCGAAGTGGAAGGCCGGCGACCAGAGCTTCCCGGTGGCCTCCCTGAGCGGGGTGGAGTGGCGCTCGCCGGAGATCTTCGACGGGCATCTGCGGCTGGTGCCCCGCGATCCGGGCTCCGCCCGTTCCGCGCAGCCGGACCAGGATCCGGCGTCGGTGGTGTTCGGCCTGGGGTACGGGCCGGTGCACGAGTCACTGCCGTTCGCCGCGGCCGTGCTGGCGGCGGTGCGCGCGCGTGGGCCGGTGGCCGCCGTACCGGCCCCGGCCCGGCGTGACCCCGCCGACATCGCCGAGCGGATCCGGCATCTCGGGGAGCTGCATCAGGCGGGGCTGGTCACCGACGAGGAGTTCTCCTCCAAGAA
The DNA here is from genome assembly GCF_044329325.1 of Streptomyces sp. NPDC017676. NCBI lineage: Bacteria > Bacillati > Actinomycetota > Actinomycetes > Kitasatosporales > Streptomycetaceae > Streptomyces > Streptomyces sp. NPDC017676. Next base: position 752,336 of record NZ_JBIRJA010000001.1, on the reverse strand, counting down.
GGCCGAGCTGCTGGCCGAGCTGTAGCTACCGCTCGCGGCCGTAGAAGCTGATCTTCCTGTCCAGGACGCCCAGGGTGTCGTGGAGTTCCGCGATCCTGGACAGGACGTCCCTGCGGGTCGACTCCAGCAGTTGACGGCGTTCCGCGAAGGTGTGGTCGCCCTCCCTGACGAGTTCCGCGTAGCGCACCATGTCCGCCACCGGCATGCCGGTCAGACGGAGCTTGGTCACGAAGTCCAGCCAGTCCAGGTCGCGGTTGCTGTAGCGGCGCTGGCCGGTGTGCGAGCGGTCCACGTGCGGCATCAGCCCGATCCGCTCGTACCAGCGCAGCGTGTGCGCGGTGAGGCCGGTGAAAGCGACGACCTCGCTGATCGTGTAGCGGTCCTGGCCGTCGGGGCGGGGGTGCCGCCGGGGCGGGGCGGAGCAGATGTCGGCGGGGGTGGCTTGCTCGGTGGCCGCTGGCGTGGTCTGCATCACCGTCATGCCCCCACGCTATGGCCTTGGAGTGCACTCCAAGCAAGCGGGTCCGTCGAGAAATCCATGGGACGGCACCCGGGGCGGCTGGCTAGCGTGCGGCCCATGAGTCTTGTACGCCGGGCCCGGCCCGAGGACGCCGCCGAAGTGTTGCGACTGCGCCAGGTGATGATCGACTCCCTGTGGAGCGCGGGAGGTTCCGGGCCGACGGAGTGGCACGCGGAGTCGCTGCCGGCGCTGCGGGAGCGGCTCGCCGAGCGCGACGGGGACTTCGCCGCGTTCGTCGTGGAGCATCCCGGCCGGCCGGGGGCGCTGGCCGCGCTGGTGGCGGGGACGGTGGAGTACCGCATCGGCAAGGCCGGGAATCCCCGGGGGCGGGTCGGGCACGTCTTCAGCGTGGCGACCGACCCGGACGCCCGGCGGCGGGGGTACGCGCGCGCGTGCATGGAGGAGCTGCTGGGCTGGTTCCGGGCGCGGGGTGCCGGGCACGTGCTGCTGAACGCCTCGCCGGAGGCCGAGCCGCTGTACACCTCCCTCGGCTTCACGCGGGACCCCGACCCGTCGATGCGGCTGCTGCTGTGAGCCGCATAGGCTCGGAGGCATGTCGTTGCAGAGCCTGGCGCTGATCGAGAACTGGCCCGTCCCCACCGCCGCGGCGGGCGTCGTACGAGCCGACGGGACCGTCCTCGGGACGCACGGTCCCGTCGGGCACCGCTTCCCGCTGGCCTCCGTCACCAAGCCGCTGGCGGCCTACGCGGCGCTCGTCGCCTACGAGGAGGGCGCGATCGAGCTGGACGAGCCCGCCGGGCCTCCCGGGTCGACGGTCCGTCACCTGCTCGCCCACACCTCCGGACTCGCCTTCGACGAGCACCGGGTGACGGCCCCGCCCGGGGAGCGGCGGCTGTACTCCAACGCCGGGTTCGAACAGCTCGGGGACCACATCGCCAAGGCGACGGACATCCCGTTCGCGGAGTACCTGCGGCAGGCGGTGCTGGAGCCGCTGGGGATGACGTCGACGTCGTTGGAGGGGTCGCCGGCGAAGGACGGGGTGTCCACGGTCGGGGACCTGCTGCAGTTCGCGGCGGAGGTGCAGGCGCCGAGGCTGCTGGACGCGCGGACGGTGGCGGCGGCGATGACCGTGCAGTACCCGGGGACGAAGGGGGTCCTGCCGGGGTACGGCCACCAGAACCCGAACGACTGGGGGCTGGGCTTCGAGATCCGCGACGGGAAGTCCCCGCACTGGACGGGGAGTTCGTCCTCACCCCGCACCTTCGGGCATTTCGGGCAGTCCGGTACGTTCCTGTGGATCGACCCGGATGCCGGGCTCGCCGGGGTCGCCCTGACGGACCGGGCGTTCGGCCCCTGGGCGATCGAGGCGTGGCCGGCCTTCACGGACGCGGTGCTCGCGGAGCTGCGCGGCTAGGCCGTCATCTCCCACAGCAACAGCTCCGCCGGCGTGACCGCCACCGCCTCCAGGCCCTCCGCCCCTGTGATCCTCGCCGCATCGCCGGGGCCCAGTTCCTCCCCCGCCAGCCGGACCTCGCCCCGCACCACGTGCGCGTACACGTACGCCGCGTCCGGGACGGCGGTCCGCTCGCCGGGCTCCAGGCGGCGCACGTGGAGCATCGCGCCCGCCGCCGGCACCGCGTACGGCGTGGAGTCGGCGATGCCGGGGACGAGGTCGTAGGAGGGGTCGCCGCCGGGCTCGCGCGGCGCCAGCCACATCTGCACGAAGGTCAGGGGGACGTCCCCGTCGTTGCGCTCGACGTGCCGTACGCCCGCCGCCGCGCTGAGGTGCTGCACGTCCCCGGACCGGACCCGTGTCTCATGGCCCGTGGAGTCACGGTGGGTCAGCTCGCCCGCCACCACCCACGTGACGATCTCGGTGTGGCTGTGCGGGTGTTCGTCGAAGCCGGCGCCGGGCGCGAGCCGTTCCTCGTTGCAGGCGATCACCGCGCCGAAGCGGAGGTTGTCCGGGTCGTAGTGCGGGCCGAAGGAGAAGGCGTGCCGGGTGTCGATCCCGGCCCCGGGATCCCCTCCGCGATAGCGCTCACCGGCGCGCCGTACGTCCATCACGGCACCACGGTAGCCGGGCCCGGCACACAGGACCCGACCCAGGGCAAGGGCCCACCGACGCCCACCGTCCCCACGCGTCGGCCGCGGGGGAGCCGGAGGGGGCTGAGGCGCCCCCGGACGCGACCGAGCCGTCAAGCCAGCCCCGGCGGCGCACGGGCCCGGCCCGATAAGGCAGTCTTGTCCCCGTGCCCGAACCCGAATCCCACAACGGCGATCCCGCAGCCCACGACGTCCATCAGCACGCCGCGACCCTGAAGCGACTGGAGAAGTCCTCCGGGAGCCTGGCCGCGCAGGCCATCGCGCGCATGGACGAGACCCTGCCGTGGTACCGGGCCATGCCCCCGGAGAACCGTTCCTGGATCGGCCTCGTCGCCCAGGCGGGCATCGCGGCGTTCACCGAGTGGTTCCGGCACCCGGACGCGCCCCAGGCGATCTCCACGGACGTCTTCGGGACCGCGCCGCGTGAACTGACCCGGGCCATCACGCTGCGGCAGACCGTGGAGATGGTGCGGACCACCATCGAGGTCATGGAGTCCGCCATCGACGAGGTGGCGGCGCCGGGCGACGAGAGCGTGCTGCGTGAGGCGCTGCTCGTGTACGCCCGAGAGATCGCCTTCGCCACCGCCCAGGTGTACGCCCAGGCCGCCGAGGCACGGGGTGCCTGGGACGCACGGCTGGAGTCGCTGGTCGTGAACGCGGTGCTGAGCGGGGAGGCGGACGAGGGGGCCGTCAGCCGGGCCGCCGCGCTGGGCTGGAACTCGCCCGAGCACGTGTGCGTCGTCCTCGGGACCGCGCCGGACGGGGACAGCGAGCTGACGGTGGAGGCCATCCGGCGGGCCGCCCGGCACGCCAAGCTCCAGGTGCTCACCGGGGTGCTCGGCGACCGGCTGGTCGTCGTCGCCGGTGGCAGCGCCAATCCGCTCGCCGTGGCCAAGTCGCTGATCGGGCCGTTCGCCGCCGGGCCGGTCGTCGCGGGGCCCGTGGTACCCGATCTGCTGGCCGCCACCCGGTCCGCGCAGGCCGCCGCCGCAGGGCTGAAGGCCTGTTCCGCCTGGCAGGACGCGCCGCGTCCGGTGCTGGCGGACGACCTGCTGCCGGAGCGGGCCATCGCGGGTGATCCGAGCGCCCGCGAACAGCTGGTGGAGGAGATCTACAGACCGCTGGAGGAGGCGGGCTCGGCTCTCCTGGAAACACTGAGTGTGTACCTGGAGCAGGCGAGCAGCCTGGAAGGCGCGGCGAGGATGCTCTTCGTTCACCCGAACACCGTGCGCTACCGGCTCCGACGTGTGACTGACGTCACCGGATGGTCGCCTTCGGATGTACGATCCGCGTTCACACTACGGATCGCGCTCATCCTGGGGCGTCTGGCCGACGCTGAAACCCAGGCATAGGGTTTTGTCGGAGGCCCACAAAAGCCCTTCGTGTTCTTCGTCCCTGTCCTCACGGGCGGCCGTGGCCGTCCCCAAGAGAGAGTGTGAGAGTGCTCGTACTCGTCGCTCCCGGCCAGGGCGCTCAGACGCCCGGCTTCCTGACCCCCTGGCTCGAACTGCCCGGTGCCGCCGACCGCGTCGCCGCCTGGTCGGACGCCATCGGACTGGACCTGGTGCACTACGGCACCCAGGCCGACGCCGACGCCATCCGCGACACCGCGGTGGCCCAGCCACTGCTCGTGGCCGCCGGCATCCTGTCCGCCGCGGCACTCGGTGACATCAACGCCGGCGCGGTCGCCGGGCACAGCGTCGGTGAGATCACCGCCGCCGCCTTCGCCGGTGTCCTGGACGACACGGCCGCCCTCGGCCTCGTCCGCAAGCGGGGTCTGGCGATGGCCGACGCCGCCGCCGTCACCGAGACCGGCATGGCGGCGCTGCTCGGCGGCGACCCGGAGACCTCCGTCGCGCACCTGGAGAAGCTGGGCCTGACCCCGGCGAACATCAACGGCGCGGGCCAGATCGTCGCCGCCGGCACGCTGGAGCAGCTCGCCGCGCTGGCCGAGGACAAGCCCGAGGGCGTGCGCAAGGTCATCCCGCTGAAGGTGGCCGGCGCCTTCCACACCCGGCACATGGCGCCCGCGGTCGAGACGCTGGCCAAGGCCGCGGCGGCGCTGTCGCCGGCCGACCCCAAGGTTCCCTACGTCTCCAACAAGGACGGCCGGGCCGTCGCGTCCGGTGCCGAGGTGCTGGAGCGGCTGGTCGGCCAGGTCGCCAACCCCGTGCGCTGGGACCTGTGCATGGAGACGTTCAAGGAGCTGGGCGTCACCGCGCTCGTCGAGGTGTGCCCGGGCGGCACGCTGACCGGCCTGGCCAAGCGGGCCCTGCCCGGTGTCGCGACGCTGGCCCTGAAGACCCCCGACGACCTCGACGCGGCCCGCGCTCTCCTCGCAGAGCACGCCGGTGCCTAAGGAGCCGTACATGGCGAAGATCAAGCCCAGCAAGGGTGCCCCGTATGCGCGCATCCTCGGTGTCGGCGGCTACCGGCCGACCCGGGTCGTGCCCAACGAGGTGATCCTGGAGAAGATCGACTCGTCCGACGAGTGGATCCGCTCCCGCTCCGGCATCGAGACCCGGCACTGGGCGGGCCCGGAGGAGACCGTGGCCGCGATGGCGATCGAGGCCTCCGGGAAGGCCATCGCGGACGCCGGCATCGACGCCGAGCAGATCGGCGCGGTGGTCGTCTCGACCGTGTCGCACTTCAGCCAGACCCCGGCCATCGCCACCGAGATCGCCGACAAGCTGGGCACGGACAAGGCCGCCGCCTTCGACATCTCGGCCGGCTGCGCGGGCTTCGGCTACGGCCTCACGCTCGCCAAGGGCATGGTGGTGGAAGGTTCCGCCGACTACGTCCTCGTGATCGGCGTGGAGCGGCTGAGCGACCTGACCGACCTGGAGGACCGCGCGACCGCGTTCCTGTTCGGTGACGGCGCCGGCGCGGTCGTGGTCGGCCCCTCGAACGAGCCGGCGATCGGCCCGACCGTGTGGGGCTCCGAGGGCGACAAGTCCGAGACCATCAAGCAGACCGTCACCTGGGACCGGTTCGCCGTCGGTGACGTCTCCCAGCTGCCCCTGGACAGCCAGGGCAACATCAAGTTCCCTGCGATCACGCAGGAGGGCCAGGCGGTGTTCCGCTGGGCCGTGTTCGAGATGGCGAAGGTCGCCCAGCAGGCGCTGGACGCGGCCGGAATCACCGCGGACGACCTGGACGTCTTCATCCCGCACCAGGCCAATGTGCGGATCATCGACTCGATGGTGAAGACACTGAAGCTGCCGGAGCACGTCACGGTCGCCCGTGACATCCGCACCACCGGCAACACCTCGGCCGCCTCGATCCCGCTCGCGATGGAGCGGCTCCTGGCGACCGGGGAGGCGAAGAGCGGCGACACCGCGCTCGTCATCGGATTCGGGGCGGGTCTCGTCTACGCCGCCACGGTCGTTACCCTCCCCTAGGCACTCCGTGCCGGATCATGTGATCCGGCAGGGGGGACAACTGCCACAAACCGTCTGGATTATCGAAGAAGGAGCGCCTGACATGGCCGCCACTCAGGAAGAGATCGTCGCGGGTCTCGCCGAGATCGTGAACGAGATCGCCGGGATCCCCACCGAGGACGTCCAGCTGGACAAGTCCTTCACCGACGACCTGGACGTCGACTCGCTGTCCATGGTCGAGGTCGTCGTCGCCGCCGAGGAGCGCTTCGACGTGAAGATCCCGGACGAGGACGTCAAGAACCTCAAGACCGTCGGCGACGCGACCGAGTACATCCTCAAGCACCAGGCCTGAGCCACCCGGTAGGCCGCAGGCTGCTAGCCCCGCCACCCGGCGGTGGCGCCGTAATCCCCGCAGACGCGGGGGTAGTCCTCCCGTATCCGTTGGAGAAAGAATTCCCGTGAGCCCGACCAATCACACCGTGGTCGTCACCGGTATCGGCGCAACCACACCGCTGGGTGGCGACGCAGCCTCGACCTGGGAGGCCCTCGTCGCCGGTACGTCCGGCGTCAGCCTGCTGGAGAAGGAGTGGGCGGCTCAGCTGCCGGTGCGGATCGCCGCGCAGATCGCCGTCGAACCGGGCGAGATCATCCCCCGCCCGCAGGCCCGCAAGCTGGACCGGTCCGCGCAGTTCGCGCTGATCGCCGCTCAGGAGGCCTGGAAGGACGCCGGCTTCACCGCCAAGGCCGGTGAGGACTCGTCCATCAACCCCGACCGTCTCGGCGCGGTCATCGCCTCCGGCATCGGCGGCGTGACGACCCTGCTGGACCAGTACGACATCCTCAGGGAGAAGGGCGTACGCCGCGTCTCCCCGCACACCGTGCCGATGCTGATGCCCAACTCCCCGGCGGCCAACGTCGGTATCGAGCTGGGTGCCCGCGCCGGTGTGCACACCCCGGTCTCGGCCTGCGCCTCGGGCGCGGAGGCCATCGGGTACGCGATCGAGATGATCCGCACCGGGCGTGCGGACGTGGTCGTGGCCGGTGGTACCGAGGCCGCCATCCACCCGCTGCCCATCGCCGCGTTCGGCAACATGATGGCGATGTCCAAGAACAACGACGACCCGCAGGGCGCCTCGCGTCCCTACGACGCCGGCCGCGACGGCTTCGTGCTCGGCGAGGGCGCCGGTGTGATCGTCCTGGAGTCCGAGGAGCACGCCAAGGCCCGCGGCGCCCGGATCTACGCCGAGGCGGTCGGGCAGGGCATCTCCGCCGACGCGCACCACATCACGCAGCCCGAGCCGTCGGGCAACGGGATCGCGCACGCGCTGCAGAACCTGCTGGACAACACGGACCTGAAGCCGGCCGAGATCGTGCACGTGAACGCGCACGCCACCTCGACGCCGCAGGGTGACGTGGCCGAGATCAAGGCGCTGCGGAAGGTGTTCGGCGACGACGTCGACCACATGGCGATCTCCGCGACCAAGTCGATGACCGGTCATCTGCTGGGCGGTGCCGGTGGGGTGGAGACCGTGGCGTCGATCCTGGCGCTGGTGAACCGCACGGCGCCGCCGACCATCAACGTGGACAACCTCGACCCCGAGGTCAACGCGGACGTGGTCGTCGGTGAGGCGCGGGCTCTGCCCGAGGGCCGTATCGCCGCGCTGAACGACTCGTTCGGCTTCGGCGGGCACAACGTGGTCCTGGCGTTCCGGACGATCTGAGAAACACGACGAAGGGCCCTCACCAGCAGGTGAGGGCCCTTCAGTCATGTCCGGTCCGTGCGCGCGTCACACCACTTGGTGCAGCCAGCGGACCGGGGCGCCCTCGCCGGCGTAGCGGAAGGGCTCCAGTTCGTCGTCCCAGGGCTTGCCCAGGAGCTTGGCGATCTCCGCCTCCAGGTCGGTCTCCCCCTGCCTGGACCGCGTCAGCGCGGCGCGCAGGCGGTCCTCGGGGATCAGGATGTCGCCGTGGATGCCGGTGACGGCGTGGAAGATGCCGAGGTCGGGGGTGCAGCTGTAGCGCTCGCCCTCGGCGGTCGCGCAGGGCTCGGCGGTGACCTCGAAGCGCAGCAGGTGCCAGCCGCGCAGCGCCGAGGCGAGTTTGGAGGCGGTGCCGGCCTGGCCCTGCCAGGAGAACTCCGAGCGCCAGGTGCCGGGGGCCGCGGGCTGCCGGATCCAGTCGAGGTTGACGCGCGTGCCGAGCACCCCGGCGACGGCCCACTCGACGTGCGGGCACAGCGCGCGCGGCGCGGAGTGCACGTACAGAACTCCACGTGTCGTCACCGGAACCTCCGGGCAGAGCGGGACATCTTGCGGACTGGCTGGGCGGCAGTGGCGCGACGGCCGCGTTGATGGCGAGGCTACCCTGCGGCGAGGCAAGGAGTGTGACGTACGGTCGGTCCCGGTGCCAGGAAACCGCCGCCATTCACCCGGGGGGACGCTTGTGCGGGGGTGCGCCGTTCCCGGGGCGCCGGGCCGGGAACCCTCGCACGTTGTCAGGGGAGGGAGTGCCTACCGTCGAACGAGGGGAACAGCAGGGATGCGGAAGCGAAGCCACCGTGTACGGGCCGTTCTCGCCGTCGTGGCGGCCGTGCTGCTGGGCGCCGCCGGATGTGACGACGGGCCGGGGAGCGCGCCGGCCCCGGCGGGCACCAAGGCGCGCACGGTCCGGCCCCCGGTGTGGGACCGCAGCCCGGACTCGATCGCCGCGGTGGGCGACTCCATCACGCGCGGCTTCGACGCGTGCACAGTGCTGTCGGACTGCCCGGAGGTGTCGTGGGCGACGGGCAGCGACGCCAAGGTGGACAGCCTGGCGGTGCGGCTGCTGGGCGTGACGGGGGCGGCGGAGCGCAGCTGGAACTACGCGGTGACGGGCGCCCGGATGGCGGACCTGCCCGGGCAGATGGAGCAGGCGGTCTCCCGCGGCCCGCAGTTGGTGACGGTGATGGTGGGGGCGAACGACGCCTGCCGGGCCTCGGCGTCGGCGATGACCCCGCCGGCCGACTTCCGCGCGGACTTCGAGGAGGCGCTGCGCACGCTGCGCTCGGCGCTGCCGAAGACGCAGGTGTACGTGGCGAGCGTGCCGAATCTGAAGCGGCTGTGGTCGGAGGGCCGGACGAACCCGCTGGGCAAGCAGGTGTGGAAGCTGGGCATCTGCCCGTCGATGCTGGGCGACGCGGACGATCTGACCAGCGCGGCGATGCTGCGCCGGGACTCCGTGCAGCAGCGGGTGGTGGAGTACAACCAGGTGCTGAAGGAGGTCTGCGCCAAGGACCGCCGCTGCCGCTTCGACGACGACGCGGTGTACGACTACCGCTTCGGCACGGACCAGCTCAGCCACTGGGACTGGTTCCACCCCAGCAAGGACGGTCAGGCGCGGCTCGCGGAGATCGCTTACCGAAGGATCACGGCGAGAAATCCGTGACCGGCCCCGTTCGGTGAGCGGGCCGAACAGGCGGTGCGGCTTCAGCGGTGGCCGCGCTTCTTCTGCTCGGTCCAGATGATCAGTACGCTCACGGCCAGTGCGGCGAACAGGATGCCCAGGAACCAGGCCGGAGGGCCGACGAAGACCGACACGACGAAGCCCAGGAATGTGGCCAGCAGGCCCGTACTCGCCCACAGCTCGCGATCACTCATGCGTCCCCCGCGCGTGATGAGTCCTCGTCCGCCCCGACAGCGAGCGGGGTGAAGGGAAACACCACCAGACACACGACAGCCCGTCAAGTGCCGGTGGGGCACACGCGGTGGACCGTCACCCGCGGCGGATCCGGCTTCCGGCGGCACTACTAGGGTTTTCCACATGAACGAACTTTTCGGCACACTCCCCGACGGCACGGCGGTGCACCGGTGGACGCTGGAGCGCGGCGGGGTGCGGGTGCGGGTGCTGTCGTACGGCGGGATCGTGCAGTCCGTGGAGGTCCCGGACGGCGCCGGGCGGACGGCGGACGTGGCGCTGGGCTTCCCCGACCTCGACGGCTATCTGGCGCATCCTGAGCCGTATCTGGGTGCCGTGATCGGCCGGTACGCGAACCGGATCGCGGGCGGCCGGTTCCCGCTGGACGGCCTGACGTACGCGCTGGCCCGCAACAACGGCCCGAACTCGCTGCACGGCGGTGAACGCGGGTTCGACAAGCGCGTGTGGGAGGTGGCGCCGGTCGAGCACGGCGTCCGCCTCAGCCGGGTCAGCCCGCACGGCGAGGAGGGCTTCCCTGGGCGGCTGGAGGTGGCGGTGACGTACACGCTCGACGCGTCGGGCGCGCTGCGGATCGCCTACGAGGCGGTCACGGACGCGCCGACGGTGGTCAACCTGACCAGTCACACGTACTGGAACCTGGGCGGTTCCGGTGACGCGGGCGGGCACGAGCTGCGGCTGGCCGCGTCCCGGTACACGCCGGTGGACGCGGACCTGATCCCGGCCGGCGCGCCGGCGGACGTGACCGGCTCCCGTTTCGACTTCCGTACGGCCCGCAGGACCGGCTCCGGGTACGACCACAACTTCGTCCTGGACAAGGGTGTGACCGAGGCGGCGGAGGAGGTGGCCGAGCTGCACGACCCGGCGTCCGGGCGGACCCTGACGGTGGCCACGACCGAGCCGGGCCTTCAGCTGTACACCGCCGACCATCTGTCCGGGCCGCTCGGCCCCGGCGCCGGGATCGCCCTGGAGACACAGCACTTCCCGGACTCCCCCAACCGGCCGGACTTCCCGAGCACGGTGCTGCGGCCCGGCGAGGTCTTCCGTTCCGAGACGGTGTACGGCTTCGGCGTCCGGGGCCGGTAGCCCCTCGCCGGGGTGCCGTGTAGCCCCGGTCCAGGGGTCAGGTTCCCGGACCGGGGCTGCGCGGGAGGGACGCGTCCCCGGCGGGGGACTTGTCCCGGATCAGACGTTAATCGTCGTGATGACGTGGCGGCCCTCGATCGAGCGTCCGGCGGAGATCTCGTACGAACCCTTCACACTTGCCGACGTCCGCGCGGTCTCGTCCCGGACCTGGGGGGCGCGGCGCGGGAGACCGCCGACGGGATCGCACGCACCATGGCGCGGGTCACTTCCGTCACGCGATACTGCGGCCGTCCCACCGCACCACGCGCCCCACAGCGACGGAAGGACCCGAACTCACTTGACCCGTATACGTATCGGCCTCCTCGGGCTGGCCCTGCTGGCCGGCCTGTCCGCGCCCGCGACCACGGCGTCCGCCGCCACCCCGCCCTCCCCCACCGCCGAGGAACAGCGGCTCGACAGGGCCGTGCCGCAGGAGATCCTCCGGCGCTCCGGATTCGCCGACGCGGCACCGGAGTTCGGCCGCGCTCTGCACCGGGCGCACTCCTACGCACAGGCCCGCCGCATCGTCGTGCGCGAGGGGTCCGCGCTGTGGCGGCGGGCCGTGCGGCGGGCGCAGGGGCGGGGGCCGGCCGGCGGTGATCTGAGCCGGGACGACGACCGGCCGCTGTACTGGGCCCGGCTGGGGATGACCCGGGACGTGCGCACATGGGATCCGGAGTTCGGGCTCACGGACGGGCAACGGGACGCGCTCCTGGACGAGCTGGAGCGGACCTCGCGCGGGCAGACCGACATCCGCTACCCGGGGAAGGGGCACCTGCGGCGCGTCCTGCTCACCGGGTTCGACCCCTTCACGCTCGACCGGGACATCCGCACCTCCAACCCCTCCGGGGCGACGGCGCTCGCGCTGGACGGCACGGTCGTCGAGACGGCGCAGGGACCGGCGCGCGTCGAGACGGCCGTGTTCCCGGTGCGCTGGCAGGACTTCGCCGAGGGCACGGTGGAGCGGACGCTGCGGCCGTATCTGCCGAAGGTGGACCTGTTCACGACCGTGAGCCAGGGCCGGGTCGGCCGGTTCGACGTCGAGCGCACCAACGGCGCCTGGCGGGGCGGCTTCGCCGACAACGACAACGTCGGCCGGACCGGAACCATCCCGGTCACGGACCCGGCGTCGCAGCCGCAGTGGACGGGCACCACGCTGCCGTACACCGCCGTCGTGGCCGCGCGGACGGGCCGCTTCCCCGTGTACGACCACACGGAGGTGACCGAGATCCCGGCCGGCGGCACCACGCCCGTCGTACGGCCGGACGGGCCGACCCCCGGCTCCACCGCCCGTGCCGGGGCCGGCGGTGACTACCTCTCCAACGAGATCGCCTACCGGGCCACCCTGCTGCGCGACCGGCTCGGGCTGCACGACACGCTGCCGGGCGGGCATGTGCACACCCCCGTGCTGCAGTTCGGGGCCGGGAACACCACCGAGGTGACCGACCCGGAGTTCGTGCGCAACCGGCTGGACATCATCGCGCAGGTCCGGTCGATCGTCGCCGTGTCCGTCAGTGCGACGGAGCGAAGGCCAGGCTGACGCCGAGACCGGCCAGGACGGACCCGATGACCTTGTTGAGGACCTTCTGGGCCCGGAGCATCAGCGTGCGCATCCGCTCCTGCGAGAAGAACAGCGCGACCACGCCGAACCACAGCAGGTGGGCCAGCGACATGAACAGGCCGTAGCCCACCTGCCGGTAGACCGGTGTACCGGGACTGACGACCTGGGCGAACGTGGAGACGACGAACAGGGTCGTCTTGGGGTTGAGGACGTTGGTGAGGAAGCCGGTGCGCAGCGCGGCGAGCGGGGTCAGCTCCGCCTTGTGCTCCAGATCCACCGTCACCTCGCCGCGCGCGCGGAAGGTGCGGACGCCGACGAGGACGAGGTAGGCGGCGCCGATCAGCTTGATGACCGTGAACAGGAAGGTGGAGGAGGCGATCAGCAGGCCCACGCCGAGCATGGTGTAGGTGACGTGGACCAGCACCCCCGCGGCGACCCCGGTGGCGGCGAGCAGTCCGGTGCGGCGGCCGTACAGATAGCTGTTGCGGACGATCATCGCGAAGTCGGCGCCGGGGGCGATGACGGCCAGAACGGTGATGACGGCTACGGCGAGAATCTCGGTCACAGGGGGACGTCCTCCGCTTCGGGCCGGCCGGCGCCGTCCTCGCGGGTCTCCTCGCCCAGCAGGTCGCGGGCGAGGAGCGTGGCGCCCGCGACGGCGCCCGGCATCAGGAACACCGCGACGAACGGGACCAGGAAGGCCAGGCCCAGGGGTGTGCCGAAGCCCCAGACCAGGCTCTTGCGGGAGCGGAACAGGGTGAGCCGGGCGCGCAGGTCGACACCCCGGCGCTGCATCGCCACGGCGGCCAGTTCCTCGGTGAGGAAGAAGCCGGTGACGAAGAAGCCGATCACGGGGACGACGGTCTGCCCGACGAACGGCAGGAAACCGAGGGCGAAGAGCAGGACGCCCCACAGACCGGCCCGCACAAGGACGCGCAGGCTGTCCCGGGCGGAGATCCACAGCTCGCGCCAGAGCGGCAGGTCCGACCGCGGGGCGGTGCCGTCGGGCGAGACGTCGGCGTCGACCTTCTCCGACAGGTTCTCGTAGAAGGGCTGGCCGACCAGCAGGGTGACGGCGGTGAACGTCAGCACGGCCAGCAGCAGGCCGAGGGCGAAGAGGACGGCCGTGAGGAAACCGCGGAACAGGCCCTGCCAGGGGCTGGACCAGTCGTCCGCGAACGGGGTCGCCCAGGTGACCGCGTCCGCGCCCCATATGGCCAGCGCGACCAGCGCGGCGGCGTACAGCACCAGCGTGATCAGTCCGGGCAGCAGCCCGAAGCCGTAGCTCCGCCCGTGCCGGGCCACCCAGCGCTGGCCCTTCAGCAGATACCCGAAGCCCACCCCAAGATCGCGCATGGCGAGGACTCTACTGGCTCGGTGTGACGGCGTGGGCGGCCGGTGACAGCCGGGCCGGCCGGGGTATCAGGCGTCCAGCATGCGCCGGAGCAGGTCGCGCAGGGAGCGGCGCTGGTCGTCGGTGAGCGCGGCGAGCGGCTCACGGGCGAAGTGCAGGCCCTCGCGCAGGTCCCGGGCCACCCTGCGGCCCTCCTCGGTGGCGGCGGCGACCTTGACCCGGCGGTCGGCCGGGTCGGGGCGGCGCTCCACCAGGCCGCGGGACTCCAGCCGGTCCACGATCCCGGTGACGTTCGACGGCTCGCACTTGAGCTTCTGGGCCAGCTTGCGCATGGGCAGCGGTTCCAGCGAGAGCAGGCTGAGCAGCCTGGCCTGCGGGCCGGTCAGCGTGTGCTCGCCCGCCGCCTCCTCGTAGTCCGCGTAGAAGCGGGCCACGACGTCACCTATCAGCTCGACCACTTCCATGGTGAGGGGGTCGGGGCGGTGGGTCTTCGACGGTGTGGGCATACCCGCCAGGATACCCGGTTACTTGACATCATGAAATATTCAGGGGCATGGTTGTTTCAGGTACTGAAGTAAATGCCGTGACACGAAAGGCTCCGTCATGATCAACCGCGAGTGGCACCTGCTCAGCCGACCCGTCGGCTGGCCGAAGCCCGAGGACTTCGCCCTCGTCGAGGCGCCGGTCCCGACCCCGGGCGAGGGTCAGGTGCTGGTGCGGAACAAGTACCTCTCCGTCGACCCGTACATGCGCGGCAGGATGAGCGCCGCCAAGTCCTACGTCGCCCCCTTCGAGCTGGGCAAGGTCATGCAGGGCGGCGCGGTCGGCGAGGTGATCGAGTCCCGCGCCGAGGGCATCTCCGCCGGCGACCACGTTCTGCACTTCTTCGGCTGGCGCGAGTACGCGGCCGTGGACGCGAAGAACGCCGTGAAGGTCGACCCGGAGGCCGCGCCCCTGTCGACGTACCTGGGCGTCCTCGGCATGACCGGTCTGACCGCGTACGCCGGCCTGCTGCGCACCGCCTCCTTCAAGGAGGGCGACAGCGTGTTCGTGTCGGGCGCCGCGGGGGCCGTGGGCAGCCAGGTGGGCCAGATCGCCAAGCTCAAGGGCGCCTCGCGGGTCATCGGGTCGGCCGGGTCCGACGAGAAGGTCAAGCTGCTCGTGGACGAGTACGGCTTCGACGCCGCGTTCAACTACAAGAACGGCCCGGTCGCCGAGCAGCTGCGCGAGGCGGCGCCCGACGGCATCGACGTCTACTTCGACAACGTCGGCGGGGACCACCTGGAGGCCGCGATCGGCTCCCTCAACCAGGGCGGCCGGATCGCCGTCTGCGGCATGATCTCGGTCTACAACAACACCGAGCCCGCACCCGGCCCGAAGAACCTGGCCCGCCTGATCCAGACCCGCGGCCGGATCGAGGGCTTCCTGGTCGGCGACCACTACGACCTCCAGCCGCAGTTCGTCCAGGAGGTCGGCCCGTGGGTCGCCTCGGGCGCGCTGAAGTACCGGGAGACCGTGGTCGAGGGCATCGAGAACAACCTGGAGGCGTTCCTCGGGGTCCTGCGCGGCGACAACATCGGCAAGATGGTCGTCAAGCTCTGACCTTCCCGCGGTCTCGCTCCGGCCTTCCCGGGGTTTCGCCCCAGCCTTCCCCGGATTTCCGGCATGCGGTAGCTTCTTTCCGAAATCCGTCGCGATCGTGGGCGCGAGTCGCGGCGGACCGAGGAGGAAGAAACCGCATGCCCATCACGCAGTCCGACGTCCTGTACACCGCCGTCGCCACCGCCGAGAACGGCCGCGACGGGCGGGTCGCCACGGACGACGGCCGACTCGACGTCGTCGTCAACCCGCCGAAGGAGATGGGCGGCAGCGGGTCCGGGACCAACCCGGAGCAGCTGTTCGCCGCCGGTTACAGCGCGTGCTTCCAGGGGGCGCTGGGGGTCGTCGCCCGCCAGGAGGGCGCCGACGTGTCCGGGTCCACCGTCACGGCCAGGGTCGGCATCGGCAGGAACGACGAGGGGTTCGGGATCATCGTGGAGATCTCGGCGAGCATCCCGAACGTCGACGCGGCCACCGCGCGGGAGCTGCTGGAGAAGGCCCACCAGGTGTGCCCCTACTCGAAGGCGACTCGCGGGAACATCAGCGTGACGCTGGTCTGACCTCCGTCGTTCCATACATCGGCAGCCGCATCCTTGGACGTGGGGTGCGGCTGCTGTGATGGCGGGGGCGCCTGCCGGGTGCTGTACTCCTCAGCCGGCCAGTGCTGCCCTGTGCACCGCCGCCGCCAGTCTGTCGTTCTCCGGGGCCGCGCCGCCCGGGAACGCGAACCTGCGCCTGGTGTAGCCGTAGGCGATGCCCGCGTGCGGGTCCGCGAAGGCCTGGACGCCGCCTGCGCCGCTGTGGCCGAGCGTGCCCGCGCCCAGGAACGGGTGCCAGGTGTCGGCGGTCGCCTGGAAGCCGAGGCCGAAGGACTCGTGGGCGCGGGTCACCAGGTCGTACCCCGTGGAGTGGATCTGGGCGAACTCCGCCAGTGTGTCCCCCTTCAGCAGCGGGGTCCTGCCGTCCACCTCGCTGATCATCGCCGCGTACATGCCCGCGAGACCACGTGCCGAGCCGGTCCCGCCCACCGAGGCGGGCCCCTGGGCGCGGATCAGCCGCTCGTTCGGCAGGCCCTCCAGGTCGGTGGGCTCCGCGCCGTGCCGGTTGAACGCGATCGACGCGAGGGTGTGCGGGCCGGTCGGCACGGCGTCGAGCTGCGCCCGCTGAGCGGGCGTCGGCAGCATCGGCAGGACCGTGCGGAAGCGCGGCTCGTGCGCCTCGGGCAGACCCAGGTGGAGGTCCAGGCCATGGGGAGCGCGGACCCGCTCCTCGTACACCTCCTGGAGCGTACGTCCCGTCGCCCGGCGGACGACCTCGCCGGTCAGCGCGCCGATGACCAGCGCGTGGTAGCCGAACGCCGTGCCCGGCCGCCAGAACGGCCGCTGGTCCGCGAGGCGTTCGGCGATCATCCGGTCGTCGGCCAGCTCGGCGGGGCTGAAGCCGGTGTCGGTGCCGACCAGCCCCGCGCGGTGCGCCAGCAGGTCCCGCAGCGTCAGCGCGCCCTTGCCCTCGGCGGCGAACTCCGGCCAGTAGTAGGTGACTTTGCGGTCCAGCTCCAGCGTGCCGTCCTGCACGAGCAGCGCCGCCACCAGATGGGCCGCGCCCTTCGTGGCCGAGTGGACGGCGTACAGCGAGTCACCCGTCACTCCCGCACCGGCCCACAGGTCCACGACCCGCCGTCCGTGGACGTATGCGCACAACTGGCCCTCGTAGTCCTCCCGTTCCCCGGCGACGAGGGCGGCGAACTCCTCGCGCACCGGCTCGAAGCCCTCGGCGACCGTGCCCTGGACGGTGATCTCCTGCGTCATCCGCTCTCCTCGACCGAACGCTGCTCGCTGCTCCCCCTCGGCACAACGCCCTTCCCTGACATCGGGCGTTCCGAAGACCGGTACGGCGAGACGTGCCTGTTCGACTCAACCCCCGTGAGGGCCGGGGGGTGTCACGGATAGCCCGGATGGCCGATGGCGCGGGGTGGCGGGGGTGCGCCGGTGTGTGCTTCACGTGCACACGGATGGAGCCGGACGCGGGCGGGCGCCCTCAGGTGCACCACCACAGGAAGCGGTCGCAGGTCTTGGTGGGCGACGGCTCGGGTGTGGGCGCGGAGGTCGTCGGGGCGGCGGTCGGGGTGGCGGACTGGCTGGGTGGCGGGGCGGCCGGGGTCGTCGAGGTCGCAGCGGAGCCCGTCGAGGCCGACTGTTGCGCCGTGCCGGTGTCCGTGGCGGAGGGGGAAGCGGAATCCTTGTCCTTCGGGGACTCCGACGCGGAAGCGGAGGCGGAGGAGGAGGCGCCGGGGGAGGCGGACTCGCCCGCGCGCGGGGTGGCACCGGACGTGGCGCCTATCGGGTCGGCGGTGCGGTCCGGTGCGACGGTGGCCGCGCCGCCGTCCGCCGAGGTGTCCCCGGCCGGGGCCGGGGCGTCGCTGGAGAAGGGCGAGAAGGGCGCGTCCGTGCCCAGTTCCGCGAGACTGAGCCCGCCCGCAGCGAGGACGAACCCGGCGGCGACCAGCACGGTACGGCGGCGTCTGCGGCGGTGCGCGGCGGCCTTGCGGTCGCGGCGGCTACCCTCGGCCCCGTCCCCGGCCCGCCGTCCGGCCGGGGCGAGCCCGTCGTCGGCGTCGCCGGCCTCCGCCCCGCCCGCTTCGCCGGCCTCCGCCCGCGCCGGTTCCGGTTCTTCCGTCCGCTCCGGCTCCCCGGGGGCGTCCGGACCGTCGTGCGCCTCTTCGTGCGGCTGCTCGTACGGCTCCCCGGACCACGGCTCGTACGGCTGCTCGTACGTCGTGGGGGTGTGCCCGTACCCGTGCTCGTGCCCGCGCGCGTGCGTCGCCGGCGCGGCCGTGGGGGCCTGGAGCCGGTCGGCGGGCGTTCCGCACCCCGGGCAGGCCAGGGCGCCGTTGAGGTGCCGTCGGCACGGGATGCAGTAGTTCATGACGCGGGAAGACTAGAAGTCCGCGCGGTTCCGGTTCCAGGCGTCGTTGTAAAGGTTTGGTGCGAGTCGAAAGAGTCCTCGAAAGCCTTGCCGAAACCGTTACCTGTTCGACCCATTGACACCCCTGCCGGACCGTCCTTACTGTCACGCCAACATTTCGAACGTGTGACGAAATCTCGAACAGCTGAGGGGCAACTGCCGTGCGCATCACCGGAATCAGCACGCACGTGGTCGGCACGCCGTGGCGCAACCTGACCTACGTCCAGGTGCACACCGACGAGGGCATCACGGGAGTCGGCGAGACCCGGATGCTCGGGCACACCGACGCGCTGATCGGCTATCTGCGGGAGGCCGAGGCCAACCACATTCTCGGATCGGACCCGTTCGCTGTCGAGGACCTCGTGCGCCGGATGAAGTACGGCGACTACGGCCGGGCCGGTGAGATCGTCATGTCCGGCATCGCGGTGGTCGAGATGGCCTGCTGGGACATCAAGGGCAAGGCACTGGGCGTGCCGGTGTGGCAGCTGCTCGGCGGGAAGGTGACTGACAAGGTCAAGGCGTACGCCAACGGCTGGTACACGACCGAGCGGACCCCGGAGGCGTACCACAAGGCGGCGCAGGGGGTCATGGAGCGCGGCTACAAGGCGCTCAAGATCGACCCCTTCGGCACCGGGCACTTCGAGCTGGACCACCAGGAGACCCTGTACGCGGTCTCGCTCATCGAGGCCGTGCGGGACGCGATCGGCCCGGAGGCGGAGCTGATGCTGGAGATGCACGGCCGCTTCTCCCCCGCCACCGCCGTCCGGCTGGCCAAGGAGATGGCGCCCTTCAAGCCGGCCTGGCTGGAGGAGCCGGTGCCGCCGGAGAACCTGAAGGCGCTGGAGAAGGTCGCGGCCAAGGTGGACATGCCGGTCGCCACCGGTGAGCGCATCCACGACCGGATCGAGTTCCGCGAGCTGTTCGACAGCCAGGCGGTGGACATCATCCAGCCCGACGTCGGCCACATCGGCGGCATCTGGGAGACCCGGAAGCTGGCCGCCACCGCCGAGACGCACTACATGCTGGTCGCCCCGCACAACGTGGGCGGTTCGGTGCTCACCGCCGCCTCCCTCCAGGTCGGCTTCACCTCCCCGAACTTCAAGATCCTTGAGCACTTCAACGACTTCGCGGACGCGGAGATCAAGAAGGTGGTCAAGGGCGCGCCGCAGGTGAACCCGGAGGACGGCTGCTTCCACCTCTCCGACGCACCCGGTCTCGGTGTCGAGCTGGACGTCGACGCGGCGGCCGAGTTCCCGCAGCAGCAGGCGCGGTTCGACCTGTGGGCCGAGGGCTGGGAGCAGCGCAAGCCGAAGGGCACGAAGTGAGCTCCCAGGTCCTGATCGAGGCGCCGGGGGTGCACCGGGTCGAGGCCCACACGCCCCGGCAGCCCGGTCCCGGCGAGGCGCTGGTCGCGGTGCACGCGGCCGGCATCTGCGGCAGCGACCGCGAGGTGTACCAGGGCAACCGGCCGGAAGGGTACGTGCGGTATCCGCTCACGCCCGGACACGAGTGGTCGGGGACGGTCACGGCGGTGGGTGCCGGGGTACCCGGCTCGCTCGTCGGCCGCAAGGTCGTCGGCGAGGGCTTCCGCAACTGCCAGGTGTGCGAGCGCTGTCACGCGGGCGAGACCACGCTGTGCTCGGCCGGGTACGAGGAGACCGGCTTCACCCAGCCGGGTGCCATGGCCGGCACGCTGACCCTGCCGGCGCGGCTGCTGCACGTCCTCC
The DNA here is from genome assembly GCF_044329325.1 of Streptomyces sp. NPDC017676. NCBI lineage: Bacteria > Bacillati > Actinomycetota > Actinomycetes > Kitasatosporales > Streptomycetaceae > Streptomyces > Streptomyces sp. NPDC017676. The sequence goes on along the minus strand of NZ_JBIRJA010000001.1, from coordinate 732,349 downwards.
CGGACGACACCGACCTCACCGCCGCCGCCCTGCTGGAGCCGGCCGCCTGCATCGCGGCCGCCGCGCTGAAGGCGAACGCCCAGCCGGGCGAGCGGGTCGCGGTGGTCGGCACGGGCACGCTGGGCATGTTCGCCGTGCAGTTCCTGAAGGCGGTCTCGCCGGCGGAACTGCTCGTCGTGGGCACGCGGAACGACCGGAAGGCGCTGTCCCGGCGGTTCGGGGCGAGCGACTTCCGGCTGAAGGACCAGGAACTGCCCGACGACTTCGACGTGGTGATCGAGACCGCCGGGTCGGCGTCCGCCGCGCGCACCGCCGCCGCGCTGCTGCGGCGCGGCGGGCGGCTGGTCCTCACCGGGATCCCGGCGCCGGGCGCGGACGGGCTCGACCCGACCGACCTCGTCGTACGGCAGCTGGAGGTGCACACCGTCTTCGGGGCGCCGCCGGAGGCCTGGTCGCACACCGTGCGGGTCTTCGGGGCCGGGCTGCTGGACCCGCTGCCGCTGGTCACCCACGAGTTGCCGCTGACCGAGTTCCCGCAGGCCATCGAGCTCGTGGGGGCCGGCGATCCCAAGGTGGGCAAGGTGCTGCTCCGCCCCTGACCGTACGCCGGTCACGGCGTGACCTGACGGCGCCCTGACCGGCGTACACCCAGCGCTTCCTCACGCCCAGAGCCGCGAACCTTGTCCGACATACCGAACACTCAGCACCCTAAGGACAGCTTGTGACCGACGCTTCCGCCCCGGCAGCCCGCAGGCCCGGCGAGCAGGTGCTCGCCGCACTCGGCCTCGGCGCGCCCGCCCTCGACCCCGCCGACGCCTCCACCCACACCTTCCCGGGCGGCGGTCGCTGGCGCACCGAGATCCCCTCGTGCGAGGGTCCCGAAGCGCTGGCGGTCGTCCTGAAGGAGGCCTCGCGCCTCGATGTGCCGATCCACCGGATCAGCCAGGGCAGCGGCGTGTGGATGCTCTCCGACGCCGAGATCACCGAGATGGTCGACGCCACCGACGAGCGCGACATCGAGCTCTGCCTGTTCACCGGCCCGCGCGGCACCTGGGACATCGGCGGCTCGGTGCGGTCCGACTCGCGGGGGGCCGGACTGCGCGCCCGGGGCCACGACGCCGTCGCCGGCTGCGTCGAGGACGCCGTCCGGGCCACCGAACTGGGCGTCAAGTGTCTGCTGGTCGCCGACGAGGGCGTGCTGTGGACCCTGCACAGGGCCCGCCAGGCCGGGATCATCCCGGCCGACACCACGCTGAAGGTCTCGGCGCTCATCGGCCCGGTCAACCCGGCCTCGTACGCCGTCTACGAGCGGCTCGGCGCCGACTCCGTCAACGTGCCCAGCGATCTGACGCTGGACCACCTCACCGAGATCCGCCGGGTCTCCGCCGCCCCCATGGACATGTACATCGAGGCCCCCGACGACCTCGGCGGCTACGTCCGGATGTACGAGGTCGCCGAGCTGATCCGGCGCGGCGCACCGCTCTACCTGAAGTTCGGTCTGTCCAAGGCCCCCGGCATCTACCCGTGGGGCACCCATCTGCGGGACGTGACCCTGGACACCGCCCGGGAGCGGGTGCGGCGCGGCCGGCTCGCCCTGGACCTGCTCGCCCGGCACGGCGCGGACGGCGACATGGCGCCGCTCGGCTCGCGTCTGCCGGGGACGCTCCACCGCTTCCCGACCACCGCGTGACCCCTCTCAACGACGAGAAGAACAAGGACTGATCCCCATGCGCAACCGCAGAGCCGCACTCGCCGCGATAGCCGGAGCCGCCTCGCTCGCCCTCACCCTCACCGCCTGCGGTCAGAGCGGCGAGGGCGGCAGCAAGGAGAAGTCGGGCGACGTCAAGGGCGCCACCATCGGCATCGCCATGCCGACCAAGTCCTCCGAGCGCTGGATCTCCGACGGCAAGAACGTCGTCAAGGACCTCCAGGCCAAGGGCTACAAGACCAAGCTGGTCTACGGCGAGGACGACCCGGAGACCCAGGTCTCGCAGATCGAGAACCTGATCACGCAGGGCGTCAAGGGTCTGATCATCGCGGCGATCGACAACAAGTCCCTGGACCACGTCCTCCAGGAGGCCGCGGACGCGCACATCCCGGTCGTCTCCTACGACCGGCTGATCCTCGGCACCAAGAACGTCGACTACTACGCCTCGTTCGACAACGAGAAGGTCGGCAAGCTCCAGGGCCAGTACATCGTCGACAAGCTCGGGCTGACCAAGGGCAAGAAGGGCCCGTTCAACATCGAGCTGTTCGCGGGCTCCAACGACGACAACAACACCAAGTACTTCTTCGGCGGCGCCATGAGCGTCCTCCAGCCGTACATCGACAAGAAGCAGCTCGTGGTCAAGTCCGGGCAGACGAAGCTGAACCAGGTCGTCACCCTGCGCTGGGACGGCACCACCGCGCAGAAGCGCATGGAGGACGTCCTCACCTCGGCTTACAAGAGCGGCCGGGTCGACGCGGTCCTCTCGCCCTACGACGGCATCTCCATCGGCATCCTGTCCGCGCTCAAGTCGGACGGCTACGGCTCGGGCAGCAAGCCGCTGCCGGTCATCACCGGCCAGGACGCCGAGCTGGCCTCGGTGAAGTCGATCATCGCCGGTCAGCAGACGCAGACCGTCTACAAGGACCTCCGCAAGCTCGCCGAGGTCGCCGCCACGATGATGGACGACTCCCTGAAGGGCAAGAAGCCCGAGGTCAACGACACCAAGACGTACGACAACGGGACGAAGGTCGTGCCCGCCTACCTGCTCCAGCCGGTGAGCGTCGACAAGAGCAACTACAAGCAGGTGCTGGTCGACGGCGGTTACTACACCGAGGCCGACCTCAAGTAACCCGCCCATTTCCTACGGATTGGAAGGCACGACCATGGCGGGACCCGTCCTGGAAATGCGCTCGATCGTCAAGACCTTTCCCGGTGTCAAAGCGCTGTCGGACGTCAGCCTGACCGTCCGGCAGGGCGAGGTCCACGCCATCTGCGGGGAGAACGGCGCCGGCAAGTCCACCCTGATGAAGGTGCTCTCCGGTGTACATCCGTACGGCAGTTACGAGGGGGACATCCTCTTCGAGTCGGAGACCTGCCAGTTCAAGGACATCCGGGCGAGCGAGCAGCACGGCATCGTCATCATCCACCAGGAACTGGCGCTGGTGCCGCACCTGACCATCGCGGAGAACCTCTTCCTCGGCAACGAGCACGCCACGCGCGGGCTCATCAACTGGCGCGAGACGCTGCGCCACGCCACCGCGCTGCTGCGCCGGGTCGGCCTGGACGAGCACCCGGAGACCCGGGTCGCCGACATCGGCGTGGGCAAGCAGCAGCTGGTGGAGATCGCCAAGGCGCTGTCCAAGCAGGTGAAGCTGCTGATCCTGGACGAGCCGACGGCGGCCCTGAACGACGAGGACAGCGACAAGCTCCTCGATCTGATCCTGGAGCTGAAGAACCAGGGCATCACCTCAATCATCATCTCCCACAAGCTCAACGAGATCCGCAAGGTCGCCGACTCGGTGACGATCATCCGGGACGGGCGGTCCATCGAGACCCTCGATGTGAAGGCACCGGAGACGACCGAGGAGCGGATCATCGCCGGCATGGTCGGCCGCGACCTCGACCACCGCTTCCCCGAACGCACCCCGCACCAGCCGGAGGAGGGCGCGGCGCCGGCGCTGGAGATCCGCGGCTGGACCGTGTTCCACCCGATCGACCAGCAGCGCAAGGTCGTGGACGACGTGTCCCTGAGCGTGCGCCGCGGCGAGATCGTCGGCATCGCGGGCCTGATGGGCGCGGGCCGCACCGAACTCGCGATGAGCGTCTTCGGGCGGACCTACGGCCGGTACGCGGCCGGCACGGTCCTGAAGGACGGCACGGAGATCCGTACGAAGACCGTGGCGGAGGCGATCGGGCACGGCATCGCGTACGTCACCGAGGACCGCAAGCACTACGGCCTGAACCTCATCGACACCATCAACCGGAACATCTCGCTGACCGCGCTGGACAAGGTCGCCAAGCGGGGCGTGGTGGACGAGCACGAGGAACGGCAGGTCGCCGAGGGCTTCCGGAAGTCCATGAACATCAAGGCGCCCACGGTCTTCGAGCCGGTGGGCAAGCTCTCCGGCGGCAACCAGCAGAAGGTCGTCCTCAGCAAGTGGATCTTCGCGGGTCCCGACGTGCTGATCCTCGACGAACCGACCCGCGGCATCGACGTGGGCGCCAAGTACGAGATCTACACGGTCATCGACCAGCTCGCCGCCCAGGGCAAGGCGGTCGTCTTCATCTCCTCCGAGCTGCCCGAGCTGCTCGGCATGTGCGACCGCATCTACACGATGGCCGCCGGGCGGCTGACCGGTGAGGTGCCGCGGGCCGAGGCCACGCAGGAAGTGCTGATGCGCCATATGACGAAGGACAAAGAGGTAACGCGATGAGCACGGATGTGACCGCCAAGAGCCCGGCCCCCGCGCCGCCGGGCAGGAGCGGACCGGCTGCCGACGGGGGACTGCTCGGCCTGGTGCTGGCCGGTCTGCGCCGCAACATGCGCCAGTACGGCATGCTGATCGCGCTCGGCCTGATCGTGGTCCTCTTCGCGATCTGGACCGACGGGGACCTGCTGCTGCCGCGCAACGTCTCCAACCTGGTGCTGCAGAACAGCTACATCCTGATCCTCGCGATCGGCATGATGCTGGTGATCATCGCCGGGCACATCGACCTGTCGGTCGGCTCGCTCACCGCGTTCGTCGGCGCCTTCGCGGCCGTACTGACCGTGCAGCACGGGGTCTCCTGGCCCATCGCGCTGGTGCTGTGCCTGGTGGTCGGCGCGGTCGCCGGCTCGGTCCAGGGCTATCTGATCGCCTATCTCGGCATACCGTCCTTCATCGTCACCCTCGCCGGGATGCTCCTCTTCCGCGGCCTCACCGAGATCCTGCTCAAGGGCCAGACCCTCGGCCCCTTCCCGGACGGTCTGCAGAAGCTCGGCAACGGCTTCCTGCCCGAGGTCGGCCCGAACACCAACTACCACAACCTCACGCTGCTGCTCGGGATCGTCCTGATCGCGGCCGTGGTGTGGCAGGAGTTCCGGGACCGCCGCCGCCAGCAGGAGTTCTCCCTGGACGTGCTGCCGACCCGGCTGTTCCTGCTCAAACTGACCGCCCTGGTCGCCGCGATCCTCGTCGTCACCCTGCTGCTCGCCAGCTACAAGGGCGCCCCGATCGTGCTGATCATCCTCGGCGCGCTGGTCGTCGGCTACGGCTACGTCATGCGCAACGCGGTCTTCGGCCGGCACATCTACGCGATCGGCGGCAACCTGCCGGCGGCCAAGCTGTCCGGCGTGAAGGACAAGAAGGTCACCTTCTACGTCTTCCTGAACATGGGCGTGCTCGCGGCCCTGGCGGGTCTGGTGGTCGCCGCCCGGCTGAACGCGGCCTCGCCGAAGGCGGGCGTCAACTTCGAACTGGAGGCCATCGCCTCCTCGTTCATCGGTGGCGCGTCCATGAGCGGCGGTGTCGGCACCGTCCTCGGCGCCATCATCGGCGGTCTCGTCCTCGGCGTGCTGAACAACGGCATGAACCTCCTCAGCGTCGGCACCGACTGGCAGCAGGTCATCAAGGGCCTCGCCCTGCTGGTGGCGGTCGGGTTCGACGTGTGGAACAAGCGCAAGTCCGGTTCGTAAGCGCCCAGAAAACGGAGCCGCACCTATGGAACTGAACAGACGCACGGTCATCGCGGGAGCAGCCGCGGCGGGTCTCGCCGCCACCACCCTCGGCACGGGCAGCGCCCAGGCCACCACCGGTTCAGGAGGCCGGAAGCCGGTGAAGGAACTCTTCGGCACGCTCGCCGACGGCACGAAGGTGTACCGCTGGTCGCTGGAGAACGGCGGCACCCGGATGAAGGTGCTGTCCTACGGCGGCATCGTCCAGACCCTGGAGCTGCCCGACCGGCACGGCCGGTACGCCAACGTCGTGGCCGGCTTCGACGACATCGCCGACTACGTGGCGAAGAGCCCGTACTTCGGCGCCCTGATCGGCCGGTACGGCAACCGCATCGGCAAGGGGCAGTTCACGCTGGACGGCACGGCGTACCAGCTCTCCGTGAACGACGGCGTCAACAGCCTGCACGGCGGGGCCAAGGGCTTCGACAAGCACGTGTGGCACGTCGAGCCGTTCACCAAGGGCTCCGACGTCGGACTGCTCCTGCACTACACGAGCGTCGACGGCGAGATGGGCTATCCGGGCACGCTGCGGACGACGGTGACGTACACCCTCACCCGGCACGGTGACTGGCGCATCGACTACGCGGCCACCACCGACAAGGCCACCGTCGTCAACCTCACCAGCCACGTCTACTGGAACCTGGCCGGCGAGGGCAGCGGCACGATCGAGGACCACGAACTCACGATCGCCGCCTCCCGGTACACCCCGACCGACTCCGGCCTGATCCCCACCGGCGAGCTGGCCAAGGTCGCGGGCACCCCGTTCGACTTCCGGCACGCCAAGCCCATCGGCCGGGACGTCCGGGCGGGCCACGAGCAGCAGGTGCAGGCCAAGGGGTACGACCACAACTGGGTGCTGGACAAGGGGATCACGGCGAAGCCGGAGCACGTCGCCACCCTGCGCGACCCGCGCTCCGGCCGCACCCTGAAGATCGCCACCGACCAGCCGGGGCTGCAGTTCTACTCCGGCAACTTCCTCGACGGGACGCTCACCGGCACCGGCGGCCGCACCTACCGGCAGGGCGACGCCCTGTGCCTGGAGACGCAGCACTTCCCGGACTCGCCGAACCACGCGAACTTCCCGTCGACGGTGCTGCGACCGGGGCAGACGTACCGGACGTCGACCCTCCACACCTTCGGGGCGTGAACCGGCTCACACCGCCGGTGAGTTGAACGCCACTGCCGTCTCCTCCGTATCGGAGGGTGGCCCGTGCTCCCCCGCACGGGCCACCCTTCGACGGAGGTTCCCTTGGCCGGCAACGTCACCTCGTTGTTCCGCGGCACCGCCGCGCACAGCCCCTCCATGGCGGCGCTGACGCGGGAGGGCGGCGACGGGACCGGCCCGGTGGACTTCTGCATTCCGTGCAATCCGTACTTCCCGACGCCCGCCATGTTCGAGGAGATGGCGGGCCGGCTGCGCGAGATCGTCACGTACTACCCCAGCAGCGCCGACACCATCACGGCGGAGCTGTGCGACCTGCTCCAGCTCCCGCCGCAGTGCGTGGCGATGGGCAACGGCTCGACCGAGCTGATCACCTGGATCGACCACCTGCTGGTCCGCGAGTCCCTCGCGATACCGGTCCCCACCTTCGGCCGCTGGACCGACCAGCCGATGGAGACCGGCAAGCGGGTCGACATGTTCCCGCTCCAGGAGGCGAACGACTTCGCCCTGGACCTCGGCCAGTACGCCGAGTTCATCCGTGCCCGCGGCACCCGGGTGGCCGTGATCTGCAACCCCAACAACCCCGACGGCGGCTATCTGCGCCGCCGGCAGATCGTGCAGTTCATGGACGCCATGGCGGACCTCGATCTGGTGATCGTGGACGAGTCCTTCCTGGAGTTCGCCGACGCGGAGGCCGAGCCGAGCGTCGTCCAGGAGGCCATGCTCCGCCCCAACGTGATCGTCCTGCGCAGCCTCGGCAAGAACTTCGGCCTGCACGGCATCCGCTTCGGCTACCTCGTCGCCAACCCGGCGCTCGCGGGCAAGGTCCGCTCCATGCTGCCGAAGTGGAACCTCAACTCCTTCGCCGAGCACGTGGTGTTCATGCTGAAGGAGCACGGCGCCGAGTACGCGCAGAGCCTCCAGCAGGTCCGCCGCGACCGCCTGGAGATGGCCAGCCACCTCTCCGCGCTCCCCGGCCTCACCGTCTACCCCTCCCAGGGCAACTTCCTCTTCGTACGGCTGCCCGTCGGCGCCGAGGGCACGGTGGTACGGGACCGGATGCTCACCGAGCACCGGATCCTGGTCCGCGAGTGCGGCAACAAGATCGGATCCTCCAGCCGCTTCCTGCGGCTCGTGGTGCGCCCCCAGGTCGACGTGCGTCGCCTGGTGTCCGGCCTGGAGCAGGTGCTCTACGGGTCCAGGAGGGGAGCCGCCGTACCCGAGCTGGGCACCGGGACCAGCTACAGCTCGGGTACGGCGGCGGTCGACCGGCTGGTCAGCGAGACCAACGGGGCCGGGATGCGGCTCACCGCGTCCGGCCCCGCACCGGCCGCCGGCACCGGCATGCCGCTCCCCGCCGCCGTGGCACCGGCCGGCGGCGGGATGCCGATGCCGGCGGCAGCATCAGCGGCTCCGGTGGGGGCTCCGGCGGCCCCGGTGCCCGCATCGGTGGCGGCTCCGGCGGTGGCTCCGGCGGCGGCCGTGATGCCCGCACCGGCGCCTGTACCGGCGGCTCCCAACCCGGTACAGGCTCCCGTACCGCCGACTCCCACCCCGGTGCCGGCTCCCGTACCGGCGCCGGTGGCGCCCGCGCCCGTACCGGCACCGGTGGGCCCTGCACCCGTACCGGCCCCCGCGCCCGTGCCTCTCGCGCCCGCCGCGGCCGTCGCCCCCACCCCGCCCGGCGTTCCGGCCCGGGGCGGGCTCACCGCAGCCCAGGTCCGCGGGATGACGGCCCCCGCGCCCGCCGCCGGCCTGACCCCGGCGCCCGCGACGGGCTGGCCCAACGCACAGAGCTGGCCGAACGCGGCGGGGGCGGGCCAAGCGGCCGTCTGACACCGCTCCGGGCGCTTGATAGGTTCGCCCGATGCCGGTGACTGTCGCATACGAGAACCTGAACACCTCCGACCTGCCCAGGCGGGGCATGGAGCCCGCGACGGCACCCGTGCACGTCCTGCTGGTGGACCTCGAAGCGGAACTCGTCGTCCGGGACGGCGAGCGGACGGTGTGCGCGGTGGAGGGCTTCCCGGTCGCCGAACTGGCACGCGCTCTGATCACCTGGCTGGAGCGGAACCGGGAACGGCAGGAGCGGGAGGGGTTCCGTTTTGAGTCGATGTCCTTCGAGGAGCTTGGCACGGTACGGATCGAGGAGACCGGCGACGGCTGGCGGGTCGGCTCGGTCTTCGAACCGGACGACTGGACGGCGCCGGTCCCCTGGGAGGTACTGCTGGCTGAGCTGACGCGGTTCACGGATGCGGTCCGCGAGGGGGTCAGGGACCTCGGTGCCCACCCCTCCCTGATTCCCGCGCTCAGTACGTGACCTGCGGGCTACTCCGCCGGGGCGGGGGAGGTCGGCGGCGCGCCACCCTCGCCGGGAAGTGACTGTCGGTCCGCTCGCTTCCCGGTCAGTGTCGGGCTTCCGCGAGGTGAGTCAAGGGCGCTGCGCGTCGCCTTCGGCGATGGCCCTCCGGGCCACCCTTGACACACCTCGCTCCAGCCCGGGGAAGAAGCGAGCGAGCGGCCCGAAACAGCGGTGGCGTCGGCTGGGTGCGCGCCGTCGGGAGGGGTACGCGGTCGCGTCTCGCCTGCACGCCGGGCCGGTTCGGCGGCGAGCGGTGGGTGGCGGGAGGGCCGGCTCCCCGGGGTGGCGGGCCCTTCACACCGTGATTGGCAGATTTGTGCCAAGGGGTCGAGGTGAAGGGGCAGGTCAGGGGGATGGGCGGTCGGTGGGGGTGGCCCAAATCCGCCAATCACCGAACCGGTGTGACTAGGGGGGCTGGTGGGGCAGAGGGGACACCAGGCCAGGAGCCACCCCGCCCCCGCCCACTCACCGCAAGCCGCCGAACCCTCCCGGCGTGCAGGCGAGGCGCCCCCGCGCACCCCGGCCGACGATGCGTGCCCAGTGGGCCTCGGGGCCCGTTGCCGGTGGGGCGGCCAGTTTCCACCGGGCGCCCGCTCGCTTCTCCCTCGTGCTGGAGCGGGCCGAGTCAAGGGTGGCCCGGAGGGCCATCGGCGTCAGCCGACGCGGAACGCGCCCTTTACTCGGGTCGCGGAAGCACGACACTGGTGAAGAAGCGGGCGGCCGGGGATCAGTCGACCGCGATCGGCTCAGCCGGCGTTCACCGGAGCGAGTCCCGGTCCCGGTCAGGGGGTCGGGCATTCCTTCCAGGCCAAGTGGTACACCGTACTGATGTCCCCGTCCGTCGAGTCCATCGTCATGAAGCTGACCTTGTCGGCGGCCGTGGTGCCCGCGTTCACGCGCAGCTCGGTGTTGATGTTGAAGTTGCGCAGCACACCGCAGGGCGCCCAGACCAGTTGGGCCCAGTCGGTCGAGTCGGTGGCCTGCCAGTCGTCGTTGTAGGGGCCGTTGAACGGGTGGGTCCGGGGCACGGTGTTCGACGAGCCCTGGAAGTAGTACGACGCCTTCTGCGTGCCCGTGGCGCCCCGTTGGAGCGAGGCGAAGCCCCGGTAGTCGGCGCTGGCTATCGCGTAGGTGAAGCCCTGCGGGACGTGGACCACCAGGTTGAGCTGGCAGTTCCTGCGGAAGGCCGTGGGGTCCGAGTTGCCGCCGGCCTGGGCCAGGTAGGCGCTGTAGGTCACCGTGAAGGCGGTGTTGTCCGGCGAGACCGCCACGGCGGCCGTACCGGCGGGGCAGCCCGAGCCGTTGACCGTCGCCACGTCGATGACGATCTTGTCCGGGGGCGGGTCGTCGAAGACGGAGTCGGGGCTCTGGGCGGGCAGTGCGGTGGTGAGGAGAGCGGCCACGGCGCCGCTCAGCAGGACTCCACCAGCCATGGTTTCTCCCGGTTGTCGAGTGGGGGGTGTGTGCCTCCCGCCCATCCACTCCGGGTCGTTCAGCCGTTCAGTCGTTCAAGTTTGAAGGAGCTGTGTGTTCATTGTGAACGGAGCGTGGAGGCGTGGGTAGCGTAGGGAGCCCCGCCCGGCGCCGGGAGAGTCAACTCCGGCCATTCACACCGGGGTTTTCACGTCCTCCTCGCCGTGAGCGGGCGCCCGGTGGTCCGGGCGCTCACACGTGGGCCGTGTCGTTCACTGGCCCCGGACGCCCGTGGGGAGGATCGTCCTGAGGGACGTGACCGGGTGGCCGATCTCCAGGGAGCCGAGGACGCCGTCGAGGAGGGCGGCGCCGGGGACACCGGTGGACGGCGCGGGGCGCGGGGTGGCTTCGGCGGTGGCGGCGCATGCCAGGAGGGCGGCCGTCAGGACGGTGACACAGGCGAGTTTCTTGGTCATGCCCGCCCTAACGACGTACGCCTGCGAGGGAAACCCGCCGGTGCGCCGGCCGGGGGACGGCGTTGCGCCTTACGGGTTCTCCCAGGCCGCCGGTTCCGCCGCCAGGGCGCGGACCGGCTCGGGAAGGGCGTCGGCCGCGAGGTCGGCGAGGGTGACGCCCTCCAGGACGCGGCGGACGTTGGCGCGCAGGGCGATCCACAGGGGCAGCAGCGGCTGGGCGGTGCCGGTGTAGGACAGGCCCGTCGGGCGTTCGCCGCGTACCGACACGATCGGGCCGTCGACCGCCCGGATGACGTCGGCCACGGTGATCGAGGCCGCCTCCCGGGCCAGCCGGTAGCCGCCGCCCCCGCCGCGCCGGCTGTCGACGATCCCGGCCCGGCGGAGGTCGCCGAGAATGCCTTCCAGGAACTTGTGCGGGATCTCCTGCACGGCGGCGATTTCTTCTGCCTTCACCGGGCCGTTACCCTGCCGTACGGCCAGCTCCAGTACCGCCCGTACCGCGTAATCCGCCCGTGCCGAGATCCTCATGGGTCCATTGTGGGGCGTGTCCGTGGGGAGAATGGCCGGACCGCGCCCCCGTAAGATCGCCCGGGAGGATCCACCTTGGCGCTCAGCAGACGTACCTTCAGTGCCCTGGCCGGCTCCGCCGCGCTCGGTCTCGCCCTGGGCGGCAGCGGCGGCCCCGGGGCGCCCTCCGCGTACGCGGGGAGCAGTGCGCCGACCGGTCCGACGCCGCTGCCGCCGCGCGCCGACGGCGAGCGGCACACCATCGGGTACGACCGGTACTCGCTGCTCGTGGACGGGCGCCGGCTGGTGGTGTGGTCCGGCGAGATGCACCCGTTCCGGCTGCCGAGCCCGTCCCTGTGGCGGGACGTGCTGCAGAAGATGCGGGCGCACGGGTACAACGCCGTGAGCATCTACGTGGCGTGGAACTACCACTCCCCCGCGCCCGGCGTGTACGACTTCAGCGGTGTCCGGGACCTGGACCTGTTCCTGAGGACGGCCGCCGAGACGGGGCTGTACGTCATCCTGCGCCCCGGTCCCTACATCAACGCCGAGGTGGACGGCGGGGGTTTCCCCGGGTGGCTGACGGCGACCAGGGGCACGGCCCGGACCGACGATCCGGCCTACCTGGCGCACGTGGACGAGTGGCTGACCCAGGTGAACCGGATCGCCCGCCGGCACCTGTTCACGCAGGGCGACGGCACGGTCCTGCTGTACCAGATCGAGAACGAGTACGACGCCCATGTGGACGAGGCCACCGGGCGGAACTACATGTCCCACCTGTACCGGAAGGTGCGTGCCGACGGGATCGACGTTCCGTTGTTCCACAACGACAAGGGGCGGAACGGGTACTGGGTCCCGGGGTCCTTCGACACCGGTGGGGAGCGGGGCGGCTGGCTGTACGGTTTCGACGGGTATCCGTCGCCGTCGCAGACTCCGCCGGACTGGGGGCACTACGGGCCCGGCGGGGCGAGGGGCGGGGCCACCGCCTCCCCCACCACGCCCGGTTTCGTGCCGGAGTTCGGGGGCGGCTGGTTCGATCCCTGGGGTGGGGCGTGGTTCGACGGCAAGGGGTACGCCGAGTCGCGGCGCACCCGGGACGCCGCGTACGAGCGGCGGTTCTATCTGACCAACCTCGCCAACGGGCTCACCCTGCACAACGTGTACATGACGTTCGGGGGGACGTCGTGGGGCTGGCTGCCCGCGCCGGTCGTCTACACGTCGTACGACTACGGCGCCGCCATCGACGAGGGCCGGAACGTCACGGACAAGATCGCGCCGATGCACCAGCTCGGCCATCTGCTCCAGCGCGTGCCCGACTTCGCCAAGCTGGACCGGGCGGCGGACGTGACGGCCGACGGGCTGAAGGTGTACCACCTGACCAACCCGGACACCGGCACCCATGTGTACGTCGCCCGCAACGACGGCACCGATCCGGTGACCACCGAACTGCCCACCGACGCCGGCAGGCTGCCGGTCACCGTGCCCGGCAAGGACGCCAAGCTGCTCACCACCGGGCTGCCGCTGGGCAGGCGGACCCTGAAGTACGCCACCGTCGCGCCCATGACGGTCCTGACGGTGGGCCGGCAGGACATCGCCGTGTTCGCCGGGCGCAGCGAGGAGATGGCCGAGCTGGTGCTGAAGTGCCCGGAAGAGCCCTCCGTGCAGCGGCTGGACCCGGAGGCCGGCTGGGCCTACGACCGGAACGAACTCCATGTGAACGCCCCCCTCGGCCAGGACGGGCTGACCCGGGTGCTGGTGCGGAAGGGCGAGACGGACACCCCGCTGCTGCTGCTCTTCGCCGACGACGCCACCGCCGTACGCCTCTTCCCGTACGACACCCCGTCCGGGACCCTCCTCGTCTACGGCCCGGCGCTGCTGCGGCACGCGGAGCTGCGTGGCTCGGAGGTCCATCTGACGGGTGACGTCACCGAGCGGACGGGCATGGAGGTGTGGGGCCCGCGCGGGATCGACACCCTGGTCTGGAACGGGCGGAAGCTGCCCACCAGGGCCACGGTCTCCGGCAGCCTGCTGACCACCGGGATGCTGCCGGACGTGCCCGAGGTGCGGCTGCCCGAGCTGGGCGGCTGGCGGATGCGGAGGGAGAACCCGGAGGCGGGCCCGAGCTTCGACGACTCGTCGTGGAAGGTCGCCGACAAGACGTCGTCGTACAGCACCACGGCGGTCCCGGACGGACAGCCGGTCCTCTTCGCTGACGACTACGGCTTCCACTACGGGGACGTCTGGTACCGGGGCGAACTGACCGGCACCACCGGTGTCGAGGAGGTCTCGCTCGCCTACAGCACCGGCACCCAGGGCCTGCTGATGGCCTGGCTGGACGGCGAGCCGCTGGGCACGCACCGGATGCCGGTGCCGGACAAGGACGTGACCATCCGCAAGGGCAGCTGGGCTCAGACGGCGGTCTTCCCGGTGCGTGAGCGGCTGCGCTCCCCCGGCCGGCACGTTCTGTCGGTCCTGGTCCGGCGCATGCAGCACGACCAGGACGGAAAGGCGCTGGACACCCACAAGGTGGCGCGGGGCCTGACGGCGGTCACGTTCAAGGGGGCGTCGCCGAAGGTGCGGTGGCGCGTCCAGGGGGCGGGTGCTCCCGACCAGGTGCGCGGGCCGATGAACAACGGCGGTCTGTACGGCGAGCGGGAGGGCTGGCACCTGCCCGGCTTCCGGGACGGCGACTGGGAGAAGGTGACCTTCCCGCGCGCGGCGCGGTACCAGGGGGTGACCTGGTACCGGACGACGTTCCGGCTGTCGGTGCCGGCCGACATCGACGCGTCGGTCGGCCTGACCCTGGACGACGACCCGTACCGCGCCTACCGCGCGCAGATCTTCCTCAACGGCTGGAACCTGGGCCAGTACATCAACAACGTCGGCCCGCAGCACACGTTCGTCCTGCCGAACGGCATCCTGCGCACCCGGGGCACCAACACCCTCGCGCTGGCGGTCCTCTCGGAGTTCACCACGCTGTCGGGCCCCGGGTCGGTGCGGCTGACGCTGCTCGGCAGGGCGACGGGCGGCGTGCCGGTCACGCCAGTCTGATCACGTTCCAGGACAGCGGCTCCAGTACGGCGGTGAGGGCGCCGTCCCTCAGGACGGTGCCCTCGACCGGGTGCGGGGTGACGCGGTCGGGGTCGGTGAGGGTGTTGCGGGCGTCGGGGTCGGCGTCCGCGAGCGCGCTGTGCTCGGTGACGGCGGTCAGTTCCAGTCCGTTCAGCGCCACTTCCAGGGGCAGGGGCTCGGTGCGGCCGCGGTTGACGGCGAACACGGTGACCGTGCCGTCGTCCGCGCGGACGGCGGTGGCGTGCAGCAGGTCGGTCTCGCCGTACTTCTTCGTCTCGTACGTCGGCGAGTCCACGCGGACGTCCAGCACCTGGCCCCGGCCGTACCGCGCGGCCTGCGCGAAGGGGAAGAACGTCGTCTGCCGCCAGGCCGGGCCGCCCGGCTCGGTCATGATCGGGGCGATCACGTTGACGAGCTGGGCGAGGCAGGCGACGGTGACGCGGTCGGCGTGCCGGAGCAGCGCGATGAGGAGCGAGCCGAAGACGACCGCGTCCGTGACGCTGTAGTTGTCCTCCAGCAGGCGGGGCGCCTCGGGCCAGTCGGACCGGTCGATGGTCCTGGCGTACTCCTCCCACTTCGAGAGGTACCAGACGTTCCACTCGTCGAAGGAGAGGTTGATCTTCTTCTTGGACTTCAGTCTCGCGCCCACGTGGTCGGCCGTCGCGATCACGTTCTCGATGAAGGACTCCATGTCCACGGCCGAGGCGAGGAAGGAGTCCAGGTCGCCGTCGACGGGCTCGTAGTAGGCGTGCAGCGAGATGTGGTCGACCAGGTCGTAGGTCTCCGCGAGGACGGTCGCCTCCCACTCGGCGAAGGTGGGCATGGCCTGGCTGGAGGAGCCGCAGGCGACCAGTTCCACGTCCGGGTCCTGCTGGCGCATGGCACGGGCGGTCTCGGCGGCGATCCGTCCGTACTCCCCCGCCGTCTTGTGGCCGGTCTGCCAGGGGCCGTCCATCTCGTTGCCGAGGCACCAGAGCCTGATGCCGAAGGGCTCCTTGTCGCCGTGGGCGGCGCGCAGGTCGGAGAGGGCGGTGCCGCCGGGGTGGTTGGCGTACTCCTGGAGTTCGAGGGCCTCCGCCACGCCTCTCGTCCCGAGGTTCACCGCCATCATGGGTTCGGCCTGGGGACCGAGCTTCTTCAGGAACGCGATGTACTCGGACAGGCCGAAGCGGTTGGTCTCGGTGGAGTGCCAGGCCAGGTCCAGGCGGCGGGGGCGGTCTTCCACCGGGCCGACGGAGTCCTCCCACTTGTACCCGGACACGAAGTTGCCGCCCGGGTAGCGGATGGTGGTGACGCCGAGTTCGCGGACCAGGTCCAGTACGTCGGTACGGAGGCCGTCGGCGTCCGCCGCGGGGTGGTCCGGTTCGTAGATGCCGGTGTGGACGCAGCGACCGAGGTGTTCCACGAAGGAGCCGAAGAGGCGGGGGCTGACCGCGCCGATGGTGAAGGCGGGGTCGAGGGTGAAGCGAGCGGGGTGCATGGTGCCTTCCGGGGTGGGTGGCTTGTGTGCGGACTGTGGCTACTGGCCGGCCAGGCCGGTGTGGGCGACGCCCGCCACGATCTGGCGCTGGAAGAAGACGAAGACGACGATCAGCGGCAGTCCCGCCATGAGGCCGCCGGCCATCAGCTGGGCCCACTGGATGCCGTAGGAGTTCATGACGGTCGCGATGCCGTTCGGCATGGTCATGAGGTCGGGGTTGTTGGTCACCATGTAGGGCCACAGGAAGTTGTTCCACGAGGCGATGAAGGTGAAGATGCCGACCGCGGCGAGGGAGGGGCGGGCGAGCGGGACGACGATGGTGAAGAAGACCCGCCAGCGGCCCGCGCCGTCGATGAAGGCGGCCTCCTCCAGTTCGCGCGGGACGCCCTGGAAGAACTTGTAGAGGATGTAGACCATCGCGGCGGGCGCGCACTGCGGCAGGATCATGCCCCAGTACGTGTCGACCATGCCCATCTGCTGGACCGTGGTGAACAGGGGCACCCCGAGGACCGCCGGGGAGATCATCAGGCCCGCCATGACGAGGCCCATCAGGACGCCCTTGCCGCGGAAGTCGGTGCGGGCGAAGCCGTAGCCGGCCAGTGCGCTCACCAGCAGGACGATCGTCGTCACGCAGACCGAGACGACCAGGGAGTTCACGAACCAGTCGGTGATGTCGCCGGTGTCGAAGAGGGCCTTCCACGCCTGGCCCGTCCAGTGCTCCGGCAGCCAGTGCGGCGGCACCTCGACGGCTTCGGTCTCCGACTTCAGGGAGGTGAACAGGCCCCAGGCGAGCGGGGCGAGGAAGACGGCGGAGACGGCCGCGCCGAGCAGGGTCAGGACGATCTGGCTGGGGGTCCACGCCTTGCGCGGCTGGGTGGTCGCGCTCATCGGGCGGCCTCCTCACGGTTGCGCAGCAGCCACATCCGCGCGAGGGCGACAGCCGCGATGATCACGAAGAAGACGATGGAGATCGCGGAGGCGTAGCCCACGCGGTAGCTGGTGAAGCCCTCTTCGAGGGTGTACTGGACGAAGGTGCGGGTGGAGTTCTCCGGTCCGGGGCCGAAGTCCATCATCACGACGGCCTGGTCGAAGACCTGGAGCGAGGCGAGGATCTGCAGGGCGATGACGAGCCCGGTGATGGTGCGCAGCATCGGCAGGGTGATGTGGATCATGCGGTGCCAGGCGTTCGCGCCGTCCAGCTTCGCGGCCTCGTAGAGGTGGCCGGGGATGGACTGGAGCGCGGCGAGGTAGAGCAGGAAGCTGAAGCCGACCGTCCACCACAGGGTCTCGATGACGATGGCGAGCATCGCGTACGACTTGTCGGTCAGCCAGGGTGTGTCGCCGCCGAAGACGTGGTTGATCATTCCGGTGCCGGGGTTGAACAGCCACTGCCAGAGGTTGCCCGCGACGGTGGAGGGCAGGAGGAAGGGCGCGAAGAAGCACAGGCGCCAGAGCCACTTGCCGCGCTCGATGTGGTGGGCGAGCATCGCCAGGAGGAAGGCGAGGACCGTGATGCAGGGCACGACCAGGAGCGTGAAGTACGCGCTGTGACCGAGGGCGTCCCACATCAGCGGGTCCTTGAGGGCCTCGCGGTAGTTGCCGAGGCCGATGAAGCTCTCGCCCTGGCCGGAGATGTTGGCGTCGGTGAAGCTCAGGTAGATGCCCCGCAGCAGCGGCCAGATCACGAAGAGCGCGAACAGGACGAGGAACGGGGCGACGAACCAGCCGCCGTGCTGGAAGCCCTGCTTGCGGCGGACGGTGGCGCCGGCGGCGGCTGACCTCGCCCGTGGGGGTGCGAACACGGTGTCGGCGGTCGTCATGCGGACGCACCTTCCTGCGCGGCGGTCCTGCCGTTCATGGGGTTCTTCATCGCGAGCAGCGT
Source organism: Streptomyces sp. NPDC017676 (assembly GCF_044329325.1). Lineage (NCBI taxonomy): Bacteria > Bacillati > Actinomycetota > Actinomycetes > Kitasatosporales > Streptomycetaceae > Streptomyces > Streptomyces sp. NPDC017676. The sequence continues at coordinate 714,293 of NZ_JBIRJA010000001.1, read as the reverse complement.
GCTCAGCTCGCTCTTCATCCGGCGGGCCGCCGCGTCGGGCCTGGTGGAGCCCATCGTGGAGGACACGACGACCGGTCCGACGCGCTGGGCGAGGATGCCGGTGGAGCCCGCGAACCACACCTTCGGCTCGTTGGCCTGGTGGTCCATGGCGGACACGTACTCGTTCTGCGGGTACAGCTTCTGGTACGCGGGCGTGGACAGGGTCGGCAGATGGGCGGGGATGTGACCGCCCGCCGCCCACTGCCGGGCGTGGGTGACGACGTAGGCGGCGAGTCGGTGGGCGGCCTCGTCGGCGGCTCCGCCGCGGTCGGACTGGTGCGGCAGCACGAAGGCGTGCGACTCGGCGTGCGTGGCCTGCTTGCCGAAGACGGGCGGCAGCGGGATCGCGCCGTAGTCGAGTTCGGCGCCGGTGTAGACCGGCACGGACCAGTTGCCCTCCCAGGCGAAGGGGGCGCCGTTGATGAACTGTTCGGCGTTGACGGAGCCCATGGCCGGGTTCGCGTATCCGTCGGTGACGTGCCGGCGGAGGAACTCCAGGACCTGGGTGGCCTTGTCCGTGTCGAAGGTGACCCCGGTGCGCGCGTCGTCGAACCAGGTGCCGCCGAGCTGGGTGTAGAAGGCGACGAAGAACCACCACTGGAAGTTCTGGTCGTTGATCCACAGGCCGATGGTCTGCAGCCCCTTCTTGGTGGCCTTCCTGGCCTCCTTGAGCACGCCGAACCAGTCGTCGGCCGATGTGACCGGGACGATCCGGTCGTCGGCGCCGAGCAGGCCCGCCTTCCTCAGGACGTCCTTGCGGTAGAAGCAGAGCTGGACGTGGACGTCGAGCGGGAGGGCGTAGAGCTTGCCGTCGATGACACCGCGCTGCCACAGCCGGGGGTTGTAGTCCTGCTCGCGCAGGCCGTACTCGGCGAGCAGGCCGACGTCCCAGGCGTCCAGGAGCCGGCCCGGCGAGAAGCCGGCGACGCGGCCGATGTGCATGACGCCGAGGTCGGGTGCGCGGTTGCCGGCGGCCGCCATGGCGAGCTTGGTGTAGAAGGGGTTGCCCCACTGGAGGGTGGAGTCCTTCACCGCGATGTCCGGGTGTGCCGCGCGGAAGGCGTTCAGCATCGCGATCATGTTGGAGCCGTCGCCGCCGCTGAAGAGATTCCAGTAGCGGACCCGGGTGTGCGCGCTGGAGGCGAGTGCGTCGGCTCCGCTGCCGAGGGCGGCGAAGCCGAAGCCGGCGGCTGCCGTCAGGCCGGCCGCCGTGCCGAGAAGTCGCCTGCGATTCAGGCCAGGTTGTCCCATACCTTGCCCCTACCGTTCGAGGTATCGCCGTTCGAGATATCGGATGGCGCTCGTAACTTCGAACGGGACCGTAGGTTCGAAGCGCTTCCGCGTCAATGGGTCGGGCACAAGCTCATAGATGGTTCCTTGTTGAACAACGGTCGCCGGATCGCATGACGCGGACACATCCAGGCGCGTACGCTCGGACCAGCCGCAACCGGTGGTGGGAAGGGAGACAGATGAGTTTCGGGGGCGCGCGGGAGCAGGCGGCACGCCTGACCTCACGACTGCGACGCTCCCGCTCCGGCCCGGCCCGCCTACGGCGCTCCGGTCCCGGCTCGGCGATGCGCGCCCTGGCCGGCGACCTCGCCGCCGCCGTCCGCGCCCGGCCCGAACCACCCGACGGCACACGGGCGTTGTGCCGGGCGCTGTGCGAGGAGATGAGCGCGCTGCGGGCCGGCCGGCCGGTGGAACTGCGCTTCGAACGCTTCCCGGACGAGCTCGAAGTCACCGGTCTGTGGGTCGAGTTCGCCGACTTCGACCTGGTCATCGTGGAGGAGCGGGCCGAGGCCGTGCAGCAACTGGTCATCCTCGGGCACGAGCTGTGGCACCTGCACGCCGGGCATCGGCACCACCATCTGGCCGGGGCCGCCGCCGCCCGCGCCCTCACCGACACGCCCGGCTGGCGGGAGGCGGCCCTCACCGTGGCCGCCCGCGACGGCTCCCGGGAGACCGACGAGGCCGAGGCCGACGACTTCGGACACCGCCTGGCCACCCTGTTCCGGGACCACCTCGGCGGGGCCCGCACCACCCCGCCCGACCCGGTGCAGCGTTCCCTCGGATACCGGGGGCGTCGCGGAGCGGCCCGGTGATCCGGCTGGCGCTGAATCCCTCGGGATTCCTGAACGAGTTCTACATCTCCTTCTGGATCCCCACGGCCGTGCTCACCGCCGCCCTGGTGATCAAGCTGCCCACCATCATCCGGCTGTGGCGGGACCCGCTGCTGCGCGCGGTCGGCGGCCTGCTCCTGCTCGCCTGCGCGGTGTTCGTGTTCTGCACCCCGTCCACCATCGCCTGGGTCAACCGGGTGACCGGCGTGCCCAACATCTCGGCGCCCTGGTGCTATTCGCTGATCACCGCTTTCTGCGGCTCCTGTCTGCTGCTCATCATCACCTGGCGCAACGGCCTGTCCGACCGCTCGGCCGCCACCCGCCGCGCCATGCGCTGGGTGATCTCGGTGTACTCGGGGGTGATCGTCGCCCTGTGGGTGCTGTTCCTGCTCGCCGACGCCCCCGAGGAGCGGCTGCGGGACCTGGACACCCACTACGCGACCACCCCGTTCATGCGCGAGGAGATCCTGCTCTACCTCGTCGCGCACGCCGTGGCCTGCCTGATCACCTCCCGGCTCATCTGGAACTGGGTGCGCACCGAGGGCCTGGACGCCTGGCTGCGCTGGGGCCTGAAGCTGCTGGGCGCCGGCTACGTGCTGAACCTGATCTTCGACGCGGTCAAGCTGATCGCCGTCGTCGCCCGCTGGTTCGGCCAGGACCTGGACTGGCTGAGCACCAATCTGGCCCCGCCCGTGGCCGCGCTCTCCGCCATCCTCATCGCCGTCGGCTTCATCCTGCCGCACGCCGGCCAGTACCTGCACGACCGCTGGCGGGTCCGGCTCGCCCACCGTGACCTGCGGCCCCTGTACCAGCTGATGCGCACCGCGAACGGCGAAGGGGTGCCGTTCGTGCTGCGCGCCACGCCCGAACTGCGGCTCACCCGGCGCGAGACGTTCATCCGGGACGTGCTGCTGCCGCTGGCCCGGCACATCGACACCGGGCTCGGCCGGCGCGCGTACGACGCCGCGCTCGGCCTCGGCCACCCGCCCGAGCGGGCCCGCGCGCTGGCGGCCGCGGTGAGCATCCTCGACGCCGTCGAGACCAAGGCCCGTACGCCGGAGCCGCCCGAGGCGGCCACCGGGCCGGACACCACGAACCTGCTCCAGGAGATCGGGGCCGTCTCCCGAGCCCTCCGCCGTTCCGACGACATCGCGGCGGTGCGCGCACGTGCGGCCGTCCCAGCAGAGAGCGTTGCCGTTCATGAATGAGCACAGACCCACCGCCGTCGTTCTCGGCGGCTCCCTCGCCGGCCTGCTCACGGCCCGTGCTCTGGCGGCCGGCGGCGCCCGGGTGACGGTGGTCGAGCGGGACGCGCTGCCCGACGGGCCCGCGCCCCGCAAGGGACTGCCGCAGGCCCGGCATGTGCATCAGCTCTGGTCGGGCGGGGCGCGGGCGCTGGAGGAACTGCTGCCGGGGGCTATCGGGCGGTTGCGCGCGGCCGGGGTGAGCCGGGTGCCGATGACGACGGACATGGTGGCGCTGTCCCCGTACGGCTGGTACCGGCGCTGGGCCGAGTCCGCGTTCATGCTGCCGGCGAGCCGGGATCTGCTGGACTGGGTGGTGCGGGGGCTGGTGCTGGCCGACGAGCGGATCGCACTGGTGGAGCGGGCCGAGGCGACGGGGCTCACCGGCGCGGGCGGCGCGGTGACGGGGGTGCGCATCCGCGCCCACGACAGCGCCGAGCGGACGCTGACGGCCGACCTGGTCGTCGACGCGACCGGGCGCGGTTCGCGGGCGGCGGGCTGGCTGACCGGGCTGGGGCTGCCCGCCGTCGAGCGGCGGGAGGTCGACTCCGGGCTGGTGTACGCCAGCCGGCTGTACCGGGCGCCGGAGGCGGCCCGGGCCGGCTTCCCGGTCGTCAACATCGAGCCCGATCCGCGGGGTTCCGGGACCGGGCGCGGGGGCGTGCTGATGCCGGTCGAGGACGGCAGGTGGATCGTCACGCTGTTCGGGGGCCGCGGTGACGAACCGCCGTCCCGCGCCGAGGAGTTCGAGCGCTACGCCCGTCACGGGCTGCGGCATCCGCTGATCGGGGAGCTGCTGGGCGGGGGCGCGGAGCCGCTCGGCGAGGTCGCGGTCACGCGGACGACGGCGAACCGGCGCCACTTCTTCGAGCGGATGCCGGTGTGGCCGGAGAACTTCGTGGTCGTCGGCGACGCGGTGTGCGCGCTGAACCCGGTGTACGGGCACGGCATGGCGGTGGCCGCGCGATCGGCGCTGGCCCTGCGGGACGTGGTACGGCGTCAGGGGCTGGGCAGCCGGGGACTGGCCCGGGAGGCGCAGAAGGCGGTCGGGCGGACGGTCCGGGCGGCATGGGATCTCGCCGTCGGGGCGGACGTGTTCTATCCGGGCGCGACCGAGGAGGGGCCGACGCTGCGGGACCGGGTGCTGGCCGCGTACGTCGGCCGTCTGCTGCGGACCGCCACGGGGAACGGGCGCGTGGCCCGGCGGGTGACGGACGTGACGGCGCTGGAGCGGGGGGCGGAGGCGTTGCTGGCGCCGAGTGTGGTGGTGGCGGCGGTGGCGGGCCCTTTGAAGCCGGCGCTCACGGCTCCGCCGCTGACCTCTGAGGAGCGCCGGTCTGCGGGGTTGTAGGGCGCGGGGGCTCCGCCGTCCGCCGGCCGCGGGTCCGTGGTGGCTGGTCGCGCAGTTCCCCGCGCCCCTGGGGAACTGCGGTTCCGTCGGTTGTGTGGTGCCGTGGCCGCTGCCGGCCGGTGTGGCCGCGGGCAGTCGTGCCGCTGGGGCGGCACGGGTGGGCGCGGCGGCACCCCGTCAGCGCCGGGTCGCGCGGGCCACCCCCGAGCCGCGCCGGTGGGGTCAGCCCTCGAACGCCGGTTGGGGCAGGCCCTGTCCCGCGTCGGGCACCACGAGCAGGGAGCCCGACAGGGGGTCGGAAGGCGGCAGGCCCGTGCGGGCGGTCGTGATGTAGAGGTCGGTCAGGGCGGGGCCACCGAACGCGCAGGCCGTCGTGCGGGGGGTGGGCAAGGTGATCACCCGGTCCAGCTCGCCGGCGGGCGTGTAGCGGCGGACCGCTCCCCCGTCCCACAGCGCCACCCACACACAGCCCTCCGCGTCGACGGTCAGCCCGTCCGGGAAGCCCGCGCCCTCCTCGATCTCCACGAGCGTGCGGCGATCACGGATGCCGTCCGCGTCGTGGTCGAAGACGTCGACGCGCCGGGTGGGGGTGTCGATGTAGTACATCAGGCGGCCGTCGGGGCTCCAGCCCGTGCCGTTGCTGACCGTGACGTCCGGCAGGACGGTGCGCACGGCGCCGTCCCCCGTCAGCCGGGACAGCGTGCCCCCGCCGGGCGCCTCGTCGTACCGCATCGTGCCCGCCCACAGCGAACCGTCGGGCGCCACCGCCGCGTCGTTCGCGCGGCGCCCCGCGACCGGCTCGTGGTGCAGCCAGCGGAACGTGTCGTCGGGGTCCAGCAGGCCCACGCCGTCCCGCAGGTTGAGCACCAGGCCGCCACCCGCCCGGGGCTTGGCCGCGCCGACGTGCTGCGGTGTCGTCCGGACCGTGCGCCGGCCGGAGGAGGGCTCGTAGGTGTGCAGCCGCGCGCCCAGGATGTCCAGCCAGATCAGCCGGCCCGTCGCCGGGTCCCAGGTGGGTCCCTCGCCGAGTGCGGCCTCCGCCCGCACCGCGACCTCGTACGCCGTCATGCCGCGCTCCGGTGGCCGAGCCGCTCCGACAGTTCCGCCGCGCCCTTCGCGGCCAGTTGCTCCAGCTCGGCCCGGCGCTCTTCGCTCCAGCGGATCATCGGGACGGAGATCGACAGCGCGGCCACGACCTGTCCGGTGCGGTCGTGGACCGGCGCGGCCACGCAGGAGACGTCGGGGTTGGACTCGCGGTTCTCCACCGCGATCCCGCGCTGCCGGATGTCCGCGAGGACCTCGCGCAGGGCGGCCGGGTCGGTGATGCTGTTCGGGGTCATCGCGGCCAGTTCGGTCCCGTCGGGGATCCGCGCGGTCAGCTCCGGCTCGGGCAGCGAGGCCAGCAGCATCTTGCCGACGGAGGTGCAGTGGGCGGGCAGCCGGCGGCCGGCGGCGGAGACCATGCGGACCGCGTGCGTGGAGTCGACCTTGGCGATGTAGATGACGTCGGTGCCCTCCAGGATGGCGACGTGCACCGTCTCGTCGCAGGTCTCGGCGACGGAGCGGGCCACCTGCTGGCCCTCGGCGGCGAGGTCGAGCTGCTCGGCGTAACGGCTGCCGAGCTGGTACGGCCGTACCCCGAGCCGGTACCGTCCGGGCTGGCCGGGCACCGGCACGATGTACGACCGGGCGGCGAGCGTGGTGACCAGCTCGTGCACGGTGGTGCGGGGCAGCTGGAGCTTGCGCACGATGTCGGGGGCGGAGAGCGTCCCGTCCCCGTCGAGGAACAGCTCAAGAATGTCGAGAGCCCGGGTCACGGCAGGCACGAGGCGTCCCACGTCCGGCCCCCTCCCTTGGTCTGGCGTCTGCGTTCGAGATTTCAACAGACGATCGGCATGACGAACACAGGCTAGTCATGGTGGGTGGCGCGGGCAATGGGTCGGGAACGACACCTGTGGTCACGGGCACCATGGACACCATGGATCTCGACTTCCAGCTGGTCCTGCTGCGCCGCATGGCCGACCACAACCCGGACCTCGTGGAGGACGCCCGGCGGTGGCTGGGCGCCTCGGTCGGGGACATGCGGGAGGCCAACAAGCGGTGGCAGGCCATGGTCCGCTCACCCCGGTCCCGGGGCGCGGCCGCCCGGTACCGCTCCGTCCTCGGCGAACCGGAGTCCGTGGTGCCCCGTCGGCTGGGCGACGTCGACTGCGAGGCCCGGCGGTGGGCCCTGCCGCTCTGGCCCGCCCTGCGCTTCGAGGTGCTCGTCGGACCCGACGGCGGGGTCTGGAACGCGTGGCTGGTGCGGGCGCCGGGTGCGCCGGCGCCGCAGCTGCGCACGCTGGAGGATCTGACCCCGTGGTCCTGCACGGTGGACGAGGCCGCCCGCGCCTTCGCCCCCGCCCGTCCGCTGGAGGGCACCGCCCCCACCCGGTGGGGACTGGCGCTCGCCGCCCCCGACCACGACGGCGTACGGCGGCAGGTGGTCGCCGAGTTCACCTGGGGGCTGCTCCAGCGGACGGCCGTCCTCACCTGAGCACCAACTCCCTTGTTCACGGCGCTTTCTGACGCTGCCCCCGTTCCCCGGGATGCAGGGCTGCGAAAGCTGGAGCAGCATCGGAAGTAGCGGAATTCCGTTGTCCCGGAATTCACACGCCGGGTCAGAAATGGCTCGTTCAACGGTTCATCACCACACCCATTCAATGGTCAATCAAAGGGGATGGGGTGTTTCGCATGTCCAACAATCAACCGTCGGGCGTCCCGGCACCGCTCCAGGCCTTCGAGCCGGGTGTCGAACTGCTCCAGGAGGCCCCGGAGGAGGACGTCCGGAGCGGGCTCGATTCGAGGGTCCACGAGGACGAGGGTTCGGCGGCCGGTACCGCCGACACCGCGGCCGTGCCGCCCCCTCCCGTCGTACCGGAGGAGGAGGTGCCGCAGGACACGCTCGCGGAACGGTGGCGTCGGCACATCGAGGCGGCTCGGCAGCGAGGAGAGTGATCATGCCGTACTTCCGCAACAGTCATTCCTCGACGATCCAGGTGGCCGGAATGTACTGGGACCCGCAGGCATGCGGGCAGTACGGGAACTACCGGACCATGGGCTGGTGGCGCATCAAGCCCTACGAGCGGGTTCTCATCGCGCCCAACAACCAGCAGTTCTTCTACTGGTACGCCGAGTCCGACGACGGTCACACATGGAGCGGCCGCTACGGTCCCGTCTACACGTATCTGTACCCGTTCGACTCCTGCTTGAATATCGGGTCGACCGGCGCGTGGAAGACGGTGACGATGCGCCCGCACGACCAGTACGCATTTCCCGGTGGCGTGAACGTGGACATATGAGCCCTCGCTGAAGCCCCGCCGTGGAAGCAGACTCAAGGAGCGTCGTCATGGCCACCGAGCAGGACAAGGGCCCCGCGCGGTACTGCGCTCAGCCCCCGCAGAGAATACCCGCACTCCCCCCGGACCTCAGCCTTCCCCGGACCAGGGCGATACTGCTCAACCGGGCGAAGTGGGTGAACGGTACCCAGCTGCGGTACTCGTTCCTGGACGGCGCCGGAAACGGCGTGCCGAAGGCGTGGCTGACCGAGGTCCACAACGGCTTCCAGGAATGGGAGGACCTCGGGATCGGACTGCGGTTCCGCCCCGAGGACGACCCCGCGGAATCCGAGATCCGGATCGCCTTCGCCGACGACGGGTCCTGGTCGTACGTCGGAACGGACTGTCTCGGCATCGGTTCCGGGGAACCCACGATGAACTTCGGCTGGGACCCGACCTCACCCTATGGAAAGGTCACGGTCCGGCACGAGATAGGGCACGCGATCGGTTTCTCCCACGAGCACCAGAATCCGTTCGCGGGCATCGAGTGGGACGAGCCGACGGTGTACGCGCACATGGCCGGCCCGCCCAACTTCTGGCCGCATGAGATGACTTACCAGAACATCATCCGGAAACTCTCCACCGACGAGGTGAGCGGTTCGCAGTGGGACCCGTCGTCCGTCATGCACTACGGGTTCGAGGCGGGTCTCATCAAGCGGCCGGAAGCATACCGGAACGGAATTCCCTCCCCCCGGGGACTGTCCGAGCACGACAAGGAGTACGTGCGCACCTGGTATCCACCGCTGGCTCCGCACCTGGACGCGCTGAAGCCGTTCCGGTCGGCGGTCCTCGACCTCGCCTCGGGTGAGCAGGCCGATTACGAGGTCACCCCGGAGAAGAGCCAGAAATACCAGTTCGGCTCGTTCGGCGACGCCGATGTGCTGATGGTCCTGTTCGAGGACGTGGGCGGTGAGAACCTGCGTTACGTCACCGGTGAGGACGACAGCGGGGAGAACCGCAACGGCCGTTTCGAGGTCAAGCTCCTCAAGGACCGCCGCTACGTCCTGCGCGTCCGGATGTACTCCACGTGGGGTGCGGGGGGCGCGTCGGTCATGTACTGGTGACCGTCGGCCCCGGGGCCGTGTCCTCGGCCGCCGCGAGGATCGCCTCCGTCACGCGCGGCAGCGAGTCCGGGTGCAGCCACAGGAACAGGTTCGGCTCCACCAGCTCCAGTTCCATCAGGCGGGGCTCGCCGTCCTCGCCGTCCACCAGGTCCACGCGCGCGTACAGCAACCCGGGCGCGCCGGGCACGGCCGCCAACGCCTTCTCGGCGACGGCGAGTTCGGCGTCCGTGGGCTGCCAGCGCTCCAGGTCCGGGTGGGCCACCTTGTCGGCGTCGTACGGGGTGCCGGGCGAGAGCACGGCACCCTTGCGGCTGGCATGCAGCAGCCGCCCGCCGAAGAACTGCAGCGCCCGCTCACCGCGCACGTCGATGCCCGGCATGTAGGGCTGCACCATCGCGGTGAAGCCATCCGCGTGCATCCGCGCCAGGTGCCGTACCGCCGTGTCGTGCTCGGCGGGCGTGTAGCGGGCGGCGAACCGGGCGCCCGCGCCCGAGGTCGGCTTGATCACGAACTCGTGTCCGGTCGGCAGGCCGGCCGGCTCGCCGGGGGCGAGGTAGCGGGTGGGGACGGTGGGCACACCGGCCGCCGCCAGCTCCCCGAGGTAGCGCTTGTCGGCGTTCCAGCGCACCACGGGGGCCGGGTTGGCCAGCCGGGTCAGCGCGCCGACCCGGTCCACCCAGGCGGCGAACTCCGTGGCCCGCCAGCTGTAGTCCCAGGTCGAGCGGATGACGACGAGGTCGTACCCGCCCCAGTCCACCGCCGGGTCGTCCCAGCACCGGGCCTCCGCCCGGGCACCGGCGTCCGCGAGCGCCCGCACCAGCACCGGCAGGTCCGCGTCCTTGCTCGGCTCGGCTCCGGGGTCGTAGGTGGCGAGGGCTATGCGGGGCACGGCGGACTCCCTGTCGTACGCGGGTTCGACGGTCGGTGCGGCTGTGAGGCTAACAAGCGCCGTGGGAACCGGGACAGCCCCGTTGACCTTCCCCTTCGGTCAAGCCCCAGCATCGGTGGCGGACGACGAGACGCGCGAGGTGCGCATGGAACTGCTGACCATCGGGGCGTTCGCGAAGGCGAGCCGGCTGTCACCGAAGGCACTGCGCCTGTACGACGAGCTGGACCTGCTGCCGCCCGCCCGGGTCGACCCGGACACCGGTTACCGCTACTACGCCCTCGCCCAGCTGGAACGGGCCCGGCTCGTGGCCTGGCTGCGCCGCCTGGGCATGCCCCTGGCCAGGATCCGCGCGGTGTGCGCCCTGGACGCGGTGGACGCGGCCCGGGAGATCCGGGCGTACTGGGCGCGGGTGGAGGCGGAGACGGCCGTACGGCGGGACCTCGCCGCGTTCCTCGTCGAGGAGCTGACCGGCGAGTCGAGGGGGAGACACACCACCATGCTGGAACTGCGTTACGCGGCGCGTTCGGACCGCGGGCACGTCCGCCCGGCCAACCAGGACACGGTGTACGCGGGCCGCAGGCTGCTCGCCGTCGCCGACGGCTGCGGCCCGGCGGGGGCGCCCGCGAGCCATGCCGCCGTGGCGGCGCTGAGGTTCCTGGACGAGGAGGAGGAACTGGCCGCCGGCAGTGTGCTGAACCTGCTGGAGGACGCGGTGCGCGGGGCGAACGAGGCCGTACAGGACCTCGCGAGGGCCGCGGGGGACGGCGGCGAGGAGAGCGGGACGACGCTGACCGCGCTGCTGTGGACGGGGTCGAAGCTGGCCCTCGTGCACATCGGGGACTCGCGGGCGTATCTGCTGCGGGACGGCGAGCTGTTCCGCATCACTCACGACCACAGCGTGGTCCAGTCGCTGATCGACGAGGGACGGCTGACGGAGGAGGAGGCCGAGAGCCATCCGCAGCGGGCCCTGCTGCTGAAGGCGCTGGGCACCTCCGGTGCGCCGCCGGAGCCGGATCTGCGGGTGCGGGAGGCCCGGGACGGGGACCGGTACCTGGTGTGCTCGGACGGGCTGACCCGGGTCGTCCCCGACGCGCTGATCAAGGAGCTGCTGGCCGCCGGGTCCGCCCCGGAGGCCGTCGTACGGTCCCTGATCGGCGCGGCCAACGCGGCGGGCGGTCCCGACAACGTCAGCTGTGTCGTCGCCGATGTGGTGACGGCCGCCCGCCCGTCCGTGCCCGTCGGCTAGAACTGGCCGTATGGCACAGGACGGTACCGGCGCGTACACCGGTGCGGACGGGCTGCCGCCGCTCGTGCGGCACGCCCTGGCCGCCGCCCGCGCGCACGGCTTCCCCTTCTCATGCCGGCCCGAACAGGGCCGCCTGCTGCACACGCTGGCGGGCGGCGCCCGGCTGCGGATCGGGGAGACCGGCACCGGGCTCGGTGTCGGCCTGGCCTGGCTCGCGTCGGGGGCCGCCCCCGGTGTGCGGCTGGTCAGCGTCGAGCGGGAGCCGGAGCGGGCGCGGCGCGCCGCCGAGGTCTTCACCGGCCGCCCCGAGGTCACCGTGCTGACCGGCGACTGGCGGCGGATCGCGGAGTACGGCCCCTTCGACCTGCTCGTCCTCGACGGGGGCGGGCAGGGAAAGGCGCCCGGGGACGCGCCCGCCGACGTGGAGCGGCTGCTGGTGCCCGGCGGGACGGTCGTCGTGGACGACTTCACGCCCGCGGCCGGATGGCCGCCGCTGCACGAGGGCCGGGTCGACCGGGCCCGGCTGCACTGGCTGGACCATCCCGCGCTGCGGGCGGTCGAGCTGCGGCTCGCGGCCGATCTGAGCGCGGTCGTCGGGACGCGGGTCCTGGTGTAGGAAGGGTGCTGTCGTCCCCGGCAGTCGGCCCCGCCGACCGTGCAGTCGGCCCCGTCCGACAGTAAGGAGTGCGCCGCGTGTCCTCCCTCTTCCCCGCTCTGACGGACGGTCCAGGTGAGCGCAGCGAGATGGGGGTCCCCCCGGACGGCGTCCGGGGGAGGGTCGCCCTGCGGTTCGGACCACGGACCTTGACGTACGGCGGGCTGGCGGGCGCCGCGGGTGCCCTCGCCGCGCGGATCGAGGGCTCCGGCCGGGTCGCCGTGTGGGCCACCGCGGAGCTGGAGACCGCCGTCGCGGTGACCGGCGCGCTGCTCGCCGGGGTGGCGGCGGTGCCGCTCAACCCGAAGTCGGGCGAGAAGGAGCTGGCGCACATCCTGTCCGACAGCGCGCCGTCGCTCGTGCTCGCCGCGCCCGGCACGGAACTGCCGCCGGTCTTCGGCGACTTGGCGCGGATCGACGTCGACGCGTCCGCCACCGGTGCCGTCCCTCAGGAGCGCGCCCAGGACGGCGACCCGGCGCTGATCGTCTACACCTCCGGCACCACCGGTCCACCCAAGGGCGCGGTCCTCCCCCGCCGGGCCCTCGCCACCACCCTGGACGCGCTCGCCGACGCCTGGGGGTGGACCGGCGACGACGTGCTGGTGCACGGGCTGCCGCTGTTCCATGTGCACGGGCTGGTGCTGGGTGTCCTGGGCCCGCTGCGGCGCGGCGGCTCGGTACGGCACCTGGGGCGGTTCTCCCCCGAAGGCGTGGCCCGGGAGCTGAACACGGGCGCGACCATGATGTTCGGGGTGCCGACGATGTACCACCGGATCGCGGAGGCGCTGCCCGGCGACCCGGAGCTGGCCGAGGCGCTCGCCGGGGCCCGGCTGCTGGTGTCGGGCTCGGCGGCGCTGCCGGTCCACGACCACGAGCGGATCGCGGCGGCGACCGGGCGCCGGGTGATCGAGCGGTACGGCATGACGGAGACGCTCATGAACACCGCCGTGCGGGCCGACGGCGAGGCCCGGCCCGGGACGGTCGGGGTGCCGCTGCCGGGCGTGGAGCTGCGGCTGGTGGAGGAGGACGGTACGGAGATCACCGCGTACGACGGGGAGAGCGTCGGGGAGATCCAGGTGCGCGGCCCGAACCTGTTCACCGAGTACCTGAACCGGCCCGACGCCACCGCCGCCGCGTTCACCGCCGACGGCTGGTTCCGCACCGGGGACATGGCCGTGCGCGAGCCCGACGGCTATGTCCGCATCGTCGGTCGCAAGGCCACCGACCTGATCAAGAGCGGGGGGTACAAGATCGGGGCCGGTGAGATCGAGAACGCGCTGCTGGAGCACCCGGGGGTGCGGGAGGCGGCGGTCACCGGGGAGCCGGACGCCGACCTGGGCGAGCGGATCGTGGCCTGGATCGTCCCGGCGGACCCGGAAACCCCGCCGGGAACCGAGGAGTTGGCGGACCACGTGGCCCGGCGGCTGGCCCCGCACAAGCGGCCCCGGGTCGTCCGCTACCTCCAGGCGCTCCCCCGCAACGACATGGGGAAGATCATGAAGCGGGCCCTGGCCGATGCCTGAGCGGCTCTCGGCACGGGAGATGCTCGCGCTGGTCGCGGACGCGCACAGCTTCCGTGAACTGCCGGTTCCGATACGGCAGTCGGAGCGGGACGACGGCCCCCTCGGCTGGCAGGGCTACGACGCCTCACGCGCCCGCGCCGCCGCCCGCACCGGCGAGCGGGAGTCGGTCGTCTGCGGCACGGCGCGCGTCGAGGGGACCCGGGCCGTCCTGATCGCCTTCGAGTTCGGCTTCCTGGGCGGCTCGCTGGGCGAGCGCACCGGGGACCGGCTGGAGGCGGCGTACACACATGCCCGTGAACACCGGCTGCCCGTCGTGCCGTTGATCGCGACCGGGGGCAGCCGGATGCAGGAGGGCATGCTCGCGCTCACCCAGCTCCAGCGGGTGGCCCGGCAGTCAACGCTCACCCGCGAGGCGGGGCTGCCGCAGATCGCGGTCCTGCGGGACCCGACGACCGGCGGCGGCTGGGCCACCCTCGGCGCGGGCGCGGACATCGTCCTGGCCCTCCCCGGCGCCCAGGTCGGCTTCGCCGGCTCCCGGGTCCGCCCACCCGGCGCCGACCCGTCCGCGTACACGGCGGAGTCCCAGCTCGCGGCGGGCTCGGCGGACGCGATCGTGGCGCCGGCCGAGCTGAAGGGGGTGCTGGGGAGGTGGCTGCGGCTGCTGGCCGGCCGGGAGGCGGACACCACGGCGGGGGCCACGGCGGGCGTCACGCCGGAAGTCACCCCGGGAGCCACGCCGACCGACGCCGCACCGCCCACCGCCCCCACCCCGGCGACCGTCCCGGGGACCGAGCCCGCCCCACCCGAGCCCGCCCCGGCATCCGCCCAGTGGCCCGCGCCCGCCTCCACCCCAGAGCCCCACGGGGGCAACGCGCCCAGCGCCCACGGGGCCAACGCGCCCAGCCCCGCGCCC
>NZ_JBIRJA010000001.1:611746-699772 GCF_044329325.1 Streptomyces sp. NPDC017676 | reverse complement strand
GCCCCGGCATCCGCCCACTGGCCCACGCCCACATCCGCCCCAGAGCCCCACGGAGGCAACGCGCCCAGCCCCGCGCCCGCCCCGGCATCCGCCCACTGGCCCACGCCCACATCCGCCCCAGAGCCCCACGGAGGCAACGCGCCCAGCCCCGCGCCCGCCCCGGCATCCGCCCAGGGGACCGCGCCCGCCGCCGCTCCCGAGCCGCACGGAGGCAATGCGCTCGTCTCCGCCCCCGCGTCCGCCCGGCGGGCCGAGCCCGCCCCCGTGCCGGAGGCGCTCGGGTGGGGTGGGTCGGCCGGGAGCGGGTGGGAGGCCGTGGAGCGGGCCCGGGCGGTCGGACGGCCACGGGCGCGGGCCTACCTGGACGCCTACTTCGACGACCGGCTGCCGATCAGCGGTGACCGGTGCGGCGGGACCGATCCCGGCGGGATGCTGTGCGGGTTCGGTGAGCGGGACGGCCGTACCGTGGCCTACGCGGCGCAGACCGGGACCGCGACCCGCCCCGCCGGGTACCGCACCGCCGCCCGGCTGATCCGGCTGGCGGACCGGCTCGGCGTCCCCGTGCTGACGCTGGTGGACACCCCGGGTGCCGCGAACGACGCGGAGGCGGAGCGGCAGGGCGTCGGCACGGCCGTCGCCGAGGTGTTCGGCGCGGTGGCCGCCGCCCGCGTGCCGATCACCACCCTCGTCATCGGTGAGGGCGGCTCCGGCGGCGCCCTCGCACTGGCCGCGCCCGGCAACACGTGGGCCACGCCGGACAGTTACTTCTCGGTGATCGCGCCGGAGCTGGCGGCCGCCATCCTGAAACGCCCGCCGGAGGAGGTCCGGTCGACCGCCGACCAGCTCCGCGTCCGCCCCCAGGACCTGGTGCGGCTGGGCGTGGTCCGGGGCGTCGTCGGCACGTCCGCGCCCCGGAGCGTCACCGGACCGCCACCGCCCGAATGATCTCCTGCGTCACCGCTCCGCCCTCGTCGTCCCGGGCCGAGGCCCGCAGCGACACGGAGGACACGCCGCGCGGCACGGTCAGCGTGCCGCGCCAGGAGGTGTCCCGGCCGGTGCTCAGGGGGACGGTCCGCCAGGTCGTGCCGTCGTCGTACGACACCTCCAGCCGGCCGCCGCCGAGCCTGCCGGTGCCCGAGGCGTGCGCCACGTAGGAGGCGGAGATCGCGACCGGTACCCGCTGTCCGCCGCGCACGGCACCGGCGAGGTCGGTGTCGAGGTCGTAGGCGAGGTTGATCAGCGGCAGGTACGTCCAGTGGTCCTCGGGGGTGGCCGCCGAGCGGAAGGTCCACTCGGTGTGGCCCCGGGTGGCGAGCGGCCACCGGCCGGCGTCGAGGGCGGTGTCGGTGACGACCTGGTACGTGTGCTCGTCGGCGGGCGCGTCCCAGACGTAGGCGGCGGAGCCGGTGTTCTGGTCGACCAGGGTGCCGTCGAGCCGGACGGAGGTGGTCTGGCGCATCCCGCTGTCCTCGCTCCACACGTCGCCGAAGCCGGTGTGGTCGGGGCCGGAGTCGCCCCAGCCGGGCACGTTCAGCTGGATCTGGTTCCCGGCCCGCTGCTGACCCCAGCCGAGTCCGGTGCCCAGCCACGGGTGCCACACCGGCCGGAACCAGTGCAGCACCGGCCGGGTCCCGCCGTCGTAGCGGACGAGCCCGCCGCGCTCCTCCAGCGCGCCGTCGCCGGCGGTGACGGACTCGTGCCACAGCTGGCCGGGGCCGGTGGAGACGTGGTCGGTGCGCTGAGCGGGCAGGGCGACGCGCTCCTGGAAGCCGAGGCCGACCGGGAAGGTGTCGGTGATCGAGTACCGGAACTCGCCGCCGCTCTGCGGCCGTGCGGCGTGGAACGTGACGTGCACGGCGGCCAGTCGCCGGGCGCCGGGCGCGTACGTGAGGTCCCGGTCCGGGATGGCTCCCCGGTGGCCGTCGGAGAGGTCGTACACGTACGGCGAGTCGGGGGTGCCGGTCATGTCGACGCGGCCCGCCGTCCTGAGGCGCGCCGCGTCCGCCTGGTCCACGGTGGCGATCAGCAGGGGCCGGTCGGCGTTGTCGTCGGTGCCCCACCAGGCCATCAGCCGGCCGGGCGCGTCGTCGGTGACGAACAGGGCCTCGGCGCCCGCGTCCTGGGCGTCCCGCGCGAGGGCGGCCGGGTCGGCGCCGGGGGCGAGGCGGGCGAGGACGGCCTTGCCGGACACCCCGGTGACGGGCCCGTCGCCGACGTCCACCAAGGGCAGTCGCGTGCGGCCCGCGGTGAGGGTGCCGCCCGGCTGGACGGTGGCCTCGCCGACGCCCTCGACCTCAAGCTGTGGCTTGGCCAGCCGCCAGACGGTCCGGTACTCGAAGGTGCCCTGCGTGACCGTGGGCGTGGGAGCGGCGAAGACGCTGTCGTAGGTGAGGGGTACCTGGACCGCGCCGAACAGGTCGGCTCCGTTCGCCTTCCGGGCGTACTCCATCACGAGCTGGTGGGTCTCGGTGCGCCGGTCCACGTCCGCGCGGACCTCGCGCAGCGTGCGGCCGTCCAGGGTGATGTCGCGGTTCCGGTCGAGGGTGATCTCGGGCGCGGTGAGGAAGCCGAGGCCGAGGGAGTCGGCGCCGTGGCTGCCGGGCACGTCGAGGAAGGTGGCGAGGGAGTAGGTGCCGGGCTTCAGGCGCAGCCGGAGGGTGCCCGAGTCGCCGACGTGGACGGGCTCGGCGTCCGTGCCCTCGGCGAGCCGCTGCACGGTGAGGTCGGCGGCGGCGGGCGCGCCCGACCGGTCCTTGACGTGGACGGTGAGCGTGTACCGCTCCTCCTCCTTGACCAGCCCGAACACGGTGTGCGCGACCGTGGTGCCGGCCGGGTCGGCGGCCACGATCTGTCCGGTGGTCGCGCCGACCGGTGCCTTGGAGGCGTCGCCGGTGACGGTGGTGGAGGCCGTGCCGTGGGCGGGCACGGTGAGGGTGTCGTCGGCGAGGGTGGCGACGCCGTCCGGGGCGCCCCGCACCGACAGCCTCAACTCGGCCGGCGCGCCGGACGCGTTGGTGTAGGTGACGGTCCGGGTGACCGGCTCGTCCGCGTCGTAGGGCCAGCCGTGGAAGCCGAGGTCGGCGCTGCCGGTGGCGGTCACCGTCGCGTGCACCGCGTCCGGCACGCTCACCCGGCCCGCGCCCAGCGTGTAGGCGGAGGCGTCGAGCTGTTTCGAGCTGGACATCAGCGCGTCCTTCAACCGCGCGCCGGTCCAGTCCGGGTGCCGTTCGGCGAGCAGTGCCGCGACGCCCGCGACCTGCGGGGTCGCCATGGACGTACCGCTCATGGAGGTGTAGGGGCCGGTGCCGGTGACGAGCCCGGAGCGGGCGGCGAGGATGTCCACGCCGGGGGCGGCGAGGTCGGGTTTGAGGGCGTTGTCGCCGTACCGGGGTCCGGCGGAGCTGAACCAGGCGGCCTGGTCGGCGGAGTCGACGGCGCCGACGGTGAGGGCGGCGTCGGCGGCGCCCGGTGAGCCGATGGAGGAGGGGGCACCGGTGTTGCCGGCGGCGACGACGAACAGCGCGCCGGTCTCCTTGGAGAGGGTGTTCACCGCCTGTGCCATGGGGTCGGTGCCGTCGCTGGGCTCCGTGGAGCCCAGGCTCATGGAGACGATCCGGGCGTGCACGTCCCGGGCCGCCCACTCCATCCCGGCGATGATCTGGGACTCGCTGCCCGAGCCCTGGTCGCTGAGCACCTTGCCGACGGCGAGGGTCGCGTCCGGCGCCACGCCCTTCTCCCTGCCGTCGGAGGCGGCGCCGCTGCCGCCGACGGTGGAGGTGACGTGGGTGCCGTGGCCGTTGCGGTCGGCGACCTCCTGCCCCTCGACGAAGCTCCTGGCGGTGCTCACCCGGTCCACGAGGTCGGGGTGGGC
Source organism: Streptomyces sp. NPDC017676 (assembly GCF_044329325.1). Lineage (NCBI taxonomy): Bacteria > Bacillati > Actinomycetota > Actinomycetes > Kitasatosporales > Streptomycetaceae > Streptomyces > Streptomyces sp. NPDC017676. Next base: position 695,901 of record NZ_JBIRJA010000001.1, on the reverse strand, counting down.
GAGGTCGGCGCCGGTGTCCAGGACGGCCACGGTGACGCCCTTGCCGGTCAGCCCCGCGTCCCAGCCCGCCGCGGTGCCGATCTGCGCGTTGCTCTCGGCGAGTTCGGCCTTCACCCGCCCGTCGAGCCAGACCTTGTCGATGCCGGGGGTCCGGGTGAACGACCGCCAGAAGGCGCGCCCCTTGCCGGCCTTGACGGCGGCCCCGCGCAGACTGGGCAGCGCACGGGTCCGCTCGGCACCGGCCGGGGTCGTGGTCCGCGCGCTCCTGTCGTAGGTGACGATCAGCGGCAGGGTGCCGGCCCGGGCGTCGGTGAGCCCCTGCCGGATCAGCCCGCTGACGTCGAACAGCCGCCGGTCCAGGGTGCCGGCCCGCAGGTAGGGCAGCGCCTCGTCCGGTACGACGGTGAGGCGGCCGTCGTCGCGCTGCGTCCGTACGGCACCGGTGGCGCCCGGGGGCCGTCGTACGGTGACCGTCTGTCTGCCGTGCCCGAGGTCGGTGACGGTCACCCGGTCGCCGGTGACGAGGGTGACGGTGGTGGTGCCGCTCGCGCCGGGGCCCTGGGGGTGCGGCGCCGCGACCGCCGGGCCGGCCGGGAGCAGGGCGCTCACCAGCCCCGCGGCGAGCAGGGCGGCCCCGCGTCTGACTGGTCCTGTGCTCATCCACGCCTCTTCTCGTGTGTGGCGAGTCGTGTGTGCCGAGTGCGTCGCGTGCTGGGACGAGTGTGATGTGTCGTTTGTCGTACGGGAGTTGACCGGTGCTGACGGAAAGTCGCCCTGGCGGGTTTTCGCCAACCTCAGAACAGGTCCCGCGTCTCAGCGCCGTATGTGTGACTCCCGCAGCACCGTCCGTAACATGGGGTCGTCACTGGTCGGGTACGACGGGGGAGCGAGCGTCAGCGTGGACGAATTGGTGGAATTCAGGACCGAGGACGGCGCGCTCGTCGTGGTGGAGGGTGCCGCCGGCACCCGGTCGGGGGCCCGCCTCGTCTCGCGCGGGGACGGACCGGCGCAGGCCGCGCGCACCTTCGAGGGAGCGCTCGACGGCGTACGGGCGGCCGCGGCGGCCGCGCTGCGGGTCTTCCGGGACGGCAGTCTGCGCCCGGACGCGGTGGAGATCGAGTTCGGCGTGCGGCTGTCCGCGGAGGCCGGTGCCGTCATCGCGAAGGGGTCGGCGGAGGGCCACCTGGTCGTCAAGCTGAGCTGGTCCCCCGGGCAGGCGCCGGACCAGGCCGCCCCGGGGCAGAACCCGCCCGGGTGGGCCGCGTCCGCGCAGCACGCGTCACCGCCGGCGGTGCCCGGCCAGGCCGCGCCCGACCGTACCGTGCCCGGCCCGGAGTCCGCCGACCGGTGATGCGCGGCGCTGCCTGGCAGGCCAGGATCGCCTGTGGCGACGCGGTCGGGGCGGGATTCCTGGTCACCGGCCGCCGGCTGCTCACCTGCGCCCACGTCGTCAGACGGAGCGACCGGGCGGCGGTGACCGTCACCTTCCCGCACGCCAGGGAGCTGGGCGCGCTGTCCGCCTCGGTCGTCGCCCACGGCGGCTGGGCCGGCGCCGCCACCGACCCCGGCGATGTCGCCGTACTCGAACTGGACCGTGACGTCCCGCTCGCCCCGGCCGGGTTCGCCCCGCCCGACACCGCGTACACCGAGCCGTACCCCCGGCTGGTCGCGTACGGCTTCCCCGAGGGCTACGACGAGGGCACGCTCGCCGAGTGCCAGCCCGTCGCCGGCCAGCTGATCGCCGGGGAGTGGCTGGAACTGGTGGCGTGGCAGGGGCACGGTCAGCCGCTCGTGGACGGGTTCAGCGGGGCGGCGGCGACGCTCCCGGACGGCAGGGTGGCGGGCATGGTCACCGCGGCCGTGGGGTCGTCACCGGACGTGCGCAAGGGCCGGATGCTGCCGCTGGACGTGCTGGCCCGCCACTGGCCCGAGCTGGGCGAGCTGGTGCCCACCCCCGGCCACCGGGACGACGCCCGCCGGCGGCTGTACGCCCTGCTGCGCCGGGCCGCCGCCCACGCCGACCAGGTGGGCGACCCGAACCGGCTGTACGTGGACGCGGTGGGCGCCTTCGGGCCGCCCCTGCCCCCGGGCGGCTTCCCCTCCCTGTGGGCCGCCGCCGCCCATGTGCAGTGGGAGGTCCCCGATCCGCGGGCGCTGGGCCGGTTCACCGACCGGCTGCTGGAACTGCTGGAACTGCTGGACAGGGAGACCGCGTTACGGACCCCGGCGGCGACGGACACCCCCGTCCCGGCCGGCTCGTCGGCGGCTCCCGTCTGGTCACCGGTCGTCGTGGAGATCGATCACAGCGGTGCCGGTCCCGACCAGGTGACCGTGGAGGTGTCCGCGTACCGCGACGGCCGGCGCCGGCCGGTGGGCGCCCGCCGGCTGCCGCGCACCGGGGTGCGGGCCTACGTCCAGAGCCGCATCGACGAAGCCGTCGCCCACCTCGCCCCGGACGCCGACGAGCTGGTGGCGTTCGTCCTGCCGCGCGACTGGCTCAACGAGGCGGTGGCGCAGTGGGAGTGCGGCGCGGACGACAGCACGCCGCTCGGCTGCGCCTACCCCCTGGTGGTGACCGACCGGGCGCGCCACCACAGCGGCCGGCTGCGCCACCAGTTGCGCAAGAAGTGGCAGAAGCTGGACTCCGGCGGGGGGATCGAGGTGCACCGGGTGGAGTGCGGCACCCGGGAGCGGCCGCCGAGCCTGCGCAAACGGCTCTGGGACGGCGACGCCGGGCTGGCGGGCTACGCGGCCCCGCCCACGGCGGCACGGCAGCACTTCGAGGTCGGTCTCACCGTGCCCGTCCCGATCCTGCTGTGGCCGCGCACCGGCTCCCCCTGCACCAGGCACGGGGAGGTGCCCTGCCCCCGCGCCGAGGCCGCTGGTTCCCCCAGCCGCGGCACCGGGCACGAGGAGGCACCCGGCACCGACACCGCCCCCGGGGGACCGCCCTGCCCCGGCACCGCGTTCCTCGACCAGCTCGCCGCCTCGGTCGCCGGCGTGCCGCCCGCCGAACTTCCGCGGCACGTCCTGTCGTTGCGGCTGACCGCGGACGCCGCCGACGAGCCGGACCTGCACTGGGCGAGAGACCTCCAGGTGCTCTGGGACGACCCGCGCTGCTTCCCCGAGACCACCGCGAGCCTGCACTCGCCCGTCGCCTGACCCACCGCACGACCGGACCGCCCCCCACGGAGAAGAAGAGCCCATGCCCCTGTGGCCCGTCTACACCGGTACGAACGAGCCGCACGACGGCATCACCGAGCTGCCCCCGCCGCCGCCCTGGCGGGACTTCGACGGCGGGCCGGTGCTCGCGGCGCCGGACGCGTCCGCCGACGCCTCCGCCGTCTCCCCCGACCGCACGCACCGCGCCGAGACGTACCAGGCCACGCCGGAGACGGTCCAGCTCGTCAACGCGGCCCTGTACCTGCGCCGCCCGCTGCTGGTCACCGGCCCGCCCGGCACCGGCAAGTCCTCGCTCGTGTACGCGGTCGCCCGTGAGCTGCGGCTCGGCCCGGTGCTGCGCTGGAACATCACCAGCCGCAGCACGCTCCACGACGGCCTCTACCAGTACGACCCGCTCTCACGGCTGTACGCGGCCCGGCAGGAGGCCGCCCGGCAGGGCGGGGCCGAGGGCGCGGACGACCGGTCGGGCATCGAGCACCATCTGCGCCTGGGCCCGCTCGGCACCGCCCTCCTGCCGTACGCCAGGCCCCGCGCGCTGCTCATCGACGAGATCGACAAGAGCGACCTCGACCTGCCCAACGACCTGCTGAACGTGCTGGAGGAGGGCCAGTACGAGATCCCCGAGCTGGTGCGGGCCGCACGGCACGCGCCGGACGGCGTCGCCGAGGTGCTGGCCGACGGCGCCGACGAGCGGGTCCCGGTGGCCCGCGGACGGGTCCGCTGCCGGGCCTTCCCCTTCGTCGTCCTCACCAGCAACGGCGAGCGCGAGTTCCCGCCCGCCTTCCTGCGCCGCTGCGTCACCCTGCACCTGCGGCAGCCCGACGACCGGCAGCTCGCCGAGATCGTCCGCGCCCACCTGGGTGAACCCGACGCCCACGCGCGCACCCTGATCGAGCGGTTCCTGTCCCGGGCGGGCACCGGCGACCTGGCCACCGACCAGCTCCTCAACGCGATCTACCTGGCCCGCTCCGCCGACCTGGACGCCGATTCCCTCGACCGGCTGGCCGAACAGCTGATGCCGTACCTGGGGCAGACCGCGGGGTCCGAAGTCTTCTGATGTCCGCTGGTTCCTCCGGGGCCGGCTCGCGCCCCCGTTCCCCCGATCCCTTGGTCCGTCTGGCCGACATCCTGGCCGAGGCGGCCCACGGGGTGCGCCCGACCCCGCTGGAACTGGCCGAGCTGCTGTGGCTGGCCCGGCGGATGGCCCCCGGCGCGGACGACGGCGCCCCTGTCACTGCCGACCCCGCCGACCCCGCTCCGGCCGGGCCCGAGGTCCCGGAGCGGGAAGCCCCCGCCCCGCCTCCCGCGCCCAAGGAGCCGGTACCGGAGCCGGGGCCCGCCCCCGCACCGCCCTCCCGCCTCCCCCTGCACCTGCCCGCCCGCCGTCCCGCCCCGGCGGCGGACCGTTCCCACACCCCGCTCCTGGCACCGGCGCCCCCGATGCTGCGCCACCCGCTCGCGCTGCAACGCGCGCTGCGCCCGCTGGGCCGCCGGATCGACGCACCCGTGGGCCTGGAGCTGGACGAGAAGGCGACCGCCGACCGCATCGCCCGCCTCGGCGCCGACCCCGCGTGGTGGCTGCCGGTGCTGCGCCCCGCACGGGAGCGCTGGCTGCGTCTGAACCTGGTGTACGACGCCGGCCCCACCATGCCGGTCTGGCGGCCCCTGATCCGCGAACTGCACACGGTGCTGGCCCAGTCGGGCGCCTTCCGGACGGTCGCCCTCCACCGCGCCGCCGCCGACGGCACCGTGCGCGGAGCCGACCCGCACACCCCCGCCGACGGCCGTACCGTCACCCTCCTGATCAGCGACTGCATGGGCCCGCAGTGGCGGGAGGGCCCGGCCGGCACCCGCTGGTTCGCCACCCTGCACCGCTGGGCGCGCCGGATGCCCCTGGCCGTCGTCCAACCGCTGCCGGAACACCTGTGGCGGGACACCGCCCTGCCCACCACCCCGGGCACCCTGTCGGCCCCGCACCCCGCCGCCCCCACGGCGACGCTCGCGTTCACCCCGTACGAGCCGCCCGGGCCGGCCGTGACCGGCGGTGCGGTCCCGCTGCCCGTGCTGGAGCCGGAGCCGCGGTGGCTCGCGCACTGGGCCGGGCTGCTCGCCACCCCGGGCGGCGGGGGGTTCCCGGGCGCGGTCGCCCGGTTGGGGCGCCCGCTGCCGGCGGACGCCGAGGACCGTACGGACGTCGGGCTGCTGTCCGCCGAGGAGCTGGTCCTGCGGTTCCGGGCGACCGCCTCCCCGGAGGCGGTCCGGCTGGCCGGCCATCTCGCGGTGGGCCGCCCCGACCTGCCGGTGATGCGCCTGGTCCAGGCCGCCGTCGAACCCGATCCGCGTCCCCAGCACCTGGCCGAGGTGATCGTCAGCGGGATGCTCACCACCGCCCCGGACGGCCCGCCCGGCTCCTACGCCTTCCGGGACGGCGTGCGCGAGCTGCTGCTGCTCGGCCTGCCCCGCACCGACCGCCACCGCACCACCGGACTCCTCGACCGCATGGGCGAGTTCATCGACCGCAGGGCGGGCCGGGCGCCGGGCGAGTTCCGGGCGTCGGTCCCGGACGCGCGGGGCACGGGGACGGCCGCGGGGGGCGATCCGTTCGCCACGGTCAGCGAGGACAGCGTCCGACGGCTGACGGCGGGCGGCGCCGGGGAGCTGTTCGCGGGGCGGTACCGGCTGCTGCGGCGCACCGACGGTACGGGGGGAACGGGCGCCTCGGGCCGGACAGGCAGCACTGGCGACACGAGCGGCACAGCGGACACGGATGGCACGGGGGGCACGGAAGGCACAGGCGGTACGGCTGACACAGCCGGCACAGGGGGCACGCATGACACAGGCGACACGGGCGGCACAGGAGGCACCGACGGCACAGGCGACACCGGCGGCACGGGCTGGTTCGCCCAGGACACCCGGGACGGTGACACGCTCGTCGTGCTGCACCGGTATCCGCCGGGACGGTCCACCGCCGCCTTCCAGGACCTCGGCCGGCGCCTCGGCGAGCTGCGCCACCCCGGCATCGCACCGGTCCGTGACCACGGCGTCACCGACGGAACCCCGTACCTGGTCCGGGAGTTCGTCGCCGGCCGGCCCCTGCACCGGCGCCTCCGGGACGCTCCGGGCGGCCTGCCCGCCGAGGAGGTCCGCGCGCTGCTCCCGCCGCTGGCCGAGGCGGTCCTCGCGCTGCACGCGCAGGACGGGCCGCGCGGGGTGCTGGACGCCCACACCGTCGTGCTCGGCCCGGACGGGCCGGTGCTGACCTGTCTGGACTCCGCGCCGTTGGTCCACGGGAGCCGGGAGAAGGCGCTCCGGGCGCTCGGGGGCATCGCGCGCGCCCTGCACCCCGACGACTCCGACGCGCTCGGGACGGAGCTGGGCCCGGCCGTCGCCGCGCTCCTCTCCGCCGGCCCGGAGGCCCAGCGGCGCGGCGCCGAACGGCTGCTGCGACTGGGCCGGGAGCGGCGGAGCGGCCCCGCCGGCACCGCCGCCGACCGGGCCGGGATCCGCTTCACGGCCGACGGACTCACCGGCCGTCCGGAAGCCCGCATCACGCTCGAAGCCACCGTGCACGAGATCCTCGCGCGCGGCTCCCTCAGCCCCCGGCAGTACGAGGCGGAGGTCCGCCCGGACGGCTACCTGGTGCGCACCGCCCCCGGCGCCTATCTCCTGCCCGTCCTCGTCGCCGTACTGCGCGAACTCCCCCAGGCGCTCGCCCGGCTGACCGACCCGCCGCGGCTGCGGGTGACGTTCGGCCGGCCGCCCGTCCGGCCGCCGGAGGACGCCGCGGACGTGCTGGTCGTCGTACCGCCCGCCCTGTACGACGACTTCGCCGCCAGCTCCGCCGCCCGGCGCTCGCAGCGGTTTTGGCCGCTGTTCCGCGACAGCGCCCCGGACAGCCCGCCGGCCGCCTGGTACTGCCCGCTCGGGCCGGGGTCCGCCGAGCCCGGGGAGCGGGATCTGGTGCGGGGCCCGTTCATCACGCCCGACCTGCGCGAGCTGGGCGTGCCCACACCGGGGCGCACGGCCGTCGTCCACACGCGGCCCGGCGGCCCGCTGACGCTGCTCGACCCGATCCACCCCTACGGGACGCGTCCGCCCCGTCCGGAGACGTACTACACGGTCGACCTCACCCCACACGAGACCCGGAGGATCGTGTCCCTGCCGAGCTCCGGCAAGGGCGCGTTCACCGCCGCGGTGAAGCTGTCCTGGCGGGTGGACGATCCGGTGGCGTTCGTCCGCGCCGAGGCCACCGGTGTCTCCGGGCTCCTGCTGGAGCATCTGCGCGGCGCGGCGGCCCCCGTCACGCGCCGCTATCCGCCGCGCCGGGCGGGCGCGGCCCAGCGGGCGGTGAACGCCGGGGTGGACGACTGGCCGGTCCCGGGACTGACGGTGTCGTACGCCGTGCAGCTGGTCCCCGAGTGGGCGCCCGCGCCGGCGGCGGAGCCACCGGTCCCGTCCCGCCGGCGGCTGGCGGCGCTCCTCGCGGGCGCCGAGACGGTGCTGATCGGCTTCGACGGGCCTCTCGCCCGGCTGTTCCCGGCGCAGACGGCCCGGGAGGCCGTGCTCGACCTGTTGTCCGTCGTCGCCGACCACCGTGATCCGCAGGACGCGCCCACGGGCCGGCCGCTGTCGGTCGCGGGCGTCCCCGGCCGGGAGGCGTTCACGCACCCGCTGGACCTGCTGCGCGCCTTCGCCCACGACGGGCTCGGCCCGCTGCTGCGGGCGCGGCTCGACGAACTGGAACTGCGGGCCGTGCCGGACGCGCCGACGACGCACCGCTCCCTCGCGCTCGTCCGCGCCCTGCACCGGTCCGGCCGCCGGGTCAGCGTGGTGACGGACGTGTGCACCCAGGCCGTCCACCGCTGCCTGGAGCCCTACCGGCTGCCCCTCGCGGGCGTCCACGGCCGCCGCGCCGACCTCAGCCTGCTGACGCCCCACCCCGACTGTCTGCTGCGCGCCCTGACCGCCGTCGGCACACCGGCCCGCTCCTGCGTGCTGATCAGCTCCTCGGTCGCCGAACTCACCGCGGCCCAGCAGCTCGGCCTCCGCTTCGTCGGCTACGCGCCCACCGCAGCCGGCCGGCGCGTTCTGCGCGAGGGCGGCAGCGAGGTCACGGTCTCCTCCCTCGAACCGCTGGTGGAGGCCCTTCGCGCCCGCTGACCCGCCGACACTCCGGGGAGGCCGGAAAATTCGCCCGTTCGGCGGCACCCCGCCCGGCGGCCCAGGAAAGGCGGCCGCTCCCGGACCCGCGCAGGATTCCAGTGAGCCCGCCTGACAGGCGGGGGACCCCAAGGCCCGCGCACTCGGGAGGATCCGCCGTGACCGTCAGCCTGGAGCGGCTGCGCCGCTGTCACTTCGCCGTCGACCTCGGGGCGGCCCGCACCCGGGTGTATGTGAAGGGCTCCGGCCTGGTCGTGGACCAGCCCTCGGTCGCCGCCGTGAACACCCGTACCGGCGCGCTGATAGCCGTGGGCGAGTTCGCGGAGAAGATGACGGGGCGCACCCCGGACTACATCAGGGTCGTACGGCCCATCGCCGGGGGCACGGTGGTGGACATCGAGATGGCCCAGCGGATGCTGCGGCATCTGCTCGGCGACAAGATGCGCCGGGCGCTGCGCCGCAGGCCCCGGCTGCGGGCGGCGGCCTGTGCCCCGCACGACGCCGATCCGCTGGCCCAGCGCGCCACGATCGAGACGCTGGTCGGGCTGGGCGCCAGGCGGGTGGAGCTGGTCGACACGCTGATCGCCGCAGCCGTGGGGTGCGGGCTGCCGGTGGAGCGGCCCGAGGCCACCATGGTCATGGTGTGCGGGGCGGCGGCGACCCAGGTCGCGGTGCTCTCGCTGGGCTCCATCGTCACCGCCGAGCGGATCCCGGTGGGTGGCGAGGCCGTGGACCACGCGATCGTGCAGCACCTGCGGCACGCGCACGCGCTGATGCTGCCCAGCCAGGCGGTACGGCCGCTGCAAGTGGCCCTGTCCGGCAACGGGCTGACCCCGCAGGGTCCGGCGTCGACCGAGATCCACGGCCGGGACGTGGCGACGGGGCTGGCGCGCAGTGTGCGGGTGGACACCGCCGCCGTGCGCGACGCAATCCAGACCCCGCTGACGGCCGTCCTGGACGCCATCGGCAAGGTGCTGCGGGAGTGCCCGCCGGACCTGGTGGCCGACCTCGCCGACCGCGGGATCGTCATGGTCGGCGGCTCGGCGCTGCTGCCCGGGTTCGACCAGATGCTGCGGCGGGCCACCGGGATGCCGGTGCACATCGCCGAGCGGCCCGACGTGTGCGCGGCGCAGGGCCTGGGCGCCATGCTGGAGGGCCGGATCGAACCGCTGGTCCTGAACCCGCTCGCCGGCTGAGCCCGCTCCGGGGGCGCCGTCAGCGGCGCAGGTAGGAGCGGATCGTCGTGCCCTCCAGGCCGGTGTGCGTGCGGACCAGGTCCGAGACCAGGTTGACCAGCAGCAGTCCGCGTCCGCCCCGCTGGTCGCGGCCGGCGGGGCGGCGGCCGGCCAGCGGGTCGTCGAGGCGGCCCTTGTCGCGGACCTCGCACAGTACGTACCCGTCCTCGGGCCACACCGTCAGGGTGCCGGTGCCACCGCCGTGGACGACGCTGTTCGTGGTCAGCTCGGCGGTGATCAGCGCCAGGTTCTCCAGGCCCAGGCCGGTCAGGCCCAGCCGGGCGCCGTGGTCGGTGGCCAGATGCCGGACGGCGGACAGGGAGTCCTCGTCGAAGGAGCGGCGCAGCACGTCGGGGCCGGCGCCGGGGGCGCGTGGCAGCGGCTCGTTGTAGCGGGAGACCACGCCGTCGGGGTCGTAGTCGGCGCTGGTCCGTTCGGTGCCGGAGCCGGCCGGGATGACGACCGGGTGGGTGGCGTGCGCGTCGGCGAGCGCCCGCTCGTCCAGGCGGGCGGTGTCGTACGGGCACAGGATGGTGACCTCGCGGCCCCGGAACGCCGCGTTGATGAGCGCCTCGTGCTGGGCGCAGGCCGGGTACTCGGCCGGGCTGCGGCCCGCCCAGACCGGCTCGCCGATGATGTGGACCCGGCGGCCGGGCGGCTGGGTGTCGGCGAAGGCGCGCAGCACACCGGGGATGATCCGGCCGGGGTTGCGTCCGGCCTCCCGCATGTCCAGGAACCGTACGGCGGCGCCGTCGGGGCCCAGCTCGTCCTGGATCAGCCGCAGGTTCTCGCCGGGGACGGCGACCGCGACGGGCTCGCCGGCCGTCAGCGCCGCCCGGACGAACGGCACGGTGCCGGCGACGTACTCCCGCGCGTCGGCGTAGAAGAGCGCGGGGTGCACGAACGGGTCCACGGGTTCGGTGGTGGCGGTCATGACGTCCGCACCTCGATCCCCGGCAGACCGGGCCACAGCAGGTCCAGTATCCGTGGCAGGGCGTCCGGGGGCCGGTCCAGCACCAGGCGCCGCTGCCCGCCGAGGTTCCGGGCGGCGTCCGCCAGTGCGCCGGCGCCCGCGACGTCGACGAAGGTCAGCGCGGAAAGCTCCAAGTAATACACGTCCTCGCCCTCGCGAACGGCCCGCTCCAGCGCGCGCTCCCAGATGCCGCGCGTGCGCAGGCTGACCTCGCCCGCCGCCCGGAATCCGGTCCGCCCGGTCAACGGGGACACATCGAGCCGTGGCGCCGCGGGGCCCGGCACCGCCGGCCTCGGCACGACGGCCGGCCGGGGCCGCGCCGGTTCAGCTGCGTTCACGCCGTCTCCCAGCCGCACGGGTACATGACTGCCCAGTATGCGCCCTGGCTCTCCCGGACGGGGTGCAGGTCCGTGCGGCTGGGGCAGGCGAGCCGCGTACGACCGACGGCGGAGCGAGACGAGAGCATGATGCCAGCTGCACGCGCACCGCACACCGGGCGGCTGGACACCCTGGCCGTCGACGGCGGTGCGGAGGGCGACCGGGTCCTGCTGACCGCGCGCGGTGAGCTGGTCCGCGGCTGTACGCAGCCCCTCACCAGGGCGCTGGCGGCTCTGCCGGCGGGTGTGGCCGGGGTCGACCTGGACGCGTCCGGGGTGACCTTCCTGGACACGGCGGGGCCGGCGGCCCTGGACACGCTGAGCGAGTACGGCCGCCGGCGGCGGGTGCCCGTACGGGCCACCGGCGGGCGGGGGCAGCCACGCCGGGTGCTGGAACTGGTGGGCCTGGATCCCGTGGACCCGCTGAGCGCCGCCCTGCCGGCGGGGCTTCCCGCCCGTACCGCCTCGGCGGTCGCCCGTGAGCACGCCGAGCAGTCCGAGCGGCTGCACGCGCTGAGCCTGGAGGTCGAGCAACTGCGCCGTGCCATGGACTCCCGCCCGGTGATCGACCAGGCCCGGGGCATCCTCATGGCGGCGCACGGGTGCACCCCGGACCAGGCGTGGGAGATCCTGCGGGAGGCGTCCCAGCGGTCCAACACCAAGCTGCGGGAGGTTGCGTCGGCGGTCGCGGCGAGCGCGGCGCCGGACGGGCCGGCCCCGCCGGAGCCGCTGCGGGCGGCCCTGGCCGCCGCGGCGGACCGGGTCGGTACCGCGGTCAGTACGGCAGGACGCGCCCCGAGGGGGTCCTGCGGTCGATCTCCTGCCCGCGCGGCGCGGCGGGCCGCCGGCTGACACGTACCCGGATCCGACGGTCCATGACGCCCTCCTGCTGCCGACAACGCCCGGCTGCACGCCGGTAGGAGGTGCGTGCCCACGTCCCGGCCGGTTCAAGCCTGGACCGGCCCAAGTCTTCCGTCGGGCGCGGTGGTTGACCGGGCCGGCTAGCGGGTGAGGTACCGGGCGAGGACCGGGTCGAGCTGGGCCAGCCAGGCGGTCAGCCGGGCCCTGCGGCGGGCGTTGAGCTCGCAGGTGTACACCCCGCCGTCCCACAGCCGCACGGTGAGGGTGAGGCGGTTGCCGCGCCAGTGGCGTCCTACGTGCGCGATCTCGGACCAGGCGAAGTCCGCGGTGACGCCCGCCACTTCGAAGAGGACTCCGGTGGCGTTGACGACCGCGCCGGACTGCGCGTCGGCGAGCACGGCCTCCGGGGTGCCGTAGGGCATGGGCGGCCCGAAGCCGTAGGGGGCCGGCGGGGTGGCGGGCTGTGCGGGCAGGTGCGGTGGCGTGGCGGTTTGGACGGGCAAGTGCGGTGGCGTGGCGGTCTGGACGGGCTGCTGCACGGGGCGCTGGTACAGGGGCGCCGTGGCCTGCGGGGGTGCCGCGGGCGGCGGGGGCGGGGTGAACGCCGGGGGCGGCGTGGCCGGTCCCGGGGACGCGGTGAGCGTGGGCGGGTACGGCGGTGCCGCCGGCCGGGCCGGGTCCGGTGCCGGGTCCGTCAGCCGGTCCAGCAGTTCGGTGGGCGTCGGCCGGTCCGCGGGCTCCTTGGCCAGGCACGCGGAGACCAGGTCCGCCAGCCCGGCGGGTACGGCGGACAGGTCGGGCGGCTCGTGCACGGAGCGGTACATCAGCCCCATCGGTGTGCCCTCGCCCCAGGCGCTGCCGCCGGCCGCCGCGACCAGCACGGCGCCGAGGGCGAACACGTCGGCGGCGCCGGTCACATCGTGGCCGAGGGCCTGCTCGGGCGCGAGGAAGCCGGGGGTGCCGAAGGCGGTGCCGGTGGCGGTGAGGCGGGTGGACTCGACGGCCCGGGCTATGCCGAAGTCGAGGACGCGCGGCCCGTCGACGGCCATGATGATGTTGCCGGGCTTGAGGTCCCGGTGCACCAGGCCGCAGGAGTGGATGGACTCCAGTGCCTCGGCGAGCGCGGCGCCCAGGGACCGCAGCCGGTCCTCGTCCATGGCGCCCTCGGCGGCGAGCCGGGCGGCGAGGGTGGGTCCGGGGATGTAGGCCGTGGCCAGCCACAGCGGGTCGCCGTCGACGTCGGCGTCCACCACCGGTGCCGTGTGGAAGCCGCCGACCGCGCGGGCCGCCTCCACTTCGCTGCGGAACCGCTCGCGGAACACCGGGTCGGCGGCCAGTTCGGCCTTGGCGACCTTCAGGGCGACGGCCCGTCCGCCGCGCGTCCGTGCGAGATAGACCGTGCCCATGCCGCCCTCGCCGAGCCGGCGCTCGACGAGGTATCCCCCGATGCGTTCCATGCGGTCCAGTATGGCCGCCGGACCCGGCCCGTCCATGCCCGGCCCGGATCCGGCGGCCGGTGCGGCTCAGAGCACGACGTCCACGTCGTACGCCCGCAGCCACGCGTCCAGTTGGAGGGTGGTCTCCAGGGCGGCCCGGCTCATGCCCTGCTCCAGCGCCGCGGCTCCGTCCCGCCGTACCCGTGTCCTGATGCCGGGCGAGAAGAAGGGGTCGAGCGGGCCGGTGCCGGTGCGCACGAGGTCGGCGAGGCGCTCGCGCAGGGTCCGGTTGTAGGCCTCGGCCCGGATGGAGGGGTACGGCGTCTTGACCCGCTGGGCGACGGCCGTGGGCAGCAGGTCCTTCGTGGCCGCGCGCAGCAGGCTCTTCTCCCGGCCGTCGAAACTCTTCATCGCCCAGGGGACGTTGAAGGTGTACTCGACCAGCCGGTGGTCGGCGAAGGGCACGCGGACCTCCAGTCCGCAGGCCATGCTCATGCGGTCCTTGCGGTCGAAGAGGACCTGGGCGTGGCGGGTGAGGGCGAGGTAGGTGACCTCGCGGTAGCGGGCCTCGGCGGGGTCGTCCAGGTGCCGGCGGGCGTCGATCTCGGCGACGGCGGTGCTGTGGCAGTCGCGTTCGTAGGTGTCGAGGTCGAGCTTGGCGAGCAGGTCGGGGGTGAAGACGACGTCGTTGCCCCGGTAGTTGTGGCGTCCTTCGTGGACCCAGGGGAACGTGGTGGAGAAGACCGCGTCGGGGTCGCGCTGCCAGCGGTAGCCGCCGAACACCTCGTCGCCGCACTCGCCGGACAGGGCGACGGTGGAGTGCTGCCGGACGATGCTGAACAGCAGGTGCAGGGAGGCGTGTTCGTCGCCCTTGGCGAGGGGCAGGTCGTAGGCGCGCAGGACGGAGGCGCGCAGTGCCGGGTCGAGCAGGTCGGGGGCCTTGAGCGGGAGTTCGCTGTGGTCGGAGCCGACGTGTTCGGCGAGCAGCCGGGCGTAGACGTGGTCCTCGTTGGCGTCGGGGCCGGCGGTGCCGTCGAGGTCGGGGTCGCTGACCGAGCAGGAGCGGATGCGGCCGAGCCCCTTGGTGCGGGTGGCGTGCGCGGCGAGCGCGGTGAGCGAGCTGGAGTCGAGGCCGCCGGACAGCAGGGTGCACAGCGGTACGTCGGAGACCATCTGCTGTTCCACGGTGGACGCGAGGAGTTCGCGCACGGTGCGGATGGTGTCGTCCAGGGAGTCGGTGTGCTCGGCGACCCGGAGCTGCCAGTAGCGTTCCTCGGTGAGGCCGGTGCGGTTCACCCGGACCAGGCAGCCGGCCGGGACCTCGCGCATGCCGCGGAAGATCGCGTGTCCGGGCACCTTGGCCACGGACAGGATGTCCCGCAGGCCGTCCGCGTCGAGCACGGGCCGGAACGCGGGGTGGGCGAGGATCGCCTTGGGTTCGGAGCCGAAGAGCACGCCGGAGGGGGTCTCGGCGTAGTAGAGGGGTTTGACGCCCATGCGGTCGCGGACGAGCAGGAGTTCGTCGCGGTCGCGGTCCCAGATCGCGAAGGCGTAGATGCCTTCGAGCCGGTCGACGAACCCGGGGCCCCACTCCAGGTAGGCGCGCAGGACGACCTCGGTGTCGCTGCGGGTGGTGAAGTGGTGGCCGAGGCCGGTGAGCCGGGTGCGCAGTTCCTGGAAGTTGTACGTCTCGCCGCTGTAGGTGAGCGTGGCGCGGGCGCCGGGGCCCTCGTCGGCGGCCATCGGCTGGCAGCCGCCTTCGAGGTCGATCACGGACAGCCGCCGGTGGCCGAGGGCGACGTGGTCGTCGGTCCAGAGCCCTTCCGCGTCGGGGCCGCGCCGGGCCATGGTGTCCGTCATGGCGCGCGCGATGTCGTGGTCGACGGGGCGGGCGTAGTCGACCCATCCGGCGATACCGCACATGGGAGCACTCCTGGGGTGTGAGAAGGGGAGGGGGCGGGGCTGCCGGTCAGAGGCGTTCGACGTGCGGCTGCGGGCGGGCGGCGCCGCGGGTGTCGAGGAGCAGCGGGGCGCGCCGCTGGATCTCGTCCAGGTCGAACGCCCGGTGCCGCTGGAGGAGGATGGCGAGGTCGGCGGTCTCCAGGGCGGCGGGCAGGTCGGCGGCGGACGGGACGGCCGTGCCGTCGACGGACCACTCGGGGACGTACGGGTCGTGGTAGGAGACGTCGGCGCCGCGGGCCCGGAGCCGTTTGACGACGTCTCGGGCGGAGGTCTCGCGCTGGTCGGCGATGTCCGCCTTGTAGGTGACGCCGAGCAGCAGCACGCGGGCGCCGCCGAGGGTCTTGCCGGCCCGGTCCAGGAGGTGCTGGGCGCGTTCCACGACGTAGCGCGGCATGCGTGTGTTGATCTCCTGGGCGAGTTCGACCATGCGGAAGGGGTAGCCGAGGGTGCGGACCTTGTGGGCGAGGTAGTTGGGGTCGATCGGGATGCAGTGGCCGCCGACGCCGGGGCCGGGCCGGAACGCCTGGTAGCCGAAGGGCTTGGTGGCGGCGCAGGAGATCGCGTCCCACAGGTCGATGCCGAGTTCGTTGCAGAAGATGGCCATCTCGTTGA
The DNA here is from genome assembly GCF_044329325.1 of Streptomyces sp. NPDC017676. NCBI lineage: Bacteria > Bacillati > Actinomycetota > Actinomycetes > Kitasatosporales > Streptomycetaceae > Streptomyces > Streptomyces sp. NPDC017676. The sequence continues at coordinate 680,102 of NZ_JBIRJA010000001.1, read as the reverse complement.
CCAGCGCGATGTTGACGTGCCGGTAGGTGTTCTCGATGAGCTTGGCCATCTCGGCCTCGCGGGTGCCGGTGGCCTGGACGACGGTGTCGACGATCTTGCCGTAGAACGCCGCGGCGGCGGTGGCGCAGGCGGGGGTGTGGCCGCCGACTACCTTGGGGGTGTTGCGGATGCCGTAGACCTGGTTGCCGGGGTCGACGCGTTCCGGTGAGAAGGCGAGGTGGAAGTCGCGGCCGGCGGTGAGTCCGGAGCGTTCGAGGAGGGGCCGGACGACCTCGTCGGTGGTGCCGGGGTAGGTGGTCGACTCCAGGACGACCAGGGTGCCGGGCCGCAGGTGGCGGCTGATCGCCGCGCAGGCGCTCTCGACCATGGTCAGGTCGGGTCCGCCGTGCGCGGACAGCGGGGTGGGGACGCAGATCACGACGGTGTCCGTCCCGGCGACGGCGCTCTCGTCGGTGGTCGCGGTGAAGCCCTGGGCGCGGACTTGGGCGACGGTGGCGTCGTCGATGTCGTCGACGTGCGAGACACCGGCGTTGAGCCGGGTGACGACCTCGGCGTTCCTGTCGAGGCCGACGACGGTCATCCCGGAGCGGGTGGCTTCCACCGCGAGGGGCAGGCCCACGTATCCGAGGCCTATGACGACAAGGTCACTGCGCACAACGGTCCCTTTCGGAGGGGAGGGTGCGGAAAAAGGAGAGAGAGGAGAGGGAGGGGGGAGGTCAGTCGCCGCGGGCGCGGACGGCGAGCAGGGCGACCAGCAGGGTCGGCAGGAGCAGCAGCGCGAACGCCACGCGGTAGCCGTCGAGCGGGCCTGCGCCGGCCGCCAGGCAGGCGTTGAGGACTCCGGAGGCCAGGGCCAGGACGACGACCTGGCCGAGGTTCATGTTGGTCTGCATGGCGCTGGTGGTGTGGCCCTGCCGGTGCGGCTCGCTGTGTTTCAGGGAGAGCACGGTGACGCAGGGGTCCAGCAGCCCCATGCCGATGGCGGACAGCGGCATCGCGGCGGCTGCCGTGACCGCGGGCAGTCCGCCGGAACAGCCCGCCACGGCGAGGGCCGCGGAGGCGGTCATGACGAGGGCGCCCGCGGTGACGAGGCGGTGCCGGGCCACGTGCTGGAGCGCCTTGCCCTGCACCCAGGAGGCGCCGGCCCACAGCACCGCGGAGGCGGTGAAGGCCACGCCGACCACGACGGCGTCGACCCGCCGTTCGGTGATCAGCATCAGCGGCACCAGCGCCTCGATGGTGAAGTACGTGCCGGAGGTCAGGCCGCGCAGCAGCACCGCGGTCGGCAGGCCCCGGGCGCTGCGCCAGGTCCCGCGCGGCAGCAGCCTCGGGGCGAAGACGACGAGGAGGACCAGGCCGGCGGCGACGAAGGCGAGGTGGCGCGGGTCCCAGTCGGAGACGCCGTACTGGCCGAGCGCCGCGCCGAGGCTGAGCATGGCCGCGACCAGCAGCGGGGGGCGGGCGGCCCGTTCCGCGGCGGGGGGTACGCCGGCCGGGTCGCCGTCCACGGGTCTGCGCAGGACGACGACGAGGGCGACGGCGGGCAGCGCCGTCAGGGCGGCGAGGCCGTAGAAGACCGCGCGCCAGGACCACCACTGGACGACCACACCGGCGAGCGGCGGCCCGAGCAGCGACGGGATGACCCAGCTGGCGCTCATCATGGCGAGCATCCGGGGCCGCAGCCGCTCGGGGTAGGCCTGGCCGATGGCGGTGGTCACCGACACCGCGACCATGCCGGCGGCCAGGCCGTCCACGAACCGGCCGGCGGCGAGCTGCCAGACGGACACGCTGGACGCGGACACCAGCAGGGTGAGCACCGACAGGACCATGCCGAGCGCCAGGGGCCGCCGGGCGCCCGCCCGGTCGGCCCAGTGCCCGCCGAGCACCCCGCCGAACAGGCTGGCGGCGACGAAGCAGCCCGCCACGACCGGGAACAGGGACACGCCGTCCAGTTCCCGGGCCGCGGTCGGCAGGGTGGGCACCACGGCGAGGGCGGCGAACCCGGTCAGGAACATCACCACGGCGAACGTCAGCGTGGCGGCGAGGTACGGCGGCGAGAAGATCCCGTCCCCCGTGCCGCCGCCCGTCTCGGGCGCCGCCCGCTTCTCCGCCTTCTCCGTCATCGTCAGGCCCGCCGTACGCCGGTGTCGTCGCCGGGGTCCGGGGTCCGCCAGAGCCCGACGAGGTCGTCATGGGTGTCGCAGGCCAGCCACTGTGCCTGCGCCCGGGCGCCATTGTGCACCGGTGCCGCGGGCCGCCAGCCGGTTTCGGCGGTGATCAGGGCGGTGGACATGAGGGGGGTGTGCGGTCCGGGGGCGTCGGCCCGCTCCCAGGGGGTGCGGCGGGCCGTCCGGGTGACCAGTTCGGCGAAGGCGGTCTCGTCGTAGCCGGCGGAGGCGACGTTGCAGACCTCGGGTCCGGCCGGGCGGGCGAGCAGCGCGGCGAGGGCGTCGGCCATGTCGCGGTAGTCCACGATCTGGTGCCGGCGGCCCTCGACCAGGGTCATGGGGCGCCGGGTCCAGGCCCGCAGCATCCAGCCGGCGAGGACCCCGTCCAGCGGGGCGTGCGGGCCCACCGGCTCGGCGAACCGCACGATCTGCACGGGCGTGCCGGTCTGCCGGCCCCAGGCCCTGCACTGCTCCTCCGCGTCCCACCACAGCCGGGCCTCGGCGTCCCCGGGCTGTTCACGCACGGAGTCCTCGGTGCGGTCCTCGGCGGCGCCGCCCCGGTAGACGGCGGCCGAACTCGCGTGCACCAGCCGCCGTGCGCCGAGCTTCTCGGCGTCGGCGAGCAGGTCCGCCAGCGGGTACCCGGTGTCGTGCGGGGTGCCGAGGTGGATCACGGCGTCCGGTGCCTCGGGCACCGCGTGCGTGGCCGGGTCGAGCCGTTCGGCGTGTACGGCGGTGCGGCCCGCGTCGGTCAGCAGCCGCGCGAGCTGGGCGCCGAAGGCGGGGTCGCCGCCGGTGACGACGACGCCGGGCGCGGGTGCGGGGCGGGGGGTGCCGGCGGTGGCGCGGTGCGCGGCCCGGCCGGCGTCGAGGGCGGCCAGGGCGAGGTCGCGGACGAGCGGGATCATCGGCACGAGTTCGGCGCCGGTGTACTCCTCGCACAGGCCGCCGGGGCCGAGGGACTCCATCACCGCCGCCGCCACGGCGGGCTCCGGGTCACGGTCCGTCAGGCCGGCGACGGCGACGCCGGTGGCGAAGGCGGTGAGCCACACCTGCCGGCACACGGTGTCGGGCAGATCGGGCCGGTCCGCCGCGGCGAGGGTCTCCTCGCAGCGGTCGAGCAGGCCGATGCGCCGCAGATGGCGGTCGGTGTCGAGGTATTCCCAGCGGTCCTCCTGCCGTACCGCGCATTTCGACTCGCCGTACTGGTAGAAGGGCACCATGGAGAATGCGGCGCACGCGGTGTTGTCGTCGGGGGAAAATGCGGCCCGGTCGGTGAAGAATGTGGCGCGGCGCCATCCGTGGGTGCTGTTTCCGGCGATGCTCGGCACGTCGTCGTGGTCGACGGTACTGGGCACGGCGATCCGCACCGGAATGTCCAGCGCCTTGAGGTACCGCTGGATCACCACGTCGTACGGCCAGCCATTGCCGTGTTCCGCCGCGAATCGCTCGTATCCGCGGGCGGCGTCGGCGGGCAGCATCAGGGCCAGCGACGGGACGTGTTCGTCGATGGCATAGGCCCACTGCGCACCCGTGAGGGCGCCGAGGCGTACGACACCGCTGTTTCTGCCTTCCCAGCCCTCGTAAAAGGCGACGGCCTCACCGGGAACGGCGGCGGCGACCTTTTCGGCACAGGGGAAGAAATCCTCGGCGACGAGGACGTCGTCCTGGAAGACCACGTGGTGGGTGGCGTCCGCACCGACACTGCTCCAGGACGGGTTCGCGGTGCGCAGCGCGGTGGGCGGGCCGGAGGGGTCCGGGTCGGTGACGACACGGACGCGGCCCCGCGGGTCCTTCGCCGCGATGGCCTCGGCCGCCGCTCGGCGTCGCGGGTGGGTCATGACGGCACCAGTCAGAATGACAGGGTTCACGGCTTTCCCATCTGGCTGTCGGGGCCGGGCCGGTGGTGGCCGGCCCGGCGGTGGGGGGGTGGTGCCGGGTGGTCAGTCCTCGACGGCGCCGGAGTTGCGGACCTGCCGTACGTTCTCGTTGAGTCCGTGGTCCGCGCCCTGTGCCCGTTCGTGCCGGATCATCGCGGCGGGGCGGTAGTTGAGGATGTACGCGCGGCGCGTGCCGTCCGTGGTGTTGCCCCGCGAGTAGTGCAGCGTGAAGCCGGAGTGGGCCACTGCTTCCCCCGCCCGCAGTGGCACCGGAGTGGCTCCCGGCTCGTCCTCGGAGCAGTCGCACTCGATGTTCTTGCCGTCGCTGGTGGGCCGGTGCGGGCGCAGCGGCTGTTCGTGCGAGCCGCGTACGTACCACATGCAGCCGTTGTCGACGTCGGCGTCGTCCAGCGCCACCCAGATCGAGACCGCCCGGTGGTCGGGCATGTCGATCCAGTAGGCCGCGTCCTGGTGCCAGGGCGTGGGGACGGCGGTGTGCGGATCCTTGTGGATCATCATGTCGAAGTCGAGTTCCGCGTCGGCGCCGATGAGTTCCCGGGCGACGGCGAGCGCCTTGCGGTGGAGTGGGAGTTCCCGCAGCGGCGGGTGGAGGGCCGAGGGCCACATGATCTGTGTGATGTTCTCGCGTACGCCGTCCTTGCGGGGGGCGTGGGAACCGAGATCGGACCGTTTGTCGCCCGCTTCGATGTCACCGTTCAGGAAACGGTCGTAGATGTCCCGGTAAACAGCGAGTTCACCGGGGGAAACGAGTTCTCCGACGGTGGCGAATCCGTCGGCCGTGAACTTCTGCGCAAGGTTCGTTAACACCTGCGTCGTCAAGACAAACATCCCCTTCGCCCCTTCTCTCAGCAGCCTGAGAGCACAGCGCACCCCGAGAAGGGGGATCGTCGAATGGAAAGCCCAGCGAGCCTTTGGAGAGCTGGTCTGGACCATTGATCAAGACGGGACGGAAATCTACGGGGCGACACACGGCAAGGTCAACAGTGATCAGAAAAATGGTCCAGACCTATGGCCTCGTGGATGATCAGGCCGCTACGGTGTGCCGGGCCGCGCCACCGGGTGCGGACAGCGGTCAGCGCAGCAAGGAGGAGACAGGCGTGACGAGCACGGCCGGCACACTCCGCGTCGAGGCGGCGGTGCGCCGCAACCCCTACACGTACATGCTCACCGACGGGGAACTGACCGCTCTGCTGGCGGACCTCGGCCGCCGCCGGGCCGAGAGCATCCTGCGCAACCACACCGCCCCGGAGGGCAAGGCGCCGCGCGGCCCCTACCCGCGCCCCGCGATGGGCTTCGTCGTCCTCGACCCGACGGCGGAGGCGGGCACCGCACCCGCGGACGCGGTCCTGGGCGCGGTCACGGTCGGGGACGAGGCGCGCCGCTTCCTCCCCAAGGCCGCGGCCAAGGCGGCGGCCCACCGGCGCCTCGGCGGCGACAACGGCACACCGGTGCACACCGACCCGCACCTGCTCGGCACCGGCGCCTTCCGCTACGGCCACTCGGCCGAGGTGCGCGGGCTGATCGTCGCCGCCAGCTCCCAGACCACCGACCAGGACCTCTACGAGGCGTCCCGGCTGGCCGCCGAACTCGTCGAGGAACTCGGCGCCCGTCACCGCGCCTACGAGTGGAGCCAGGGCGAGACCGACTGGCTCACCGGCACCGGGGAAGTCCCGGACGTGTACGAGGAGATGGTCTCCTGGTTCCCGGGGCCGGCGGCGCAGGGACGGAGCTGACGGCCGTTCAACTCCGGGTGTGAGTCGTCACCGGTGGAGGCGCCGTCCCGTACGCCGACTTCGCGGCGGATGCGGTCCGCCAGGCTCCAGCGGGGCCGAGGGCGAGGGTGGCGGCGATGAGGGACGTACCCAGGACGGCGGATCGCTTGCGGTGACCGGCACGCATGACCTGCCCCCTTTGCCTCACAGGTCACTTTCAGCCACTTTCCACCCTGATCACGCTGGTAACTCTCGTAACTGGCCGCACTCCAGTTGCAGTGATCGAAACTGACGCATGATGGCCACTCAGCCACCGGACCAGGGGGGAACATGCGCACCCGCACGAACATCGCCGCCGTCATGGCGGCGCTCGCCGTCTCGCTCGTCGGCTGCGGCGGCAGCGACAGCGGCGAGGACGCGAAGCCCGCCGAGACGACCAGGACCCCGGCAGCGAGCAGTGAGCCCAGCGCCGGTGTCAGCGCCGCCGAGAAGGCCACCGGCATCCCGCCCGTGCCGACCGGTGCCGAGCGCGCAGCGCTGCTCCGCGCCCTCGCCGCCGCGAACCCGGACATCGTGAAGTACGAGGACAAGGCCATCGACGCCGCCCGCAACCAGTGCTCCGCCCTCAACGGCGGCAGCGGCAAGGCCGACTGGGCCGCGTCCCAGCGCTTCACCTACGAGGACGTCACCACGACCGAGGCACAGGGCAAGCAGATCGACGAAGCCCTCAGGGGACTCGGCTTCTGCAAGGCGTGACACCACCCCGGCGCCGGCTGCGCCCGGCCGCCGGCCGGAGGACACCGGCACGATCACGCCCGGCCGGGTGATCGGGCGACAGGGCCCCGTGGACCCGGAGCCGTCCTGTCGTGTCCACGGTGATCGTCCGCACCCCGTCCGGGCCTCGGCCCGGCCAAGGATCTTCAGAGGTGCCGTAACCCCCTCCGCCCGGAGGGGGTTAATGCTGCGCCGCAGCTGAAAACGTTCCTGCGCCGAGGCGCCTCGGTGGGGCGGGTGGGACTCGAACCCACGGCCGACGGATTATGAGTCCGCTGCTCTAACCGGCTGAGCTACCGCCCCATAGCGGCGTGTCGCGTACAAGTGTGCGCGCCGTCTGCCGCAGCATAGCCGCTCATACGATCTCCTGCCTCGGATGGTCGGCTTCCGCTCTGCTCATGACCTTGAGGACAGCGCCGCAGGCCGCGGCGGTTCCCGGGGACATGAAAAAGGACCCCGGAGGGGTCCTCGTTCAGCGCTCCCCCGACTGGACTCGAACCAGTAACCTGCCGGTTAACAGCCGGCTGCTCTGCCAATTGAGCTACGGAGGACCGAAGCTCCCCCGACTGGACTCGAACCAGTAACCTGCCGGTTAACAGCCGGCTGCTCTGCCAATTGAGCTACGGAGGATCGCCTCGTTGCATCGAACGTACCTACCTGGGTATTCGCCAGGGGGCGGGCGCTCGCTGCGACACATACATTAGCGCAAGCAGGGGGGTGCTCCGCCAATCGGTATCCCCAGGCGCCAGCGCGGCACCAGAAACTACGCACGGGAAGGGTGGCAGCCATGCGCTACCGGCTCACGTTCCTCGCCGGACTGGCCCTCGGTTACGTACTCGGCACGAGGGCCGGTCGTGAGCGCTACGAGCAGCTGAAGAAGTCGGCCCGCCGGATCGCGCAGAACCCCGCGGTGCGCAACACCGCGGAGACGGCCGCCCAGCAGGGCCGCGTCTACGCGGGCAAGGCGCTCCACACGGTCAGCGACAAGGTCGGCGACCGGGTCCCGGAGTCGGTGGCCCATCCGGTCCGCTCCCTGCGCGACCGAGGCGGCGACGGCAGGACCGAGGACGACTGGGGCACGAGCAACACGTAAGGGCCACTCCTCGGAATGCGGCAAAATTCTCCGCATGGGGATAGTCGCCGGCTTGGACAGCTCACCGGACTTCACACGCATCGTGGTCTGCGACACGGACACCGGTGCCGTACTACGGCAGGGGTATGCCCCCCACCCGGTCGAGGGCCGGCCCAGCGACATCGACCCGCAGGCCTGGCTGCTCTCGCTCGGTGAGGCCGCCGGCGGTGGCCTGCTGGAGGGCGTGCAGGCCATCGGCGTGTCGGCCCAGCAGAACGCGGTGATCCCGCTGGACGCCCAGGGCAACACCGTCCGCCCCGCGATGGTCGGCGGCGACAAGCGCGCCCAGGTCGCGGCCGCCGACCTCGTGGACGCGCTCGGCGGCCGGGAGGCCTGGGCGCAGGCGGTCGGATGCGTCCCGCAGGCGGCCCAGCCGGTGACCAAGCTGCGCTGGCTCGCGAAGAACGAACCCGAGAACGCGCTGCGCACGGCCGTCCTGCTCCAGGCCCACGACTGGCTGGTGTGGCAGCTGCTCGGACGGCCCGTGCGGCGGACCACCGACCGCGGCGGGGCCTCCGGCACCGGGTACTGGTCGGCGGCCACCGGCGCCTACCGGCCCGACCTGGTCGAGCTGGCCCTCGGCCACCAGGCGGTGCTGCCGGAGGTGATCGGCCCGTCCGACGCGGCCGGTACGACCCCGGAGGGCCTGCTGATCTCCGCCGGCACCGGGGAGACCATGGCCGCCGCGTTCGGGCTCGGGATCGGGCTGGGGGACGCGGTCGTGTCCCTCGGGGCCTCCGGCTCCGTGATGGCCGTGCACCCGGAGGCGCTCACCGACCAGTCCGGGATGATCACCTCCCTCGCCGACGCCACCGGCATGCACCTGCCGGTCGTCACCACCCTGAACGCCGTACGCGCCCTGCGCGGCGCCGCCGAGCTGCTCGGCCTGCCGGATCTGGAGAGCCTGTCCGACCTGGCGATGAAGTCCACGCCGGGCGCGCACGGGCTGGTGCTGCTGCCGTACCTGGAGGGCGAGCGGACGCCGAACCTGCCGCACACCGCGGGGACCCTCGCGGGGCTGCGGCGCGAGTCGATGAAGCCGGAGCACCTGGCGCGGGCCGCGTTCGAGGGCATGCTGTGCGGGCTGGCCGACGCGCTGGACGTGCTGCGCGGGCGGGGCGTGGAGGTGCGCCGGATCTTCCTGCTCGGCCCGGCCGCCGAGCTGCCCGCCGTGCAGGCCGCGGCGCCCTCCCTGTTCGGCGCGCAGGTCGTCGTACCGCAGCCCGCGGACTACACGGCGATCGGCGCGGCCCGGCAGGCGGCCTGGGCGCTCGGTGTGTCGCAGGGCACACTCGATCCGCGCAACCCCCCGGCCTGGCAGGGCGCGGCGGCGCAGGTGCTGGAGCCCGGCGAGGAACTGGCCGTGGGGCAGGCGGTGCGGCAGCAGTTCACGGCGGTGCGGGAGCAGACCCATCCGGGGGCGTTCCGTCCGTGAAGCCCGGCGACGGGATAACCAGTTGAGGTAACGCCGGTGGAGTGTCCGACGATAGGGGCCAAGGGCAACCGACCAAGCCCCTGTCGCCGACTCCGAGAGACGTAGCGTGCTCATACGACTTCTGCGGACCTGTCTCAGGCCCTACAAGAAACCCATCGCCCTGCTGGTGGTGCTGCAGTTCCTGCAGACCTGCGCCACCCTCTACCTGCCCACTCTGAACGCGGACATCATCGACAACGGTGTCGTGAAGGGTGACACCGGTTACATCCTGTCCTTCGGTGCCCTGATGATCGGCATCTCGCTGGTGCAGGTGGGGTGCAACATCGGTGCCGTGTACTACGGCGCCCGGACCGCCTCCGCGCTCGGCAGGGACGTGCGCGGTGCCGTCTTCGACCGGGTCCAGTCCTTCTCCGCGCGTGAGGTGGGTCACTTCGGGGCGCCCTCGCTCATCACCCGTACGACGAACGACGTGCAGCAGGTCCAGATGCTGGTCCTGATGACGTTCACCCTGATGGTGTCGGCACCCATCATGTGCGTGGGCGGCATCGTGCTCGCCCTCGGTCTGGACGTGCCGCTGTCCGGGGTACTGGTCGCGGTGGTACCGGTGCTCGGCATCTCGGTGACGCTCATCGTGCGCCGGCTGCGCCCGCTGTTCCGCGCGATGCAGGTCCGGCTGGACACGGTGAACCGGGTGCTGCGCGAGCAGATCACCGGCAACCGGGTGATCCGCGCCTTCGTCCGCGACGAGTACGAGCAGGGCCGGTTCGGGAAGGCCAACGGCGAGCTGACCGACATGCAGCTGGCCACCGGCCGGCTGCTGGCCCTGATGTTCCCGATCGTCATGACGGTGGTGAACCTGTCGTCCATCGCGGTCGTGTGGTTCGGCGCCCACCGCATCGACAGCGGCGGGATGGCCATCGGCGACCTCACCGCCTTCCTCGCCTATCTGATGCAGATCGTCATGTCCGTGATGATGGCCACCTTCATGTTCATGATGGTGCCGCGCGCGGAGGTGTGCGCCGAGCGCATCCAGGACGTCCTGGAGACCGAGTCCAGCGTCGTACCGCCGGCGGCCCCCGTCACCGCGCTGCGGGCGCACGGGCACCTGGAGATCCGGGGCGCGGGCTTCCGCTACCCGGGTGCCGAGGAGCCGGTGCTCAGGTCCATCGACCTGGTGGCCCGGCCGGGGCAGACGACCGCCGTGATCGGCTCCACCGGCAGCGGCAAGTCGACCCTGCTGGGTCTCGTTCCCCGGCTGTTCGACGCCACCGAGGGCGAGGTCCTGGTGGACGGCGTCAACGTGCGCGAGGTCGAGCCGCAGCTGCTCGCCCGGACGGTCGGGCTCGTGCCGCAGAAGCCGTACCTGTTCGCGGGCACCGTCGCGACCAATCTGCGGTACGGCAATCCGGACGCCACGGACGAGGAGCTGTGGCACGCGCTGGAGGTGGCGCAGGCCAAGGACTTCGTGCGGAAGCTGGAGGGCGGCCTGGACGCGCCGATCGCTCAGGGAGGCACCAACGTCTCCGGTGGCCAGCGGCAGCGGCTCGCCATCGCCCGCACGCTGGTGCAGCGCCCGGAGATCTACCTCTTCGACGACTCCTTCTCCGCGCTCGACTACGCGACGGACGCGGCCCTGCGCGCCGCGCTCGGCCGGGAGACCGCCGAGGCGACCGTCGTGATCGTCGCCCAGCGGGTGGCGACCATCCGGGACGCGGACCGGATCATCGTGCTGGACGAGGGCCGGGTCGTCGGTTCCGGCCGGCACGCCGAGCTGATGGCATCCAACGAGACCTACCGGGAGATCGTGCTCTCCCAGCTGACGGAAGCGGAGGCCGCCTGATGGCCGGGCCCATGGGACGCATGATGGCCGGGGGCGGCCCCGACCAGCGCTCGATGGACTTCAAGGGGTCGGGCAAACGGCTCGTCGCCCAGTTCAGACCGGAACGCCTCACGATCTACTGCCTGCTGCTGTGCGTGGTCATCAGCGTGGGTCTGAGCGTGATCGGCCCGAAGATCCTCGGCCGGGCCACCGACCTGGTGTTCGCGGGCATCGTCGGCCGGCGCTTCCCGGCCGGTGCCACCAAGGAGCAGGTCCTCGGCTCCCTGCGCGAGCGCGGTCAGGGCCGCATCGCGGACGTGCTGGGGGGCACCGACTTCACGCCCGGCAAGGGCATCGACTTCGACGCCGTCGGGCACGTCCTGCTGCTCGCGCTCGGTGTGTTCCTGGTCGCCGGCCTGCTGATGGCGGTCGCGACGCGGCTGGTCAACCGGGCCGTGAACCGCACGATGTACCGGCTGCGCCAGGACGTGCAGGCGAAGCTGTCGCGGCTGCCGCTGTCGTACTTCGACAAGCGCCAGCGCGGTGAGGTGCTGTCCCGGGCGACCAACGACATCGACAACGTCGGGCAGACGCTCCAGCAGTCGATGGGCCAGCTCATCAACTCGGTGCTGACCATCGTCGGCGTGCTCGTGGTGATGTTCTGGGTGTCCTGGCTGCTGGCGCTGGTCGCGCTGGTCACCGTACCGCTGTCGTTCGTGGTCGCCACCCGGGTCGGCAAGCGTTCGCAGCCGCACTTCGTGCAGCAGTGGCGCACCACCGGCCAACTGAACGCGCACATCGAGGAGATGTACACCGGGCACACCCTGGTGAAGGTGTTCGGGCGGCAGGAGGAGTCGGCCCAGCAGTTCGCCGAGCAGAACGAGGCGCTGTACCAGGCCGCGTTCAAGGCGCAGTTCCACAGCGGTGTCATGCAGCCGCTGATGATGTTCGTGTCGAACCTGAACTACGTGCTGGTGGCGGTCGTCGGCGGGCTGCGGGTCGCGTCCGGCGCGCTGTCCATCGGCGATGTGCAGGCCTTCATCCAGTACTCGCGGCAGTTCTCCATGCCGCTGACGCAGGTCGCGTCGATGGCGAACCTGGTGCAGTCCGGCGTCGCCTCGGCCGAGCGGATCTTCGAACTCCTGGACGCGGAGGAGCAGGAGGCGGATGCGGTGCCGGGCGAGCGGCCCGAGGAGCTGCGCGGGCGGGTGCGTCTGGAGCACGTGTCGTTCCGGTACGACCCCGAGAAGCCGCTGATCGAGGACCTGTCGCTCACGGTGGAGCCGGGGCACACGGTGGCGATCGTCGGCCCGACCGGCGCCGGCAAGACCACGCTGGTCAATCTGCTGATGCGGTTCTACGACGTCTCCGGCGGCCGGATCACCCTGGACGGGGTCGACATCCGGAGGATGACCCGGGACGAACTGCGGTCCGGGATCGGCATGGTGCTCCAGGACACCTGGCTGTTCGGCGGCACCATCGCCGAGAACATCGCGTACGGCGCCTCGCGCGAGGTCACGCGCGGGGAGATCGAGGAGGCGGCCCGGGCGGCCCACGCGGACCGCTTCATCCGCACCCTGCCCGACGGCTACGACACCGTGATCGACGACGAGGGCACGGGCGTCAGCGCCGGTGAGAAGCAGCTCATCACCATCGCGCGGGCGTTCCTGTCCGACCCGGTGATCCTGGTGCTGGACGAGGCGACGAGTTCCGTGGACACGCGCACCGAGGTGCTGATCCAGAAGGCGATGGCCAAACTGGCGGCAGGCCGTACGTCGTTCGTGATCGCGCACCGGCTGTCGACCATCCGGGACGCGGACACCATCCTCGTGATGGAGAACGGGTCCATCGTCGAACAGGGCGCGCACCAGGAGCTGTTGGCAGCGGACGGGGCCTACGCCCGGCTGTACAAGGCCCAGTTCGCGCAGGCGGTCGCCGAGGTGGACTAGGGGACGGGCGGGGCCGCTCCCCGGGGCGGCCCCGCCTCAGTCCAGATAGCCCCTGAGCTGGTCCGCGAACGCGTGGTCGCGGAGCTTGTTCAGCGTCTTGGACTCGATCTGCCGTATCCGTTCGCGGGTGACGCCGAAGATGCGGCCTATCTCCTCCAGGGTGCGCGGGCGGCCGTCGACCAGGCCGTACCGGAGCTGGACGACCTTCCGCTCGCGCTCCCCGAGCGTGGACAGCACCGCCTCCAGGTGCTCGCGCAACAGCAGGAAGGCGGCGGACTCGACGGGGCTCGTCGCGTCGCCGTCCTCGATGAGGTCGCCGAGGGCGACGTCGTCCTCCTCGCCGACCGGGGCGTGCAGCGACACCGGCTCCTGGGCGAGCCGCAGCACCTCGCCGACCCGTTCGGGCGGCAGGTCCAGATGGGCGCCGACCTCCTCCGCCGTCGGCTCGTAGCCGCGCTCCTGGAGCATCCGCCGCTGGACCCGCACGACCCGGTTGATCAGCTCCACGACATGGACCGGGACCCGGATGGTGCGGGCCTGGTCGGCGAGCGCCCGGGACATGGCCTGCCGGATCCACCAGGTGGCGTAGGTGGAGAACTTGTAGCCGCGCGCGTAGTCGAACTTCTCCACGGCCCGGATGAGCCCGAGGTTGCCCTCCTGGACGAGGTCGAGCATGGTCAGGCCGCGACCGACGTACCTCTTGGCCACGGAGACGACGAGCCGCAGGTTCGCCTCGATGAGCCGGCGCTTGGCCATGCGGCCCATGACGACGAGCCGGTCCAGGTCCAGCGCGAGTTCGCTGTCCAGGTCGGGGGTGTTGCCGAGCTTCTCCTCCGCGAACAGGCCGGCCTCCACCCGGCGGGCCAGTTCCACCTCCTCGGCGGCGGTGAGCAGCGGGATGCGGCCGATCTCGCGCAGGTACTGGCGGAACAGGTCGGCGGAGGGACCGCCGGATTCGACCCGGGCGACGGCCGGGACCTCGACGGGTTCCTCGGGTTCGTCCACGAGCGCGTCGGCGGGCGGCTCCGCCTCGGGATGCAGGCCGGCACGGCTCTGCGGGGGCACGGCCGCGAGGACGTCCGCCTCCGCGTCCGGCTCGTCCGCGGTGATGCCGGTGGCGCTGGTGCTGTCGTCGGTCTGGGTGAGGGTCTGGGTCTGCACGGGGGCGACCTCCAGGATGATCGCTGCTGAAGGTGTGCGGCAGCGTGCGCTCCGAGGCTCGGGCACCGCCCCCAGTGTGGAGTACGACACAAGCCCGCCACGAGGGTCGTGCCGTGACTTTTTGCGTCCGGTCCGTCACCGGTCGGTTACTCGTCTCGTCGGACTATGCGACTGGCAACTGCGGCCGGCGGCAGTTCGCTGACCCACTTCGCCGTCACGCCACCCGTGCAGTAGCCGCCGCTACAACGCCTCCGCGCCCCGCTCGCGCAATGCCTGGTCGTACTGCTGGAGGATCCACAGCTCGTTCTGTACGGCGGCCAGCTGGGCCGGGTCGCCGGCGGTGGAGAGGCGGGTCATCTGGGACTGGATGTCGCGGATGCGGCGTTCGACGGCGCGGCGGCGGATCTGGACGAGGACCGTGCCGGCGTACGTCTGGTCCACCGTGCGGCGCAGGATCGGCTCGACGGCCAGCTCCGTGACCATCGCGCGCACGGTGTCGTCGGGCGCGGCCTCGCGGACGCGGACCAGGTACTCCTGCGGGTCGGGCACGCCGTACTCGGCGCCGCCCGCCTCCGCGACGGCCTGGCGCACGGCGGCGTACGGCGGGGCGGTGAACTCGTCCACGCCGTAGGCGTCGAAGGCCGGGGAGACCAGTTCGGGGCGCTGGAGGGCGAGCTTGAGCAGTTCGCGTTCGGCGGCGAAGACCGGGTTGCGCAGGGTGAGGGCCGGCCCGGAGTTCGCGGGGCGGGGCGCCTCGGTCCACTGGCGGTCGGCCGGGCGGCGCCGGTCCTGCTGCTGGGGTCCCTTGCCCTCGCGGGCCCAGCGGGCGAGCTGCGCCACCCGGCGGACCACGAACTGGGTGTCGAGGATGCCGAGCATGCCGGCCAGCTCGACGGCGACCTCGTGCTGGGCGCCGCTGTTCTTGATCCGGGCGACGATCGGCGCGGCCTCGTCCAGCGCGGCCGCGCGGCCCGCCGGGGTGTCCAGGTCGTAGCGGCTCACGATCTGGCGGAGCGCGAACTCGAAGAGGGGCGTGCGCGGTTCGACCAGGTCCGCCACCGCCTCGTCCCCCTTGGCGAGGCGCAGTTCGCACGGGTCCATGCCGTCCGGCGCGATGGCGATGTACGTCTCGGCGGCGAACTTCTGGTCGTCCTCGAAGGCCCGGAGGGCCGCCTTCTGCCCGGCCGCGTCGCCGTCGAAGGTGAAGATCACCCGGGCCGAGCCGTTGTCCATGAGGAGCCGGCGCAGGATCTTGATGTGGTCGCCGCCGAACGCCGTACCGCAGGTCGCGATGGCGGTGGTCACTCCGGCGAGGTGGCAGGCCATGACGTCGGTGTAGCCCTCGACCACCACCGCGCGGCTGCTCTTCGCGATCTCCTTCTTCGCCAGGTCGATGCCGTACAGCACCTGGCTCTTGCGGTAGATCGCCGTGTCGGGGGTGTTGAGGTACTTCGGGCCGGTGTCGGCCTCGTACAGCTTGCGGGCGCCGAAGCCGACGACGTCGCCGCCGATGTCCCGGATGGGCCACATCAGCCGGCCCCGGAACCGGTCGATGGGTCCTCTGCGGCCCTCCTGGGCGAGGCCGGAGAGGATCAGCTCCTTGTCGGTGAAGCCCTTGCCGCGCAGGTAGCGGGTGAGGTGGTCCCAGCCCTGGGGGCTGTAGCCGACGCCGAAGTGGACGGCGGCGGCCTGGTCGAAGCCGCGCTCGGCGAGGAAGACCCGGCCGGTCTCGGCCTCGGGGCTGGTGGCGAGCTGCTCGGCGTACCACTGGGCGGCGATCTTGTGCGCCTCGACCAGGCGGATGCGCTCACCGCGCTGGTGGGCCGGGTTGTACCCGCCCTCCTCGTACCGCAGCGTGATGCCGGCCTGCGCGGCCAGCCGCTCCACCGCCTCCGAGAAGGAGAGGTGGTCCACCTTCATCACGAAGGTGATGGTGTCGCCGCCCTCCTGGCAGCCGAAGCAGTGGAAGAGACCCTTGCTGGGGCTGACCTGGAAGGACGGCGACTTCTCGTCGTGGAACGGGCACAGGCCCTTGAGGTTGCCGCCGCCCGCGTTGCGCAGCTGGAGGTACTCGGAGACCACGGCGTCGATCGGGACCGCGTCCCGTACCGCCTTCACGTCCTCGTCGTTGATCCGTCCTGCCACGCGTGAATTCTACGGGGGCGCGGTGACAGTCCCGGTGCTCGCGGAGGTCATGGGGTGAGGCTGTCCAGGGGTACATGCGGGTCGGAGAGCGCCTCGGTGTTCACCTGGGCCCGGGAACGGATCAGCTTCTGGATCGGCTCTGTGACATCCCACACGTTCACGTTCATCCCGGCCAGCACGCGTCCCTCCTTCACCCAGAACGCGATGAACTCGCGCTTCCCGGCGTCGCCCCGGATCACCACCTCGTCGTAGGACCCCGGCGGCGCCCATCCGCTGTACTCCATGCCCAGGTCGTACTGGTCGGTGAAGAAGTACGGCACACGGTCGTAGGCCACCTCCTCGCCGAGCATCGCGCGTGCCGCCGCCGGGCCGCCGTTCAGCGCGTTCGCCCAGTGCTCGACGCGCAGCCGGGTGTCGAACAGGGCGAGCGGGAAGGACGCCACGTCACCGGCCGCGTAGATGTCGGGGTCGGAGGTGCGCAGCCGTTCGTCGACGACGATGCCGCCGCCGTGCGCCCGGTCGGCGATCTCCAGGCCGGCCGCCTCCGCGAGGGCGACGCGGGGTGCCGCGCCGATCGCCGCGA
The DNA here is from genome assembly GCF_044329325.1 of Streptomyces sp. NPDC017676. Classification (NCBI taxonomy): domain Bacteria; kingdom Bacillati; phylum Actinomycetota; class Actinomycetes; order Kitasatosporales; family Streptomycetaceae; genus Streptomyces; species Streptomyces sp. NPDC017676. The sequence goes on along the minus strand of NZ_JBIRJA010000001.1, from coordinate 663,323 downwards.
GGACGTCGTGCGCCGGGTGCTCCTCGCCGTCGTCCGTGCGGGCCGCGAGGACCACGCCGTCCTGGCCGACGATCTCGGTGAGCCGCACGCCGAAGTGGAAGCGGACGCCGTGCTCGCGGTGCAGCTCCGCGAAGACGTTGCCCAGCTCGGGGCCGAGCACGCCGTGCAGCGGGGTCGGCGCCGGTTCGATCACCGTGACCTCCGCGCCGTAGCTCCGGGCCGCGGCCGCGACCTCCAGGCCGATCCAGCCGGCGCCCGCGATCACCAGGTGCCCGTTGTCCCGGCCGAGGTGCTGCAGGACGCCCTTGAGGCGTTCGGCGTGCGCGAGACGGCGCAGGTGGTGGACGCCCGCCAGGTCGGTGCCGGGGATGTCCAGGCGGCGCGGCTCGGCACCGGTGACCAGCAGCAGCTTGTCGTAGCGGACGATCGTGCCGTCGTCACCGAAGCGGACCGTCCTGGCCGCGCGGTCGATCCGGTCCACGGTCTGGCCGAGGTGCAGCTCGACGTCGTTGCGCGCGTACCAGGCGGGCTCGTGCACGAAGACGCTGTCCCGCTCCTCCTTGCCGAGCAGATAGCCCTTGGACAGCGGCGGGCGCTCGTAGGGGTGGTCGCGTTCGTCGCAGATCAGTATCACGCGGCCGGTGAAGCCCTCCGCCCGGAGCGTCTCGGCCGCCTTGGCGCCGGCGAGACCGCCTCCCACGATGACGAATGTCTGATCCGCGTCGACCACTTGATGCCTCCTCGTAGGGGTGCCGCCACATGCGAGCGTCCCGCACACGGCGTGCTGCGGGAAGAGGGTGTGACCCGATCAGGGCACGGAGGGTCATGTTCCTCTCACATATGCCCCGTAAGTCTCGCGTGCAGTGAGAGCGCCGAGGCGTCGGTCAGGGAGGCGATCTGGTCCACGATCACCCGCTTGCGCGCCCGGTCGTCCTCCGCCGTGTCGAACAGCGCCCGGAACTGGGGGTCCAGGCCCTCGGGCGCGCGGGCGGTCAGCGCCTCGGCCAGCTCGGCGACGATGACCCGCTGGTCGGCGCGCAGCCGCTCCTGCTCCGCGCGCTGCATCACGTACCGGTCCGCGACCGCCTTGAGCACCGCGCACTCCATGCGGGTGGCCCGGGGTACGACGAGTTCGGCGTCGTACCGGGTGAGCGGGCCGGCGCCGTACGCGGCGCGGGTGGCGGCCTCGGCGGCCAGGCAGAACCGGCCGATGAGCTGGCTGGTGGCGTCCTTCAGACGGGCCTGGGCGACCGCCGTGCCGTCGTAGCCGTGCGGCCACCACTCCTCGTCCTGGAGGCGGTCCAGCGCGGCGGCGAGTTCGGCGGGGTCGGTGTCCACGGGGACGTACCGGCCGACGGCGACCCCGAACACCGCCTGCCGTTCCGGCTCGGCGTGCAGGCAGTTGGGGTCGATGTGCCCGGCGTGCAGACCGTCCTCGACGTCGTGCACCGAGTAGGCGACGTCGTCCGACCAGTCCATGACCTGCGCCTCGAAGCAGGTGCGGGTGCCGGGGGCGTGCCGTCTGACCCAGTCGAACACCGGGCGGTCGTCCTCGTACACGCCGAACTTCCGCGACGCCGGGTCGGTGGGGTGGGTGCCGCGCTGCCACGGGTACTTGGTGGCGGCGTCCAGGGTGGCGCGGGTCAGGTTCAGGCCGACGGAACCCTCGGGGGTGAACCGTTTGGGCTCGATGCGGGTGAGGAGCCTGAGGGACTGGGCGTTGCCCTCGAAGCCGCCGCAGTCGTCGGCGAACTCGTTCAGCGCGGTCTCGCCGTTGTGACCGAAGGGGGGATGACCGAGGTCGTGGGCGAGGCAGGCCGCCTCCACCAGGTCGGGGTCACAGCCGAGGGCGGCGCCCAGCTCCCGGCCGACCTGGGCGCATTCGAGGGAGTGGGTGAGGCGGGTGCGGGGGCTGGGGTCCCACGCCTGGTCGTGGGTCCCCGGGGTGACCACCTGCGTCTTGCCCGCGAGGCGGCGCAGGGCGGCGGAGTGGAGGATGCGGGCGCGGTCGCGTTGGAAGGCTGTGCGGCCCGGGCGCTTGTCGGGTTCGGGGGCCCAGCGCTCGACTGACGTCGGGTCGTATGCCGTGGAGAGTGCGGTGCCTTCCATGGGTCGACAGTAAGCCCAATCGCCTGCCGGGTTCTGTTGTGGGGCGGTCGCGGGGTCGTCGTGGTCGACCGCGCCCCCGCGGCGGAACCGCACACCGATACGGGCCCGCGCCCCTCACGCTGCTTCGGTCGACCGGGTGGACAGGCTCTGGTCGTAGCGGTGCAGGACCAGGCGCGCCATCGCCTCGTGGGCGCCCAGGGGTGCCGAAGCGATCCACGGCGCCGCTTGCGCGCACTGGGTCGCGAAGCGGCCCGGGGCCGTGAAACAGGACGCCACCGCCACTCGGTGGCGGCCCCTTGCCGCCAGGGCGCGCAGAGCCGTCGGAACCGCCGGGGTCGCCGCCGAGGCGTACGCGGGGAGCACCGGGACGCCCAGGCGGGCGGAGAGGAGGCGGGCCGTGTGCCGGGTGTCCGTGGCCGAGTCGGGGTCGCGGGAACCGGCCGCGGCGAGGACGACCGCGGTCCCGCGGCGGGCGGCGTCGTCCATGGCCGCCGGCCAGCCGGCCTCCAGCAGGCGGGCGTGCAGGGCCTCGGCGAGGAGGGGGTGGGGGCCGAGCGGGGTGGCCATGTGCGCGCGTACCGGTGAGGCCGCCGCCATCTCGGGGATGTCCTGCTTGACGTGGTAGCCGCGGGCGAGGAGGAGCGGGACCAGGACGGCCGGGGTGTCGCCGAGGGCGGCGAGGGTGTCGGGGAGCGGGGGCTCGTTCAGCTCGATGTGGCCGAGGTGCACCGGGAGGCCGGGGCGCAGCGCGCGGAGCCGGTCCATGAGGGCCCGTACGGTCGTGAGGGCCCGGGGGTTCCGGCTGCCGTGGGCGACCAGCACGAGGGCCGGCGGGGACGGGCGGCGGCGGCCGAGCGGCGGGACGAGCCGGCTGCTGGTGCGGAGGGGGATCGACGCCGTCATGGAACGATCCTGACCGCGGGACGTTGCGCGCCCGTTGCATGGCCGTCACGGGTGTTTTCCGCGGGTTCACCTCGTCCGGACGTCCGATGTGAGGTGAACCGGGACGGCGCCGGTGGCGTCCTCCATGGTCGGGAGCGATCACAGGGGGCCGTATGAGGATCCGTCGACCGCGATGGCCGCGCACGCGGACCGGGCAGCGGCGGCTGGTGCAGGCCGTGGTGGCCGGGTGTGTGCTGGCGCTGCTGCCGTCCACCTGGCTGTACGTGTCGACGGCGGACCGGCTGCGGACGACGGCGGACGTGCCGCGCACCGAGGTGGCGGTGGTGTTCGGGGCGGGGCTGTGGAAGCACGGGGAGCCGTCGCCGTACCTCGCGCACCGGCTGGACGCGGCGGCCACGCTGTACCGGGCGGGGCGGATCGAGGTCGTGCTGGTCACCGGGGACAACAGCCGCGAGGACTACGACGAGCCCGACGCCATGCGCGCCTACCTCACGCGGCACGGGGTGCCGGACGCGCGGATCGTCAGCGACTACGCCGGGTTCGACACCTGGGACTCCTGCGTCCGGGCGAAGAAGATCTTCGGGGTGGACCGGGCGGTGCTGATCAGCCAGGGCTTCCACATCCGGCGGGCGGTGGCCCTGTGCGAGGCGGCGGGGGTGGCGTCGTACGGGGTCGGGGTGGACGCCGAGCACGACGCGACCTGGTACTACGGCGGGACGCGCGAGGTGTTCGCGGCGGGCAAGGCGGCCCTGGACGCCGTCTTCCAGCCGGATCCCACGTTCCTGGGGCGGAGGGAACCGGGGGTGGCGCGGGCGCTGGCCGCCGCGCGGTGACCGCGGCCTCACGGCCGGCCGGCCGGCGCGGGGAGGTCGCCGTGCCGGGCGTGTAACCGGAGGCGACCCGGGGCCGTAACACGGGCGACGCACGCTGGGCGGCATGGAGAACACCTCGACGCCCACCCACTGCCCGTACTGCGCCCTGCAGTGCGGGATGAACATCACGCCCTTGCCCCAGGGGGGCGTCGAGGTCACCGAGCGCGCGGACTTCCCCGTGAACCGGGGCGCGCTGTGCGGCAAGGGCCGTACGGCGGCCGAGGTGCTGTCACCCGCGGTACGGCTGACCGCGCCGCTGGTGCGCGACGGCGGCCGGCTGGTCGAGGCGAGCTGGCCCCAGGCGCTGGACCGGATCGCCGAGCGGCTCGGGGCGACGCGGGAGCGGTACGGCCCCGACGCGCTCGGGGTGTTCGGCGGGGGCGGGCTGACCAACGAGAAGGCGTACGCGCTCGGCAAGTTCGCCCGGGTGGTGCTGGGCACCTCGCAGATCGACTACAACGGCCGGTTCTGCATGTCGTCGGCGGCGGCGGCCGGCACGAGGGCGTTCGGTCTGGACCGGGGGCTGCCGTTCCCGCTGGAGGACGTCCCGAGGACCGGGTGTGTGGTCCTCGTCGGGTCCAACCTGGCGGAGACCATGCCGCCGTCGCTGCGGTTCTTCACGGAGCTCCGGGAGAACGGCGGCACGCTGATCGTCGTCGACCCGCGCCGGACGCGGACCGCCGAGCAGGCCGACCTGCACCTCGCCCCCCGGCCCGGCACCGATCTCGCCCTCGCCCTGGGCCTGCTGCACCTGGTGGTGGCCGAGGGACGCACGGACGAGGAGTACATCCGGGAGCGGACCACCGGATGGGAGGAGGCCCGGGCCGCGGCGATGGCGCACTGGCCGGAGTACGTGGAGCGGATCACCGGGGTGCCGGTGCCGCGACTCCGCGAGGCGGTGCGGATGTTCTGCGAGCCGGAGGCCGCGATGGTGCTGACCGCGCGCGGACCGGAGCAGCAGTCCAAGGGCACGGACACGGTGGGCGCCTGGATCAACCTGTGCCTGGCGACCGGCCGTGCGGGCCGCCCCTTCTCCGGGTACGGCTGTCTGACCGGGCAGGGCAACGGGCAGGGCGGACGTGAACACGGGCAGAAGGCCGACCAGTTGCCCGGCTACCGCAAGCTGGACGACCCGGCGGCGCGGCGGCACGTGGCCGGGGTGTGGGGCGTGGACCCGGACAGCCTGCCGGGTCCCGGGCGCAGCGCGTACGAACTCCTCGACGCCCTCGGCACGGACGTCCGGGCGCTGCTGCTGATGGGCTCCAACCCGGTGGTGTCGGCCCCGCGCGCGGCCCACATCGAGCGGCGCCTGCGCTCGCTGGACTTCCTCGCGGTGGCCGACGTCGTCCTGTCGGAGACGGCGGAGCTGGCGGACGTCGTGCTGCCGGTGACCCAGTGGGCGGAGGAGACGGGCACGACGACCAGCCTGGAGGGCCGTGTGCTGCTGCGCCGCCAGGCCGTCACTCCCCCGCCGGGCGTCCGCAGCGACCTGTACGTCCTGCACGAGCTGGCCGACCGTCTCGGGGTGGAGAAGGGCTTCCCGGCCGATCCGGAGGAGGTCTTCGAGGAACTCCGTCGCGCGAGCGCCGGCGGCCCGGCGGACTACTCGGGCATCACCTACCGCCGCCTGGCCGAGGAGAACGGCGTCTTCTGGCCGTGCCCGGAGGGTTCTGGTGGGGCGGAGGGTTCTGGTGGGGCTGACGGTCTTGTCGGGACTTCCTGTGGGACTGAAGGTTCCGGTGAGACTGAAGTTTCCGGTGGGACCGACGGTTCTGGTGAGACCGACGGTTCTGGTGGGGCCGAAGGTCCTCGTGGGACTGAGGCTTCCGAGGAGTCCGCGGGCACCGATGCGGCCGACGGAGAGGACGCTGCCTTGGACACGCTGCCCGACGACCCCGCCGCGGACACCGGCGCCACCCGCGCCCCCGCCGGCCACACCCACCCCGGCACCCCGCGCCTCTTCCTCGACCGTTTCGCCACCCCGGACGGCCGGGCCCGGTTCGTGCCCGTGGTGCACCGGGCCACGGCCGAGGAGCCGGACGCCGAGTACCCGCTGCTGCTGACCACCGGGCGGGTGGTGTCGCAGTACCAGTCGGGGGCGCAGACCCGGCGCGTGGCCGAGCTGAACGCGGCGGCCCCCGGACCGTTCGTGGAGCTGCACCCGCGGCTCGCGGCCCGGCTGGGGGCGGCCGACGGCGACCCGGTTGCGGTGGTGTCCCGGCGCGGCCGGGCCGTCGCGCCGGCACGGATCACCGGTGCCATCCGGCCGGACACCGTCTTCATGCCGTTCCACTGGCCGGGCGAGGGCCGCGCCAACACGCTCACCAACCCGGCCCTGGACCCGACGTCCCGGATGCCCGAGTTCAAGTCGTGCGCGGTGCGGGTGGAGGTCCTACGCCCAGCGCAGTAGCCGGGTCCGGTCCGCCGGACGCGGCACGGGCGGCGGGGCTCGCATAGGTTCGGGGTATGTCCCGAACCGACCTGACCGAGCAGAGCGAGGCGTACGACCTCGACGCCTATCTCGACCGCATCGGCTTCAAGGGCGAGCGGCGGGCCGACCTGGCCACCCTGCGCGGGGTGCACCTGGCGCACGCGCTGTCGCTGCCCTTCGAGAACCTGGACCCGGTGCGGGGCACGGCTCCCTCCCTCGCGCCCGCCGACCTGATGGCCAAGATGATCCACGGCCGGCGCGGCGGCTACTGCTACGAGCACAACATCCTGCTCCGGCTGGCGCTGGAGGCGCTCGGTTTCCGGGTGGCCCAGCTGGCCGGCCGGGTGGTGGTGGGCGCGCGGACGCCGGAGAGCCGGCCCCGGACGCACGCGATGCTCCGGGTCGAGGTGGCGGGCGAGCCGCTGCCGTACCTGGCGGACGTCGGCTTCGGCGCGCCCGGCGCGCTGCTGCTGCCGGTGCCGCTGGTGACCGGAACAGAGTTCGAGGGCGCCGGCCGCCGGCACCGGCTGGTGCGGCTGCCGCACGAGGGGCAGCTGGAGCTGTGGGAGTTGCAGGTCCACGACCCCCGGGGCGGCCCGGGCGAAGGGGCCTGGACCGGTCAGTACGCGTTCACCCAGGAGCCGTTCGCCGCGCCCGACCTGGAGGTGTTCAACTGGTTCGTCGGCACCCACCCCCGGTCCCCCTTCACCCGCCGCCCCTACTTGCAGCGCACCACCGCCGATCGCCATCTCTCCCTGGACGGCGCCCGGTTGACCGAGACGCTCGCCGACGGCACGGTGACCGGGCGCACGCTGACCGAGGAGGCGGAGGCGCGGCGCGTGGTGGAGGAGGAGTTCGGCATCGAGGTGCCCGAGGGGGTCACCCTGCTGCCCTGACTCAGCGGCGGGAGAGCCAGTCGCCGTCCGCGATGCGGGTGCCGGTGGCGCGCAGCCGGGCGGCGACGCGCGGGGCGGCCAGGTAGACCCAGGCCCTCACGGTGCCGCCTGCGGTGCGTACGGTGTCCCGGGCGAGGCGTTCGTAGAGGTTGCGGGGGTCGCCCGGTACGTACTCCTCCAGCCGGTCCAGGGCGGCCAGCAGTTCCTCGTACGCCTCGGGCCGGGCGGTCACCAGTTCCCCGCGCACGGTTCCGCCGGGCTCCTCGACGGCGTAGGGGTAGCCGGGTCCGTCGTACAGCACGGCGCCGGGGAGGCGGGCCGGTTCCTCGGCGAGGGTGCGGCCGCGCAGGTAGAGGTCGTGGTTGGCCTCGCCGGGGCGGAGCGTGCCGTAGACGAAGAAGGGCAGGGGGCGGGGGTCCTCGGCGATCACGGAAACGATTCTGGACCCTCGCCGGCTCCCCACACATCTCCCCGAAGATCCATGAACGCACTATGGACATGACATGTCATGCCCACTTAAATCTCGGTGACACGTCAGCGCCACCCCCACTCCCAGCCTGGCGCCTCCCCGAGGAGACAGATGAGCCGGATACGGCAGCATGTCCGAGGAACCCGTCGCACAGCCACCGCCGGTGTCGCCCTGACCACCGCGACCCTGCTGGCCGTCAGCCTCTCCCCCGCCGCCCACGCCGACGCCCGGCCGACCCGGGCCACCGCGGTCGAGAACGCGGCCTCGGCCCTCCTGGCCCACGCCGCGTCCCTGGGTCTGACCGCGCCCCAGGACACCAGCGTCCGGGACGTGGTCGTGGACAAGGACGGCACCCAGCACGTCCGCTACGACCGCACCTACCGTCAGATACCGGTGCTGGGCGGCGACTTCGTTGTCCACCTCGCCCCCGACGGCGCCTACCGCGGCGCCGACCGCGCCACCCGGCAGGCGATCTCCGTGCCCTCCGTCACCCCGCGGGTCTCCGGCCCCACGGCCGCCGGCCTCGCGGTGAGCGCCCTGCGCGCGGCCAACCCCGGCACGACGCTGAAGCAGGCCAAGGCCAAGCCGGTACTGGTGGTCGACGCCCTGCACGGCAGTCCGAAGCTGGCCTGGCGCACCGACGCGGCCGGCCTGGACTCACTCGGCAACCCCGTCGCCCGGACCGTGCTGACCGACGCGCGCACCGGCGCGCAGATCGACGCCTGGGACAGCATCGAGACGGCCACCGGCGACGGCAAGGGCCTCTACAGCGGCACGGTGCCGCTGGAGACGACCCAGTCGGGGACGTCGTACCAGCTCAAGGACCCGACGCGGGGCAACACCTACACCGGTGACGCCGAGGGCAAGACCGACCTGTGCATCTTCGGCATCTGCTTCAGCCGGGCCCCCGCGACCCTGTTCACGGACGCCGACAACCACTGGGGCTCCGGCACCACCGCGGACCGCGCCTCGGCCGCCGTCGACGCCCAGTACGGCACCAACGAGACCTGGGACTACTACAAGAACATCCACGGCCGCAACGGCATCGCGGGCGACGGCAAGGGCTCGTACAACCGCGTCCACTACGGCAGCAACTACAACAACGCCTTCTGGGACGACAGTTGCTTCTGCATGACCTACGGCGACGGTGACGGCACCACCTTCGGGCCGCTGGTCGCCCTGGACGTCGCCGGGCACGAGATGACCCACGGCGTGACGTCCAAGACCGCCGCGCTGACCTACTCGGGCGAGTCCGGCGGGCTGAACGAGGCCACCTCCGACATCCTCGGCACGATGGTGGAGTGGTACGCGAACAACTCCTCCGACACCGGTGACTACCTCATCGGCGAGAAGATCGTGAAGCCCGGCTTCGGCAAGGCGGCCCTGCGCTTCATGGACAAGCCGTCCAAGGACGGGAGTTCGGCGGACTACTGGAGTTCGTCGGTCGGGAACCTGGACGTCCACTACTCCTCGGGCGTCGCCAACCACTTCGCCTACCTGCTCGCCGAGGGCAGCGGCGCGAAGACCATCAACGGCGTCAGCTACGACTCGCCGACGTACAACGGCTCGACGGTCACCGGCATCGGCCGGGACAAGGTCGGCAAGATCTGGTACCGGGCGCTGACGGTCTACATGACCTCCTCGACCAACTACGCGGGCGCGCGCACGGCCACCCTCAACGCGGCCAAGGACCTCTACGGCGCGGGCAGCACCGAGTACAACGCGGTGGCCGCCGCCTGGAGCGCGGTCAACGTCAACTGAACCGGCGCGGCCTCCCCGGCCGGCCACCCCTGCCGCCGGCCGTCCCTGCCACCGGCCGCGGCTGACCCCGGCTGACGACGGGGTGCGGCCGGCGGGTGGGGGCCAATCGTGTGCTCTTCGTACCCGGCCCCTCACACGGCCCTGACCTGCCGGAACACGCTCCGGCTAGGCCGTGTGGGGGCCTTTCGCGCCACCCGTTCACCGCATTCCCGGCGCCGCCTCGGGAAGCGGATCCCCGCGACTGCGACTTACCTCGGTAGGGCAGGGGCGCACCCCTGGACGAGTCGGACAAGCCCTGGGGAGCACCATGCGACGCACTGCCCGTCTGCTGGCCGGTACCGCGCTCGCCGTGACCGCCGCGGCACCCGCCCACGCGGCCGGGACCGGCCGTCTGGACCTGTACCCGGCGACGGTGACACCCGGTGGCCAGGTCACCGTGAACACGGCCGCGTGCGGGGACACGGGGGCCGCGACCGGCGACGCGGGCGCAGTCGGTGCCGGAACGTTCATGCTGGCGCCCACCGCGCACGAGGGCGAGGCGATCGGACAGTTCCGGGTGCCGCCGGGCGCCCAGCCGGGGACGTACGAGATCGTCGCCCGGTGCGCCGAGGGCGACCGGCAGGTGGCGGGCGACCTGGTGGTGGCGTTGAGCGCGGTGCACCAGCAGGTGCTGCCGCGGGGAAGCGTGAAGACGGGGGTCGGCGGCGGACTCGGCACCGACCCCGTACAGACCGCGGCGGGTGTGGCGGCACTGGCCGTCGCCGCCGCGGGCGGTACCTGGCTCCTGCATCGCCGGGCGAGAGGCGACGGGATCTGACGGACACCCTCCGCTGTCCGTCCGCCGGTACCGCACATCCCGCCCCCTCCGGGTCCGACGCCCCTCGCGGCCCGGAGGGGGAAGGGGATTTCGGGGGCCCGCCCCCGGGAGAGGGGATTGGCATGGGCAAGGCCGCCGGGAACCGCGGGACCGGAAGCCGCGAGGCCGGGCACCGCACGGCCACCGGGCACCGCAGGACCGCCCGGCGCTCCAGGACCGCCCGGCTCGGCGACACCGCCATAGCCGCCGTCACCGTCGTGGCCCTCGGCTCGGGCGTGTGGCTGCTGGGCGGCGGCACCGGCCCGCACACCCCACCGCAGCCGTCCGCCGCAGAGGGCCGCCCCGACCCGGGCGGTGCGCGGGTCGGGGCGCCCGGTCTCGCGCCGTCCCCGCCCCTGCGCATCCGCATCCCCGCGATCCGGGTGGACGCGCCCCTCATGGGCCTGGCCCTCACCCGCTCCGGCAGCCTGGACGCGCCGCCCGCCAAGGAGAAGAACCTGGCCGGCTGGTACGAGGCCGGCACCACCCCCGGCGAGACGGGCACCGCGATCGTCGCCGGCCACGTCGACAACACCGAGGGCCCCGCCGTCTTCTACGACCTCGGCGCGCTCAAGCGGGGCGCCCGTGTCGAAGTGGACCGCCGGGACGGCTCCGTGGCCGTGTTCACCGTGGACGCGGTGGAGGTGTACTCGGCGCACGACTTCCCCGACGACAAGGTGTACGGCGCCGCCCCCCGCCCCGAACTCCGTGTCATCACCTGCGGCGGCGGCTACTCGAAGACCACCGGCTACCAGGGCAACGTGGTCGTCTTCGCCCACCTGACGGCAAGCCGCTGACCGCTTCAGCGCGGTGCCGGTGCCGCGTCCAGGACGTGTCTCCTGCCCCACGTGCCCAGAGGCTCCAGCGCCTCGTTCAGCTGGGTACCGCTCTCGGTCAACGAGTACTCGACACGCGGCGGCACCTCGTCGTACTCCTCGCGGTGCACGATGCCGTCGGCCTCCAGTCCGCGCAGCTGCGCGGCGAGCACCTTCTCCGTGACGCCCGGCAGCCGCCGGCGCAGCTCACCGAAGCGGCACGTGCCGCATTCGCCCAGCGCCCACAGGATCGACACCTTCCACTTGCCGTCGATGATGTCCATCGCCGCGTCGGTACCGCAGACGTACGCCCCCGGCCGCCGTCCCACCGGCATGGTGTTCCCCCTTCCGACCCGCACGCTTTCCCACCGGTAACCACCCACTCGCAAGTACGTACTTCTGCGCGGCGGTTCCATGGGTGAGCGTAGTCGCCATGACCGACACCTCCCTCTCCTCCGCGCCCCGTACTCCCCTGACCCTCCTCGGCACCGGTGCGATGGGCACCGCGCTCGGGCGGGCCTGGCTCGCCGCCGGGCATCCGCTGACCGTCTGGAACCGCACGCCCGCACGCACGGCCGCGCTGACCGCCGAGGGCGCGGTGGCGGCGGGGAGCGCGGCGGAGGCGGTGGCCGCGAACCGGCTCGTCGTGGCCTGTCTGCTGGACGACGACTCGGTGGGCACCGCGCTGGACTCCGCCGAGCTGGCCGGCCGTGACCTGGTGAACCTCACCACCGGCACCCCCGCCGACGCCCGGGAGCGCGCCGCCTGGGCCGAGAAGCGGGGCGCCCGGTTCCTGGACGGCGGGATCATGGCCGTACCGCCGATGATCGGCGCGCCCGGTGCCTTCGTGCTCTACAGCGGCCACCGCGAGCTGTTCGACGAGCACCGGGACACCCTCGCCGTCCCGGCCGGCACCGAGTACGTCGGGATCGACCCCGGCCTCGCCGCGCTGCACGACGTGGCGCTGCTGAGCGGGATGTACGGCATGTTCGCGGGCATCACGCACGCGTTCGCGCTGCTGCGCGGGACCGGCGTGGCGCCCGGGGACTTCGCCGCGCTGCTCGTGCCCTGGCTGAACGCGATGGCCGGCTCGGCACACCAGACGGCCGAACGGCTGGAGTCGGGCGACTACACCACCGGTGTGGTCTCCACTCTGGAGATGCAGGTGGCGGGCACGGACACGCTGCTGCGCACGGCCGGGGAGCAGGGCGTACGCCCGGACCTGCTCACCCCGTTCCTGGAGCTGATGCGCCGCCGCCTGGCCGACGGCCACGGCACGGAGGACACCACCGGCCTGGTGGACCTGCTGCGCACCCGCTGACCGCGGCCTCGCGACCGCCGGGCCGGCCCCCGGGTCCCCGGCGGCCCCGCCCTCACATCCCCTCTCCGCCCCCGGGTAACCCCCTCACACCCCCCGCCCCGGCCCGCTGAGGGCAGCGTTCCTCCCGGGAAACAGGCGTGATGCTGCCGGGTAACGTCGGGGCCGCACGCTCGGGACATGACCTCGAATACGCGTGTGGTGGTGATCGGCGCCGGCCTCGCGGGCGTGCGGCTCGCCCGGCGGCTCGGCGAGCTGGGCACGCCCGCGCTGCTCGTCGGCGAGGAGGAGCACGCGCCGTACAACCGGGTGCTGCTGGCCGAGGTACTGGCCGGCCGGTACGCCCCGGAGGTGATCACCCTCCCGCCGCCCGCCGGCCTGCTGCGCACCCGGGTCACCGGCATCGACCGGGCCGCCCGGACCCTCGCCTGCGCCGACGGCACGTCGATCCCATACGACGCGCTGGTGCTGGCCACCGGCTCCAACCCGGTGCTGCCCCCGCTGCGCGGCCTGTTCGGCCCCGACCACCAGCTCCCCGAGGGCGTCCACGCGTTCCGCACCATGGACGACTGCCTGGGCCTCGCCGAGGCCGTGCGGCCCGGCGTGCGGGCGGTCGTCATCGGCGGCGGGCTGCTCGGCGTCTCCGCGGCCCGCGCGCTCGCCGTCCGCGGCGCCCAGGTGGTGCTCGCGCAGCAGGCCGAGCGGCTCATGGAGCGCCAGCTCGACCCGGACGCCTCCCGGCTGGTGCTGCGGCACCTGACCGAGCTGGGCGTCGAGGTGCACACCGAGTGCCGGGTGCGGGACGTGCGCTGCGTCGCCGGCGCGGTCCGCTCGGTGGAGATGGCCGACGGGTACGCGCTCGACGCCGACCTCGTGGTCCTCGCCTGCGGTGTACGGCCCCGCACAGGTCTCGCCGAGCAGGCCGGCCTCGCCGTCCGCAAGGGCGTCCTCGTCGATGACGAGCTGCGCACCTCCGACCCGCACATCCACGCCATCGGCGACTGCGCCCAGCACGACGGCACGGTCTACGGCCTGGCCGCCCCGGCCCTGGAACAGGCCGACGCGCTCGCCGAGCTGCTGGCAGGCGACGCCCGTGCCCGCTACACCGGCACCCGCTCCCTGACCCGGCTGACCCTCACCGGTCCCGACTCCCCCTTCGACCTCGCCGCGTTCGGCGAGACCGAGCCCCGGCCGGGCGACGACGTCGTGCGGATCGCCGACGCCACCCGCGGCACCTACCGCAAGGTCGTCGTCCGCGACGACCGCCTGGTCGGCGGGGTCCTCGTCGGCGAACTCGGCACCGTCGGCGCGCTCGCCCGCGCCTGGGAGGGAGCCGAGCCGCTCCCCGACGACGGCCCCTTGCTCCACCTGCTCACCAACGATGGAGGCTCCTGAATGACCGCCACCCCGGGGGCCACCCCCACGATCGTGCTCGTCGGCCACGGCATGGTCGGCCAGCGCTTCCTCGAAGCGCTCGCCGAGCGCGGCCTGACCGCCACGCACCGCGTGGTCGTGCTGTGCGAGGAGCCGCGTCCGGCGTACGACCGCGTCCAGCTCACCTCGTACTTCTCCGGCAGGACGCCCGAGGACCTCTCCATGACCGACATGGAGTTCATCAAGGACCACGGCATCGAGCTGCACCTCGGCGACCCGGCGGAGACGATCGACCGCGAGGCGCGCACCGTGACCGCCCGCTCGGGTCTGGTCGTGGACTACGACGTCCTCGTGCTGGCCACCGGCTCCTACCCGTTCGTGCCGCCGGTGCCGAACAAGGACGCCACGGGCTGCTTCGTGTACCGGACCATCGAGGACCTGCTGGCGATCGAGGAGTACGCGAAGACCCGGGCGACGACGGGTGCCGTGGTCGGCGGGGGCCTGCTCGGCCTGGAGGCCGCCGGCGCGCTCAAGGGGCTCGGGATCGACGCGCACATCGTGGAGTTCGCGCCGCGGCTGATGCCGGTGCAGGTCGACGACGGCGGTGGCGCGGCCCTGCTGCGGACCATCCGGGACATGGGCCTGACCGTCCACACCGGTGTGGGCACCCAGGAGATCGTGACGGACGCGGACGGTGCCGTCACCGGCATGAAGCTGTCCGACGGCTCCGAACTCGCCACCGACATGGTGGTGTTCAGCGCCGGTGTCCGCCCCCGCGACCAGCTGGCCCGCGACGCGGGCCTGACGGTCGGCGAGCGCGGCGGCATCACGGTGGACGAGCAGTGCCGGACCGTCTCCGACCCGCACGTGTTCGCGATCGGCGAGTGCGCGCTGGCCGCCGACGGCCGGGTCTACGGCCTGGTGGCACCGGGCTACGAGCAGGCGGAGACGGCCGCCGCGACCATCGCGGCCGACGAGGCCTCCTTCACCGGTGCCGACCTGTCCACCAAGCTGAAGCTGCTCGGTGTGGACGTGGCCTCCTTCGGCGACGCGCACGGCACCACCGAGAACTGCCTGGACGTCGTCTACTCCGACTCCCGCGCGGGCCTGTACAAGAAGCTGGTCATCGGCGCGGACGGCACGCTGCTCGGCGGCATCCTGGTCGGCGACGCGGAGGCGTACGGCACCCTGCGCGCGCTCACCGGCTCGGTGCCGCCCGTCTCCCCCGAGTCGCTCGTCCTGCCCGCCGGAGCCGACTCCGGGGCGCAGCTCGGCCCGGCCGCGCTGCCGGACGACGCGATCATCTGCTCCTGCAACAACGTCCGCAAGGGCACGATCCGCGAGGCGGTCACCGAGCACAGGTGCACCACGGTGCCCGAGGTGAAGAAGTGCACCAAGGCCGGGACCACGTGCGGCAGTTGCGTGAAGGTGCTGGGCCAGCTGGTCGACGCCGAGCTGGAGGCGTCCGGCGTCGAGGTCGACAAGGGCCTGTGCGGCTGCTTCTCCCAGACCCGTGAGGAGCTGTACGAGATCGTCCTGGCCCTGCGCATCACGTCGTACCGGGAACTGCTGGACCGGTACGGCCGCGAGGGCGCCCGGGGCGGGGACGGCTGCGAGGTGTGCAAGCCGGCCGTCGGCTCGATCATCGCCTCCCTCGCCCCGGCGATCGGCGCGAGCGGCTACGTCCTGGACGGCGAGCAGGCCGCGCTCCAGGACACCAACGACCACTTCCTCGCCAACCTCCAGAAGAACGGCTCGTACTCGGTGGTGCCCCGCATCCCCGGCGGGGAGATCGCACCCGAGAAGCTGATCGTGATCGGCGAGATCGCCCGGGACTTCGGCCTCTACACGAAGATCACCGGTGGCCAGCGGATCGACATGTTCGGCGCCCGCGTCGAACAGCTCCCGCTGATCTGGGCCCGGCTGGTGGACGCCGGCTTCGAGTCCGGCCATGCCTACGGCAAGTCGCTGCGCACGGTGAAGTCCTGCGTGGGCTCCACCTGGTGCCGCTACGGCGTGCAGGACTCGGTCCGGATGGCGATCGACCTGGAGCTGCGCTACCGGGGCCTCAGGTCCCCGCACAAGCTGAAGTCGGCGGTGTCCGGGTGCGCCCGCGAGTGCGCCGAGGCCCAGTCCAAGGACTTCGGGGTGATCGCCACCTCGGGCGGCTGGAACCTGTACGTCGGCGGCAACGGCGGCGCCACCCCGCGCCACGCCGACCTGCTGGCCCAGGACCTGTCCGACGCCGAACTGGTCCGGCTGATCGACCGGTTCCTCATGTTCTACATCCGTACGGCCGACCGTCTGGAGCGCACCAGCACCTGGCTGGAGCGCATCCCGGGGGGCCTGGAGCACGTACGGGACGTGGTGGTGCACGACTCGCTCGGCATCTGCGACGAGCTGGAGCAGCTGATGCGGGCGCACGTCGCGCACTACCGCGACGAGTGGGCGGAGACGGTCAACGACCCCGAGAAGCTGGCCCGGTTCGTGTCCTTCGTGAACGCCCCGGACACCCCGGACCCGGTGGTCTCCTTCGTCCCCGAGCGCGACCAGATCAAGCCCGACCTGCCGCTGCTGAACATCGGCCTGCGGCCCGCCGACGACGTCCTGGAAGGAAGCGCCCAGCGATGACCCTGGCAGTTGAGACGACCGACCTGAAGGTCCAGCTCCAGCTCGCGGACGGCTGGTTCACGGTCTGCGACCTGAGCCTGCTGGTCCCGGGCCGCGGAGTGGCGGCCCTGCTGCCGGACGGCCGCCAGGTGGCCCTCTTCCGCGACCGCGCGGACCGGCTGTACGCCGTCGACAACCGCGACCCCTTCACCGGCGCGGCCGTCCTCTCCCGCGGCCTGACCGGCACCCACCAGGGCCGCCCCTTCGTGGCGTCCCCCCTGCTGAAGCAGCGCTTCGACCTGGTCACCGGTGAGTGCCTGGACGACGAGTCGGTGCGGGTGAGCGCGTACGAGGTGCGGGCGCTGTAGGGACGGGCGGGGTGCGGACCGGGCCGCGGGCCTCGGCTCAGGTCAGGTCCGTGCGCAGCACGACCCTGCGGCCCCGCAGCTCCCCGCTCTCCATCCGCGCGTGCGCCTCGGCGGCGGCGCCCAGCGGGAGCACCTCGACGCTCCGGGGGCGCAGCAGGCCCTGCTCCAGCAGGTCGTTGACGGCGGTCGCGGCGGCGGCGAGTTCGACGGTCGTCGCATGCGAGATGACGAAGCCCACGACGGAGCAGTCGTTCATGTACAGCGGTCCGGCGGGCAGCACGGGCCGGGTGCCGGCACCGGCGAGCAGCACCACCCGGCCGCGGCGGGCGAGCAGACCGACCGAGGTCTCCAGGTCGTTCACGCCCGCCGTGTCCACGTACACGTCGACACCGGCCGGCGCGGCCCGGCGGATCTTCCCGGTCAGCTCCGGGTCGCGGTAGTCGAACACCTCGGCCGCGCCCGCCCCGGCGCAGTACCCGGCGTCCCGCGCGCCGGCCGTGGCGAGGACCCGGGCCCCCGCCCGCGCCGCGAACGCCATCAGGGCGCTGCCCACGTTGCCCGCGGCGCCCGCGACCAGCACGGTCTCGCCCAGGCGCAGGCGGCCGTGGACGAACAGGGCGAGGTACGCGGTGGCGGCCGGGTGCAGCGCGGCCACGGCGAGGTCCGGGTCGACGCCGTCGGGCAAGGGGTAGAGCCGGTCGGCCGCCACCACCGCCTGCTCGGCGGCCGCGCCCTGCCGTCCCTCGTGCCCGAGGCTGTTGCACCACACGCGGTCGCCGGCCCGGAAGCCGGTCACGCCGGGTCCCGTCCCGGCGACCGTGCCCACCAGGTCACGGCCGACGACGAACGGGAAGTCCACGGCCGTGCGGAAGACCCCCGACCGGACGTAGGCGTCCACCGGGTCCACGGCGGTGGCGAGCACGTCCACCAGGGCGTCGGTCGGGCCGGGGCGGGGCGCGGGCAGCTCGCCGTACCGGATGACGTCCGGGGGACCGAGCTCCTGGATGTACGCGGCACGCATGGCCTTCCATGCTGCCACCGGTGGGCACAGGGCGCGCGGGCGCCTCCACGGGCGCGCCCCTTCACCGCTCGCTTTGTTGACCGATCGTTTCAGATACCCCTAGGCTGCCCGCATGGCCAGGACCAAGGAATTCGACCCCGACACGGCGCTCCAGTCAGCCCTGGAGCTGTTCTGGCGGCGCGGTTACGAGGCGACGTCGATGGCCGACCTGGTCGGGCACCTGGGCATCGGCAAGGCGAGTCTGTACGCCACCTTCGGCAGCAAGCACGAGCTGTACCTGCGGGCGCTGGACCGGTACGGGCAGACGCAGGACCCGGTGCTGACGCGCGAGCTGTCCCGGCCCGGCCCGGTGCTGCCGGCCGTGCGCGGGCTGGTCCGGCGGTTCGCCGCCGAGGCCGCCGGGGCGACCCGGGAGCAGGGCTGCCTGGTCACCAACACGGCGGTCGAACTGGCCCCGCACGACCGGGAGGCCGCCCGCCGGGTGGAGCGCAGCTGGGACACCGTCGAGACCCTGCTGCACTCCGCCCTCGTCCGGGCCCAGGCGCAGGGCGAGCTGGCCGGGGACCGCGACCCGCTGGCCCTCGCCCGCATGCTGCTGGTCCTGCTCCAGGGCCTGCGGGTGGTCGGCAAGGCCTCGGCGGACCCGGCCAGGGTCCGGGACGCGGCGGAGCAGGCCCTGGCACTGCTGGGCTGAGACCGCGCCCGCCGCCGACGAGCCGCTGGATTGAGACCCCCGCCCGCGGATCGCGGTTGTTCTCCTTCGCTCACAAACTGAACCGTTCGGTCAAGAAAAGGGAACCTCACCATGACGCACCGCTTCTCCGGCCGGACCGCCCTCGTCACCGGCGCCGGCTCCGGCATCGGCCGCGGGGTGGCCCTCGCCCTGGCCCGGGAGGGCGCCCGGGTCGTCGTCGCCGGCCGGCGCCCGGACCCGCTGCACGAGACCGTGGCGCTGATCGAGGCCGGGGGCGGCAAGAGCCTCGCCGTCACCGCCGACGTCTCCCACGCCGACGACCTGCGGGCCCTGGTGGACGCCGCCGTGGACCGGTTCGGCTCGCTGGACGTGGCCGTGAACAACGCCGGGGTGCTGGAGGGCCGGGGGCGGGCGGTGGGCGACCTGGCCGAGGAGGACTGGCGCCGCATGCTCGACATCAACGTCACCGGTGTCCTCCTCGCCCTCCAGGCCGAGATCGCGCGGATGCGGACCCAGCCGAACGGCGGCGCCATCGTGAACATCGCCTCCCGGATCGGCGTGCACAGCCGGCTGCCCGGCACCGCCGGCTACGCCGTCAGCAAGGCGGCCGTCTCCGTCCTCACCCGCGCCGCCGCCCTCGACCACATCGCCGACGGCGTGCGGATCAACGCCGTCAGCCCCGGCCCCACCGCCACGGACATGTCGTTCCGGAACGGGGAGACCGAGGCCGGCCGGGCCGCGCGCATGCGCACCGAGGTGCCGCTCGGCCGGGTCTCCACCGTCGAGGAGGTGGCCGCCGCCGTGCTGTACCTGGCCTCGGACGACGCGGCCTCCGTGGTCGGCACCGACCTGGTGGTCGACGGCGGCTCCACGGCCTGAGCCCCGGCTCCCGTCAGTCGATCCCGGACCGCTCCACCCCGGCCACGATCCACCGCTGGAAGCACAGGAACACCAGGAGCAACGGCAGGATCGACACGGCCGCCGCGACGAACAGCTCGTGCAGCCGTACCACCTGGGCGGTGGTGAACGAGGACACGGCCACCTGCACCGTCCAGGCGCTCTGGTCCTGCCCGATCACCAACGGCCACAGGAAGGAGTTCCACGCGCCGAGGAACACGATGGTCCCCACGGCCGCGAACACCGGACGGGCGTTGGGTACGACGACGAGCCAGTACGTCCGCCAGTACCCGAGCCCGTCCACCTGCGCCGCGTCCTCCAGCTCACGGGGGAAGCCGAGGAAGTACTGCCGGAAGACGAAGCAGGCGAAGGCCGGGAACAGGGTCGGCACGATCAGTCCGCGCAGCGTGGAGATCCAGCCCAGCGACGACACCAGCACGAAGCTGGGCACGAAGGTGACGGCCGCCGGGACCAGCAGGGTGCCCAGGATGGCGTAGAAGACCTTGTTCGCGTGGCGGTAGGGGATGCGGGCGAGGCCGTAGCCCGCGAGGGAGGCGAGGAACAGGGTGCCGAGGGTGGTGGCGACGGCGATCAGCGCGGAGTTGAGCAGGGACCGGGCGAAGGGCACGGACGGATCACCGAACAGTTCGCCGACGTTCTCCCACCGCACCTCGCGGGGGAAGAAGGTCCACTCGGGGGAGGTGATGTCCTTCTCACTGGCCAGCCCGTTGCGCACGAGCAGGTAGAAGGGGATCAGGAAGAGCAGGGCGAGCGCGATCAGCAGCACCAGCCGCAGCGCCCGCCCGGCCCGCACCAGGGCGTCATCCATCGGCGTCCGTCCTCCCCAGCCGGAGCCAGCGCGCCTGTCCCACCGTGACGACGGCGATGACCAGCGCGAGGATCACCGCGCCCGAGCTGCCGACCCCGAGGTTCTGCCCCTGTCCGAGGGCGGTGTAGTAGAGGTAGACCAACGGCGGCCGGGCGTACGGCGGATAGCCCCGGGCGTCGGACAGCAGGTTGTAGAACTCGTCGAAGGCCTGGAAGGCGCCCACGACGAGCAGCAGCACCACCGCGACCGAGGTGGCGCGGAGCTGGGGCAGGGTGATGTGCCGCAGCACCGTCCAGCCGGGCCGGGCCCCGTCCACGGCCGCCGCCTCGTACAGCGCCGGGTCGATCCGCTGGAGCCCGGCGAGGAACAGGATCATGTAGAACCCGGCCTGGAGCCACAGCCGTACGGTGACGATCACCAGCCAGTACCAGGGCGGGTCGGTGGTGGACAGCCATGCGACGGGATCGCCGCCGAACCACCCCAGCACGCTGTTGGCCAGCCCGAACCGGACCCCGTTGAAGAGGGACATCTTCCAGACGAGCGCGGCCACGACGTAACTGCACGCGGCCGGCAGGAAGAACACGGACCGGAAGAAGGCCCGGGCGGCCCTGAGGCGGTTGACCATAAGGGCGAGCGACAGGGAGAACACGTAGGTGACGGGCACGATGAAGGCGGTGAAGAGGAGGAACGTCTTCAGACTGTCCACGAAGGCCCGGTCCCGCAGCATGGCCGTGTAGTTGTCCAGCCCGACGAAGTGCGTGGGCGTGACCGTGTTGTGCGCGTCGAAGAAGCTGAGCGCCACGCTCCACAGCAGCGGGACGTACGTGAACAGCGCGAGCCCCAGCGCGAACGGCCCGACGAACACCCAGAACCAGAGCGCCCCGCGCCGCCTCACGACGTCTTCTTCACACGGTCGAGTTCGGCCGACACCTTCCGTACGACGGCCCGCAGTTCCCGTTCCGGAGCGGCCCCGTCCTTGATGATCCGGCTGAGCGCGTCCTGGTAGGCGGTCTGGCTCGCCGGGGTCCACAGCAGCGGCTGGGCGTAGCCGTGGTCGGTGGTGAAGCGGACGGCGTCGGCGGCGGGACCGTCCTTGAGCGCGGTGGCCTTCTCGGCGAGGGAGATCCGGGCGGGGATGTGGAACCCGTACGACAGGGCGAAGTCCTCCTGGAGGTCGGTGCGTTCGACCCAGAGCCACTTCACGTACTCCTTGGCGAGCTCCTTGTGCCGGCTGCGGGCGCTGACGGCGGCGCCGTACGCCCCGACGGGCACGGAAGGCCGCCCCTGACTCCCGTCCCGCGGGAAGGGCAGCACCCCGAAATCGTCACCGAGCTCCTTGCGGACCTGCGGCAGCGCCCACAGCCCGGTCCACTGCATCGCGGTCAGCCCCTGAACGAAGGCGGACGGGTCCGACCAGTCGCTGGGCGCGCCGAGGAGCAGGGACTTGTCGGCGTACAGCCGGTGCAGCTTGCCGAGGGTGCGGGCGGCGGCGGGATCGTCGAAGCCGACCTGGCCGTCGTCGCCGACGAGCTGGAATCCGGCCGCGTACAGGGGCGTCCCCCCGAGCACGCCCGCTCCCCCGTCGTTCCCGAGGAAGAGTCCCTTCACCTTGCCGCCGGTGAGCCGGTGCGCGGCGTCCACCAGGGCGTCGAGGGTGGTGGGCGGCTCGACACCGGCGTCGCTCAGCAGGCTCTTGCGGTAGTACAGCATCTGCATGTCGATGACCTGCGGAATGCCGTAGACCCTGCCGTCGTGGGTCTTCGGCGCGAGCACGGCCGGATTGAAGTCGTCCTTCACCTGCGCCACCAGCTCGGTGAGGTCGAGCACCTGCCCGCCGCGGATCTGGTCGAGGGTGGGTCCGTTGACCTCGAAGACATCGGGCCCGGAGTCGGTGAGCAGCGCGGCGGCGGTCTGCTGGTCGTAGTTCCCCGGCCGCCACTGCACCGACACGCGCGCCTTCTTGAAGCCGGCGGCGTACCGCTGCACGGCCCGCTCGGTGCCGGGCTCCCCGTACTGGTGGTACCACTGCGCCAGCTCCGGCCCCGAACCACCGCCGCCCCGCCCGGTGTTGCCCCCACAGGCCGTGAGCACCCCGACGCCCACCCCCGCGGCCAGCAGATCCCTACGCCTGATCGTCATCGTGCCCCCTGACGTCCGTCACCGATGCACGGCCCAACGATCAACCATGCGCCTCGATTACGTAAGGCGAGTTGCGGCCGTGTGTCGCCGGTACGGTCGTGGAAGGTGACGCCGGTGTGCGGTGCGCCTGTCAGCAGCGACGTCCAGCCAGGTCCTCGTACCGATCACAGAGCAGGTTCAACACGCGCGCCAGCCGCCGGGCATGCCCGATGGCTCCGCCGTATCTGCGACTGGGCCGCACCGCGAGCCTGCTGCGCGCCTCCCAGGCACAGGCCGGCGCGCTGTACCCCGCGACGCTACGTCGCCGTCTGGGGCGACCTTCCCGAGTGGCAGAGGGAGACCGACGCCGACATCTTCGAGGCCGTCGAGCAGAGCGGGTGACACGGGCGCACCGCACAGAGGGGCGACACCCCCCGCACTGGGATGTCGCCCCTCCTCTTTCGTGCGCCGGAGCCGCCGGCGATCGGTGAGGGTCGGGGACCGTCGGCGGCTCCGGGGACCGGGTGGGTCAGCGGTGGTCGCTGCCCGCCGACTGGGTGGCCGCGCGGCCCGCCTCCAGGCGGGCGACCGGGATGCGGAACGGGGAGCAGGAGACGTAGTCCAGGCCGGCCTCGTGGAAGAAGTGGACCGACTCCGGGTCACCGCCGTGCTCGCCGCAGACGCCGAGCTTGAGGTCGGGGCGGGTGCGACGGCCCGCTTCGGCCGCCGCCTTCACCAGGGAGCCGACGCCGTCCTTGTCGATCGTCTCGAACGGGCTGACGCCGAAGATGCCCTTCTCCAGGTACGCCGTGAAGAACGAGGCCTCCACGTCGTCCCGGCTGAAGCCCCACACCGTCTGCGTCAGGTCGTTCGTGCCGAAGGAGAAGAACTCCGCGGCCTCGGCGATCTGGCCGGCCGTGAGGGCTGCCCGCGGCAGCTCGATCATCGTGCCGATCGCCAGCTTCAGCTTCGTACCCGTCGCCGCCTCGACCTCGGCGACGACCTGGTCCGCCTCCTCGCGGACGATCTCCAGCTCCTGGACCGTACCGACGAGCGGGATCATGATCTCCGCGCGGGGGTCGCCCTTGGCCGCCTTGCGCTCGGCCGCCGCTTCCGCGATGGCGCGGACCTGCATGGTGAACAGGCCGGGGATGACCAGGCCCAGGCGTACGCCGCGCAGGCCCAGCATCGGGTTCTGCTCGTGCAGCCGGTGCACGGCCTGGAGCAGGCGCAGCTCGTTCTCGTGCGGTTCCTGGCGGGACTCCGCCAGGGCCACGCGGACGGAGAGTTCCGTGATGTCCGGGAGGAACTCGTGCAGCGGCGGGTCCAGGAGACGGATCGTCACCGGGAGGCCGTCCATCGCCTCGAAGAGTTCGACGAAGTCCTTCTTCTGCAGGGGCAGCAGGGCCTTCAGGGACGCCTCGCGCTCCTCCTCCGTGTCGGCCAGGATGAGGCGTTCGACCAGCTCACGGCGGTCGCCGAGGAACATGTGCTCCGTGCGGCACAGCCCGATGCCCTGGGCGCCGAAGCGGCGCGCGCGCAGCGCGTCCTCGGCGTTGTCCGCGTTGGCGCGCACCCGCAGGCGGCGCTTGCGGTCGGCGAAGGCCATCATGCGGTGCACCGCCTCGACCAGCTCGTCGGCGTCGTCGGCGCCCGGGTGCATGCGGCCCTCGAAGTACTCCACGACGGGAGAGGGGACGACCGGGACCTCGCCCAGGTAGACCTTGCCGGTCGAGCCGTCGATGGAGATCAGGTCGCCCTCCTCCACGACGTGTCCGCCGGGGACCGTCATACGGCGGCGCTTGGTGTCGACCTCCAGCTCCTCCGCGCCGCAGACACAGGTCTTGCCCATGCCGCGGGCGACCACGGCCGCGTGGGAGGTCTTGCCGCCGCGGGAGGTGAGGATGCCCTCGGCCGCGATCATGCCGTCCAGGTCGTCGGGGTTGGTCTCCCGGCGGACCAGGATCACCTTCTCGCCGGAGCGGGACCACTTCACCGCCGTGTACGAGTCGAAGACCGCCTTGCCGACCGCCGCGCCCGGTGAGGCCGCGATGCCCCGCGCGACCTGCTCGACCTTCGCCTCCTCGTCGAAGCGCGGGAACATCAGCTGGGCGAGCTGGGCGCCGGTGACGCGCTGGAGCGCCTCCGTCTCGTCGATGAGGCCCTGGTCCACGAGCTGGGTGGCGATGCGGAAGGCCGCGCCCGCCGTGCGCTTGCCGACGCGCGTCTGGAGCATCCAGAGCTGGCCGCGCTCGATGGTGAACTCGATGTCGCAGAGATCCTTGTAGTGGTTCTCCAGGGTCTCCATGATCCGCATGAGCTGGTCGTACGACTTCTTGTCGATCTGCTCCAGCTCGGCGAGCGGCACGGTGTTGCGGATGCCCGCGACCACGTCCTCGCCCTGGGCGTTCTGCAGGTAGTCGCCGTAGACGCCCTGGTGGCCGGAGGCCGGGTCGCGGGTGAAGGCGACACCGGTGCCGGAGTCGGGGCCCAGGTTGCCGAAGACCATCGAGCAGACGTTGACGGCCGTGCCCAGGTCGTGCGGGATGCGCTCCTGGCGGCGGTACAGCTTGGCGCGGTCGCCGTTCCAGGAGTCGAAGACCGCCTTGATGGCGAGGTCCATCTGCTCGCGCGGGTCCTGCGGGAAGTCCCGGCCGGCCTCCTTCTTGACGATCTTCTTGAAGGTGGTGACCAGCTTCTTCAGGTCCGCGGCCTCCAGGTCGGTGTCGACCGCTACCTTCTTGGCCGCCTTCGCCTTGTCCAGGGCCTCCTCGAAGAGGTCGCCGTCGACGCCGAGGACGGTCTTGCCGAACATCTGGATGAGGCGGCGGTAGGAGTCCCAGGCGAACCGCTCGTCGCCGGCCTGGGCCGCCAGGCCCTGCACCGACTTGTCCGACAGACCGATGTTCAGGACCGTGTCCATCATGCCGGGCATGGAGAACTTGGCCCCGGAGCGGACGGAGACCAGCAGCGGGTCGTCGGCCTGGCCGAGCTTCTTGCCCATCCTGGCTTCGAGGGCTTCGAGGTGCGCACTCACCTCGTCACGGAGTGCCGCGGGCTCCTCGCCGCTCTCCAGGTAGACCTTGCAGGCCTCCGTGGTGATCGTGAAGCCGGGAGGGACCGGGAGACCCAGGTTGGTCATCTCGGCGAGATTGGCACCCTTGCCGCCGAGCAGGTCCTTGAGGTCCTTGTTGCCCTCGGTGAAGTCGTAAACGAACTTCGCTGCCTGGGGTTCTTTGTTTTCCGACACGGGTCTCGACTCCTTGAGGCCACGGTGGCTGCCCTGATGGCGAGGAACATACCCAGATCGAAGGCGCCTGGGTACGTCCACTTGCGCGTCATGCGCCTGTAACCACTCGTCCGCCAGCGGATCGAAAGTCAAGGCTTGGCAAGCGAAGCCAGCCGTATGTTTTCACTTCTTGAAGGCAGCAGTGCCCACAGGTGCGGTTTTCTGCTCACATGAGCGGGCATCGGCACGACTGATTTCGATCGATGAACGATCAAGGGGTGGCACCGAGTGCCACCCCTTGAGGAAGTGCAGCCGTGCTTGATCCGCTCATCTGAGCGCTACCCTTATCAAGGGTGGCGAGAATCACGCTGCCACAGACCGCTCCGTTTCACCATGCGGACCGCTCGGCGGACGCCCGTCGGCAGCGGAAACACCGCCGTCACACACCCATCTCCGACAGCCGCTGCTCCGCCCGGTCCGGTGCGTACAGGTGCTCCACCACCAGCGCGCCGGCGCCGATCAGCCCGGCCCGGTCGCCGAGCCGCGAGGTGACGACGTCCAGGTGGGCCGTGGAGCGGGGCAGCGCCCGCTGGTAGAGCAGCTCGCGCACGCCGGTCAGGAAGGGCGTTCCGGCCAGGTCGCCCGCGATCATCAGCACGCCCGGGTTGAGCAGGGTCACGACCGTCGCCAGCACGTCCCCGACCTGCCGCCCGGCCTCCCGGGCCAGCGCGGCGGCCTCGGGGTGCCCGGCGGCCAGCAGCTCCCGCACGTCCGAACCGGAGGCGGCCTGCACCCCGGACGCGGCCAGCCGGCGGGCCACGGCACCGCCGCTCGCGACCGCCGCGAGACAGCCGTACGAGCCGCACCGGCACAGCGCGTCGGCGCCGACCCGGATGTGCCCGATGTCGCCCGCGCCGCCGTCGACGCCCCGGTAGATCGAGCCGTCCACGACCACCCCGGCCCCGATGCCCGTGGACACCTTGACCAGGACGAAGGCCCTGCAGTCGGGGTGTCCGGTGCGCTGTTCGCCGTACGCCATCAGATTGGCGTCGTTGTCGACCAGGACGGGGACCGCCGGGGCCCCGGAGTGGTCGGTGAGGGCGCGGGAGAGGCGCCCGCGTATGTCGTAGCCGTCCCAGCCCGGCATGATCGGCGGCTGGACCACCCGGCCGGTCTCGCTGTCCACCGGGCCCGGCACCGCCAGCCCGATCCCGCACACCTCCCCGGCCCGGTGCCCCGCCTTGGTCAGCAGGTCGGCGAACCAGTGGCCGAGTTCGCCCAGGACGGCGTCGGGGCCGTCCTCGACCACCAGCGTGCCGGCCTGCTCGGCGAGGATCTCGCCGGTCAGGGTGAGGACGGCCGCGCGGGCGTGCCGGGTGTCCAGGTCGGCGGCGAGGACCACCGCGTGGGAGTCGTCGAACTCCAGGGTGATGGAGGGGCGTCCGCCGAGCGGCGAGTCGACCGGGCCACCGGCGCCCTCACGCAGCCAGCCCGCCCGGAACAGCCGGTCCAGGCGCTGGCCGACGGTGGCCCGGGACAGTCCGGTCGCCTGCTGGAGCGCGCCGCGCGTCACGGCCCGTCCGCTGCGCACCAGTTCGAGCAGATCGCCGGCGCCCGCCTGGCTCCCGCTCTTGCCGGTCCTTCCCGGACGTCCGGTCATGCGCACCCCCTTGTGTTTCTCCAGTTTGCATTACATATTGAGTTTTGCGTGTTAAATAGACGTAACCCTACGGTGGCCGGGGCGGAACCGCGTCGGCCGGACGTCTTCGGGGAGCCCCGAGTGGATCGCACCGCCCAGCTCACTGCCCGTTCCACCCCGCACGAGACGGCATACGATCCACCGGCCACGGCCACCACCCCGGCCACGACGACGTCCCTGCACACGAGGGCCGCCCGGGTGCTGGAGGCGAACTGGACCGGTGCGTCGACGGTGCCCTCCCGCGACCTGTATCCGCACCAGTGGTCCTGGGACTCCGCGTTCATCGCCGTCGGGCTGCGGCACGTCTCCCCGCGGCGGGCCCAGACGGAGCTGGAGACGCTCTTCGCCGCCCAGTGGGCCGACGGCCGCGTCCCGCACATCGTCTTCAACCCCTCCGTACCGCTCGACGCGTACTTCCCGAGCCCCGACTTCTGGCGCTCCTCCACCGCCGGGCGCTCGGCGGGCGCCCCGCGCACGTTACAGACCTCCGGCATCGTGCAGCCACCGGTGCACGCGCTGGCGGCCTGGCTGGTGCACCGCGCCGACCCGGAGCTGTCCAGGGCCCGCGGCTTCCTGGCCCGCCTCCACCCACGGCTGGCCGCCTGGCACCGGTATCTGCTGCACCGCCGGGACCTGGGCGGCGCCGGGCTGGTGTCCGTGGTCCACCCCTGGGAGCAGGGCATGGACAACAGCCCCTGCTGGGACGCCCCGCTGGCCCGGATCACCCCGGCCCCGGCCCGCTCCTTCCGCCGCGCCGACCTCGACCACGGCGCGGCCGAGGACCGGCCGACGGATCTGGACTACGGGCGGTACGTGCGGCTGGCCGCGGACTACCGGGACGCCGGGTACGCCGACGGGGGCGGGGAGTTCGCCGTGGAGGACCCGGCGTTCAACGCCCTCCTCATCGCCTCCGAGCTCGCGCTGGCCCGGATCGCCGAGGAACTGGGCGCGACCGGATCCGCCCGACGGGCCCGTGCGCAGCGGCTGACGGCGACGCTGGTGGAGCGGCTGTGGGACGCGGAGGCGGGGATGTTCCTGTGCCGCGACCTGCGGGACGAGGACGCCGTCTCCGGGCCGGGTGCCTCCGGTGCCGGGCGGGGAGCCTCTGATGCCGGGCGGGGAGCCTCCGGTTCCGGGGCCGCCCCCGAGCACGGCGCCTGCGAGCCGAGCCCCGTCCGCGAGCACGGCACCTCCCGTCCCGGTGCCGGTGCCGGTGCCGACGGCGGGCCGCGTGCCCCCGGCTCCCGCCTCCTCCCCGAGCGCGCCGTCTCCGGTCTGGTGCCGTTGATCCTGCCCGGGCTCCCCCGCGACATCGCCGCCACCCTCGTCCGCACCCTGCGCGGGCCGCACTTCTCGGTCGGTGACCGCACCAGGCTCGTGCCCAGTTACGACCTCCTCGGCGAGGCCTTCGACCCGCACCGCTACTGGCGGGGACCGGCGTGGTTCAACACGAGCTGGCTGCTGGAGCGCGGCCTGCGCGCGCACGGCGAGACGGCGGCGGCCGAGGCCCTGCGCCAGGCGGTGCTGGACCTCGCCGGCGCCACCGATTTCGCGGAGTACGTCGACCCGTACACCGGCGCACCCTGCGGGGCCACCGGCTTCGGCTGGACGGCGGCCCTCGCGCTCGACCTGTACCACCGGCCGACCGCGCGACACGAGCGTCAACATCTGGACAAGAGCACACAAAGAGTCGTACCCCCCACGCACACCGGAACGTTCGACAGGAGTGACAGAGGAGGGGACCGGGGATGACGGACCGGCATCATCTGCTCGTGCACGGCGCCACCTTCGCCGCCGTGGGCGACCGTGGCGACATCAGCGGGGTGCGGGGCGGCAGCTCCCCGGACGGGTTGTTCGTCCGGGACGCCCGGCACCTCAGCCGCTGGCAGCTCACCCTCGACGGCGCGGTGCCCGAGGTGCTCACCCCGGTCACGGACGGGGACGAGACCCGCTGTGTGCTGGTCCCGCGCGGCGGTCGTCAGGAGCCCCCGGCGTACACCCTCTTCCGTGAACAGGCCGTCGGGGACAACTCGTTCGTGGAGTCCGTGAAGGTCACCAGCAACCGTCCGGTGCCCACCACCGCCCGGCTCGCGCTCACCGTCGACGCCGACTTCACCGACCAGTTCGAACTCCGCTCCGACCACCGCACCTACGCCAAGCCCGGCGCCCTGCGCTCCCGCGAGGTCCTCCCCGACGGCATCGAGTTCACCTACCGGCGCGCCGAGTGGCGGTCCCGCACG
The DNA here is from genome assembly GCF_044329325.1 of Streptomyces sp. NPDC017676. Lineage (NCBI taxonomy): Bacteria > Bacillati > Actinomycetota > Actinomycetes > Kitasatosporales > Streptomycetaceae > Streptomyces > Streptomyces sp. NPDC017676. The sequence goes on along the minus strand of NZ_JBIRJA010000001.1, from coordinate 633,814 downwards.
ACGATCACGGCCGACCCGGCCCCCGACGCCGTGGAGGAGACGGGCACCGGTGCCCGCCGCCTGGTGTGGACCCTCGACCTCGCCCCCCACGGCACGACCGAGCTGCTGCTGCGGGTGATCGCCCGCCCGCACGGCGAGAAGCGCGCCCTGCGCGTACCCCGCGACCCCGCCGCCGTACAGGAACAGCTCCTCGCGGAGGAGGCCCGGTTCATGGAGGGCGTGGCCTTCCCGACCGGCTGGCCGGAGCTGGCCGCCGCCTGCGCCCGGGGCCTCGCCGACCTGGCGGCGCTCCAGGTCCCGGCCACCGGACCGGACGGCGAGGACCTGCGCGTACCGGCGGCCGGTGCCCCCTGGTTCCTCACCCTGCTCGGCCGCGACGCGCTCCTCACCTCCCTGTTCGTCCTGCCGTACCACCCCCGGTCGGCCGCCGCCACGCTCCTCGCCCTGGCCGCCGCCCAGGCCACCGGCACCGGCCGGTCCCCGGTCGCCCAGCCCGGCAAGATCGTGCACGAGGTACGGCACGGCGAGCTGGCCCACTTCGGCCAGGTGCCGTTCGGCCGCTACTACGGCTCGGTCGACGCGACCCCGCTGTTCCTGATCCTGCTCGGCGCGTACGTCGAGCGGACCGGGGACACGGAGCCGGCCCGGCGCCTGGAGTCGCACGCCCGGGCCGCCGTCGGCTGGATGCTCGACCACGGCGGCCTGACCTCGCGCGGCTACCTCGTCTACCGCGCCGACGAGGGCGGCCTCGCCAACCAGAACTGGAAGGACTCCCCCGGCGCGATCTGCTGCGCCGACGGCACCCGGCCCACCGGCGCGGTGATGGCGGCGGGCGCCCAGGGGTACGCCTACGACGCGCTGCGCCGCACGGCCGGGGTGGCGCGGACGGTGTGGGGCGACGAGACGTACGCCGCGCTGCTGGAACAGGCGGCGGCCGACCTCCGCGACCGCTTCCAGCGGGACTTCTGGATGCGGGAGCAGTGCTTCCCGGCGCTGGCGCTGGACGGGCAGGGCCGGCAGATCGACGCGCTGGCGTCCGACGCCGGGCATCTGCTGTGGTCGGGGCTGCTGGACAAGGAGTACGGCGAGGTGGTGGGCCGGCGGCTGCTGGAGCCGGACTTCTTCTCGGGCTGGGGTGTGCGCACGGTGGCCTCCGGCCAGGCCGCGTACCACCCGCTGTCCTACCACCGGGGGTCCGTCTGGCCCCATGACAACGCGCTGATCGCCCTGGGTCTGGCGCGGTACGGGCTGCACGACGAGGCCCGTACGGTCGCCCATGCGCTGATCGACGCGGCGACGGTGGGCGGGCACCGGCTGCCGGAGGTGCTGGCGGGGTACGGGCGTACCGCGCACGGTGCGCCGGTGCCGTATCCACACGCGTGCGGACGGGGGGCCCGGTCCGCCGCCGCGCCGCTCGCCCTGCTGACGGCCGTGGGGGGCGCCTGAGGGGGCGGGGGTTCGCTTGTGGGGCGGGTGCGGGTCCGTGGGGGGTCGTTCGCGCGGTTCCCCGCGCCCCTTCAGGGCGCTGACGTACCGTCGGCTGTGTTGACCAGGTGTTTGCCCAGCGGTCGTGAACGGTGCTTCCCCGTGGGCCGTACCGGAAGGCATGAGCGCGCTCCAGTCTGCCTCTGCCGATGCCTCTGCCGATCCCTCCGCCGAGGACGTGGCCGCGGAGGTCACCGAACCCGCCGTACGCACGTTCCGCCGCCCCTGGGCCGCATGGTCGGCGTGGCGCGGGCGCTGGCGTGAGGGACATCCGGAGGTCGCACGGGCCCTGTCCGTGACGGTCACCGTGCTCGCCGCCGCGCTGGTCGTCGCCGCGCTGGTGATGCCGAACACGGTCGTCCGGCTGGGGCCCGCGAAGTTCTTCCGCATACCCGGCGAGGCCGTCATCGGGGCGGCCGTGCTGCTCGCGCTGCCACGGCGGCCCCGGGTGGTGCTGGCGGCGGTGTCCGGGGTGCTGCTCGGGGCCATGACCGTGCTCAACGCGCTGGACATGGGGTTCAACCAGTACCTCGGCCGCAGCTTCAACGTCGTACTGGACTGGGGTCTGTTCGGGGACGCGGAGTCGTATCTGGAGGACTCCCTGGGGCGGACGGCCACCCTCGCCGCCGTGGCCGGACTGGTCGCGGTCGTCCTGCTGCTCTTCGTGCTGCTGGCGCTGGCCATGGTCCGGCTGAGCAACCTCCTCGCCCGGCACCCCGGCACCGCGACCCGCGGCACCCTGGTCGCCGGGGTCGTCTGGATCACCTGTTCCTCGCTCGGGCTCCAGGTAGCGGGCGTGCCGATCGCCTCGGACCGCACCGCGACCGCGCTGAAGGCCCAGGCCCGCCGGGTGTCGGACACACTGAAGGACGAGGCCGAGTTCCGGAAGGTGGCCCGGGTCGACGCGTTCGGGAACACGCCGGGCAGTCAGCTGGTGCCCGACCTGCGCGGCAAGGACGTGATCTTCACCTTCATCGAGAGCTACGGCCGCAGCGCGATCGAGGACCCGGTCATGGCGCCCGGCGTGGACCGGACGCTCGACGTCCGCACCAAGGCCCTGGCCAAGGCCGGCTTCCACGCCAAGAGCGGCTGGCTGACCTCGGCGACCTACGGCGGCAGCAGCTGGCTCGGCCACTCCACCACCATGTCGGGCCTGTGGATCAGCAACCAGCAGCGCTACCGCACGGTGATGGCCAGCGACCACCTCAGCCTGACGGAGGCGTTCCGGAAGACCGGCGCGTTCGACACGGTGGGGGTCATGCCGGGTGTGCAGAAGGGCTGGCCGGAGCAGAAGTGGTACGGCCTCGACAAGGTCTACAACGCCTTCCGACTCGGCTACCAGGGGCCGAAGTTCAGCTGGTCCACCATGCCCGACCAGTACGCCCTCCAGCAGTACCAGGAAAGGGTGCACAGCAAGCGGCCGGCCGCCGGCAAGGCGCGGATGTCCCTGCTCATCCTGACGTCCAGCCACCAGCCCTGGGCCCCCATCCCGAAGATGGTGGGCTGGGACCAGCTCGGTGACGGCTCGGTCTTCAAGGGCATCCAGGCGGCGGGGAACAAGCCGGCCGACGTCATCGCCGACACCACCAAGTCCCGCGAGGAGTACGGCAAGTCGGTCCAGTACTCGGTGACCGCGCTGACCGAGTGGCTGGAGCGGTACGGCACCAAGGACACGGTGCTGGTCTTCCTCGGCGACCACCAGCCGATCGCCCGGGTCAGCGGCAACCACGCCAGCCGTGACGTGCCGGTGTCGATCGTCGCCAAGGATCCCAGGATGCTGGACAAGATCGCCGACTGGAACTGGACGGACGGGCTCCGCCCCGCCCACGACGCCCCGGTATGGAAGATGAGCGCCTTCCGCGACCGCTTCCTGACGGCCTACGGCTCGACACCCCACCCGAAGAGGAACTGACACCTCCCGCGGGACGCGGCACCCCTGCCGACGGAGCGGGGTGCGGCACCTTCCGGCCGACCGAGTCGGGTGGTGGGTGGGCGAGGCCGGGGTCCAGGGGCGGAGCCCCGGGGGCGCTCACCCACCCGACGTGTCGAGCTCCGCTTCCTCGGTGATCCCGGAACAGTCGTACGGATCCTTCAACCACCCGTCCGGCAACACCACCCGGTTGTTCCCGGACGTCCGCCCCCGCGGCCCCTCCGCGCCGACCGGCCACGCCTGATCCAGGTCCAGCTCGTCCAGCCCCGCCCGCAGCTCCTGGAGGGACGACGTGATCGCGAGCCGCTTGCGCATCTCGGACCCGACCGCGAACCCCTTCAGGTACCAGGCGACGTGCTTGCGGAAGTCGACCACGCCCTTGGACTCGTCCCCGAGCCACTCCCCGAGCAGGGTCGCGTGCCGCACCATGACGTCGGCGACCTCCCGCAGCGTGGGCCGCAGGAAGTCGTCCCGCCCCTCGAACGCGGCGACCAGGTCCGCGAACAGCCAGGGCCGCCCCAGGCACCCGCGCCCCACGACCACCCCGTCGCACCCGGTCTCCCGCACCATCCGCAGCGCGTCCTCGGCCGACCAGATGTCCCCGTTGCCGAGCACGGGGATCTCCGGCACGTGCTCCTTCAGCCGCGCGATGGCGTCCCAGTCGGCGGTGCCGCCGTAGTGCTGGGCGGCGGTCCGGCCGTGCAGGGCGATGGCCGTCACGCCCTCCTCCACGGCGATGCGGCCGGCGTCGAGGTAGGTGATGTGGTCGTCGTCGATGCCCTTGCGCATCTTCATGGTCACCGGCAGGTCACCGGCCCCGCTGACCGCCTCGCGCAGGATGGCCCGCAGCAGGTTCCGCTTGTACGGCAGCGCGGACCCGCCGCCCTTGCGCGTGACCTTCGGCACTGGGCAGCCGAAGTTCAGGTCGATGTGGTCGGCCAGGCCCTCCTCCGCGATCATGCGGACGGCCTTGCCGACGGTCGCGGGGTCGACGCCGTACAGCTGGATGGAGCGCGGCTGCTCGCTCGGGTCGAACCTGATCAGCTGCATGGTCTTCTCGTTGCGCTCGACCAGCGCCCGGGTGGTGATCATCTCGCTGACGAACAGCCCCTTGCCGCCACTGAACTCCCTGCAAAGCGTGCGGAAGGGCGCATTGGTGATCCCCGCCATGGGTGCGAGCACGACGGGCGGTGTCACGGCGTGCGGGCCGATGGAGAGCGGGTGGGTCATCGTCAGGACTCCGGGGCGGATCTACGGCACAGAACGGACACGGGAACACTGGGCAAGCACCCATTGTCCCTCACCCGCCGAGCGGCTCGTCCGCCGGCGCCGACCGCCGACACCCAGGGGACCATGTATGACTCATTAGTTAGACGCACTATTGAGTTCGGCGTACGATGGGGCGCATGCCAGAGCTGAGCCCTCGCCGACGCCTGCTCGTGCTCGCGATCTGCTGCATGAGCCTGCTGATCGTGAGCCTCGACAACACCGTGCTGAACGTGGCCCTGCCCTCGATGCAGCGCGACCTGCACGCCACCACCTCCGGCCTGCAGTGGACGATCGACGCCTACACGCTGGTCCTGGCCTCGCTGCTGATGCTGGCAGGCTCCACGGCCGACCGCATCGGCCGCAAACGCGTCTTCATGTCGGGCCTGGTGGTGTTCACCGTCGGCTCCGTGCTCTGCTCCGTCGCCCCGAACCTGGAACTGCTGATCGTCTTCCGCATGGTCCAGGCGGTGGGCGGCTCGATGCTCAACCCGGTCGCCATGTCGATCATCACCAACACCTTCACCGACGCCCGGGAACGCGCCCGCGCGATCGGTGTGTGGGGCGCGGTGGTCGGCATCTCCATGGCGGCGGGTCCGCTGGTCGGCGGCCTGCTGGTGCAGTCGGTGAGCTGGCGCTCCATCTTCTGGGTCAACCTGCCGGTCGGTCTCGCGGCCCTGCTGCTCACCCTCCGCTTCGTCCCCGAGTCGCGCGCGCCCAAGGCCCGCCGTCCCGACCCGGTCGGACAGCTCCTGGTGATCGCGCTGTTCGGCTCGCTGACGTACGCGATCATCGAGGCGCCGGAGTCGGGCGCCGGCCCGGTGACGCCGTTCGCCGTGATCGCCGTGGCCGCGCTGCTGGCCCTCCTGTGGTACGAGCCCCGTCGCGACGAACCCCTCATCGATCTGCGCTTCTTCCGCTCGGCCCCGTTCAGCGGTGCCACGGTGATCGCGATCAGCGCGTTCGCGGCCCTCGGCGGCTTCCTGTTCCTGTCCACCCTGTACCTGCAGAACGTGCGCGGCCTGGACGCCCTGCACGCGGGCCTGTGGATGCTCCCGATGGCCCTGCCGACGTTCCTGTGCGCCCCGCTGTCCGGCCGCCTGGTCGGCAGCCGCGGCCCTCGGCTGCCGCTTCTGGTGGCGGGCACGGCGATGACCGCGAGCGGTGTCCTGTTCGCCGCGTTCGAGGCGGAGACCTCCGACACCACCCTCTTCCTCGGCTACGTCCTCTTCGGCATCGGCTTCGGCTTCGTGAACGCGCCGATCACCAACACGGCTGTCTCCGGCATGCCGCGCACCCAGGCCGGTGTCGCCGCCGCCGTCGCCTCCACCAGCCGGCAGCTGGGCCAGACGCTCGGCGTCGCGGTCGTCGGCGCCGTCCTGGCCTCCGGCATCGGCTCGTCCCCGTACCGGCAGGTGTTCGTCTCGGCGGCCCGCCCCGGCTGGTGGATCCTCACCGCCTGCGGCCTGGCCGTCCTGACCCTGGGCCTCCTGACCAGCGGCCACTGGGCCCGCCGCACCGCCGAACGCACGGCCGAGAGCCTGCGGTCACCGGAGGTACGCCAGGTCGTGGGCACAGCGGAACGGGCGTGACACCGAGGCCCCACCGGGGCGCCGCGCGGGACCCTGCACCGGCCCCGCCGCTCGGCTGAGCCCCCCGCACCCGCCCCAACCCTGGCCGGCCAGCCCGAACGCCCGGTTGCCCGTGCCGGGCGCGGCGCGGCTTCCCGGGGGTGGTGGGAGTGCCGTTCCACGATGGTTCGACGTGGCAGCGGCTTCGCCGATCCCGTGGAGGTTTCCTTGCCGTGCCGCGCTGGTCTGCGCGGTCTGCCTCAGCCGGTGCGCCACGCTCGGTGAGCGGGAGACGGCCGCGTCCCGGGCCGCCGTGCCCTTCGAGGAGAGCGTCCGGCGGGCGGACGGCCCCCGCGACTGCGCGGCGCTCGCCCCGCCGAGGGTCAGCGTCCGTGCGCGATCTCGTGCAGCCTCTCCAGCCGCTGCCGGGTCTCCTCGTTCCTCGGTGTGTACGTCACCATCCGGGCGCCCACGTCGGGGGCGAGCCACAGGTCCGTGTGCTCCAGGCTGAGGCGGCCCACGTAGGGGTTGAGGAACTCCTTGGACTTGGAGCGGGTGTCGACCACCTCGTAGCGCCGCCAGTTCTCGCGGAAGGCGGGTGACTCGTCCAGCCGCTTCAGGAGCATCTTCCAGGCCGGCTCGCCGAGATGGCCGGCCAGGGCGGCGCGCAGCCGGGCGGCCATCAGGCGCTGGGTCTTCTCCAGGTGGACGACCGCCGCCTGCCACTCCTCGTTGGTGTGGACGAGGAGCATGCAGTTGCGGTCCTCGGGCGGAACCGCGTCCAGGTCGCCCAGGAGGCGGCCGTAGGTGCGGTTGTAGGCGAGGATGTCGTACCGGCTGTTCTGGATGCAGGCGGGGATCGGCTCCAGCCCGGTCAGCATCTGGCGCAGGGCGGGAGTGACGCTCGGGCAGTTCGCCGCCGGGGTGGGGTCCGTCGCGCCGGCCAGCTGGAAGAGGTGGGCGCGTTCGCTGGCGTCCAGGCGCAGGGCGCGCGCGAGGGCGTCGAGGACCTGGACGGAGACCTGGATGTCACGGGCCTGTTCGAGCCAGGTGTACCAGGTGACGCCGACCGCGGAGAGGTGGGCGACCTCCTCGCGGCGCAGTCCGGGGGTGCGCCGGCGGGTCCCGCGCGGCAGGCCCACCTGTTCCGGCGTGATGCGCTCCCGTCTGCTGCGCAGGAACGCGGCCAGCTCGTGCCGGCGGATCTCCGCTCCCCGGGCGGGCTGCGTCCGGGTTTCCTGGACCGAGGTCGTCATACGTCCAGGGTGCCGGGCCGGCCAACCTGTTTCCAGGTGCTTCCAGTACCAGGACAAGGGCCGCCGACCACCAGCATGACCCGGGGGCCGGCCCGGGAATCCGCCCGGGTCTGCGGGTGGCGCCAGGTAGTCCTGCTACCAGGATGAGCAGACTCTGGTACCAGCCTGAGGGGTGCCCCAGGCTCGGGAGCATGAGTGAAACCGTCACCGCCCCCGCCGTCCGGCCGACAGCGGCGCCGCCCGCGCTCACCGGGCCCGGGCTGTTCACCGTCCTGCTGGCCGCGGCGCTGCCGCTGGTCGACTTCTTCATCGTCAACGTCGCCCTGCCGACCATCGGCGCCGATCTCGCCGCGGGCGAGGCCGTGCTGGAGCTGGTCGTCGCCGGGTACGGGGTCGCGTACGCCGTGCTGCTCGTGCTCGGCGGGCGGCTCGGGGACCTGTTCGGCCGGCGCCGGCTGTTCCTCGCCGGGATGGCCGCCTTCGGGCTCACCTCTCTGGCCTGCGGACTCGCGCCCGGCGCCTGGAGCCTGGTCGCGGCCCGGGTCGCGCAGGGCGCCTCGGCCGCCGCGATGCTGCCGCAGGTGCTCGCCACCATCCAGTCCGCCACGAGCGGCGCGCGCCGGGCGAAGGCCATGAGCCTCTACGGCGCCACGGCCGGGCTGTCCATGGTCGCCGGGCAGATCCTCGGCGGGGTGCTGGTCGCCGCCGACATCGCCGGGACCGGGTGGCGGGCCATCTTCCTCGTCAATGTGCCGGTGGTCGTGCTGGGTCTCGTGCTCGCCGCCCGGTTCGTGCCGGAGACCCGGTCGCAGCACCCGGAGCCCGTGGACGGGCCGGGCACCGTGCTGCTCGCGGTGTCCCTGCTGACGCTGCTCGCGCCGCTCACCGAGGGCAGGGCGGCCGGCTGGCCGCTGTGGACCTGGCTGTCACTGATCGCCTTCCCCTTCGCGGCGGGCGCGTTCTGGGTGGTGGAGCGGCGGGCGGACCGCTCGGGGCGGACCCCGCTGGTGCCGCCGAGCCTGTTCCGGGTGCCGTCCATGCGGCGCGGTCTGGAGCTGATGGTGCCGTTCTCCATCGGCTTCAGCGGGTTCATGTTCATGATCGCGCTGGCGTTGCAGCAGGGTGCCGGGCTCGGGCCGGTGCCGGCCGGGCTGGCGCTCGCGCCGATGGCCGTGGCGTTCCTGCTCGTCTCCCTCGCCGGGCCCCGGCTGATCGCCCGTTTCGGCACCCGGGTGGTCACGGCCGGGTCCGTGCTCCAGGGCGTGGGCGTGCTGCTGATCGTGCTGGCCGCGTGGCGGGACTGGCCCGGGCTGGACGTCGTCTCGCTGCTGCCGGGCGCGGCGGTGGCCGGTGCGGGGCAGGCGCTCCAACTGCCCAACATCATGCGGCTGGTGATGTCCGAGGTGCCGCCCGCGCGGGCCGGGGTCGGCAGCGGGGTGATGGTCACCACGCAGCAGTCGGCGCTGGCGCTGGGGGTGGCCACGCTGGGCACGTTGTTCCTGACCCTGGTCCCGCATCTGGGCATGCGGGACGCGCTGGTCAGCACGTTGCTGGTGCAGTTGGGCGGGATCGTGCTGACCGGGTTGCTGAGCCTGCGGCTGCCGCGGACGGTGGGCTGAGCGGGGGCCGCGCGCCGTCGGCCGGGCGGCGCGCGTGCGCCGGGTCCTTCGGTCCGGCCACGGCCCGGGTCGTTTGGTCCAGACCTATTGACTGGAGGTCTGGACCACGAGCACTGTCATGTTTGCGACATGGCCCACGCTCACCGACCCCCACCGGGAGGCCCCATGCTCCGCCGTACCCTGCGCGTCCTCACCGCCGCGCTCACCTCGGCCGTTCTCGCCCCGCTGGTGATCGCCACCGCGCCCGCCGCCTCCGCCGCCGACACCTGCGCGGTGAAGCCGAGGCCGGCGGGCAAGGTGCTCCAGGGATACTGGGAGAACTGGGACGGCGCCGCCAACGGGGTCCACCCGCCCTTCGGCTGGACCCCGATCACCGACTCCCGCATCCCCGCCCACGGCTACAACGTGATCAACGCGGCCTTCCCGGTGATCCGCTCCGACGGCACGGCCCTGTGGGAGGACGGCATGGACGCCGGCGTGAAGGTGGCCACCCCGGCCGAGATGTGCGCGGCCAAGGCGTCCGGCCAGACGATCCTGCTGTCCATCGGCGGCGCGGCGGCCGGCATCGACCTCAGCTCCTCCACCGTGGCCGACCGCTTCGTCGCGACGATCGTGCCCATCCTGAAGAAGTACAACTTCGACGGCATCGACATCGACATCGAGACGGGCCTGGTCGGCAGCGGCAACATCGGCCAACTGTCCACGTCCCAGGCCAACCTGATCCGCATCATCGACGGGATCCTCGCGCAGATGCCGGCGGGCTTCGGCCTGACGATGGCCCCGGAGACGGCGTACGTCACCGGCGGCAGCGTCACCTACGGCTCCATCTGGGGCGCGTACCTGCCGGTCATCAAGAAGTACGCGGACAACGGCCGCCTGTGGTGGCTGAACATGCAGTACTACAACGGCAGCATGTACGGCTGCTCCGGCGACTCCTACGCGGCCGGCACCGTGCAGGGCTTCACCGCCCAGACCGACTGCCTGAACAAGGGCCTGGTGGTGCAGGGCACGACGATCAGGGTGCCGTACGACAAGCAGGTGCCCGGCCTGCCCGCCCAGTCCGGCGCGGGCGGCGGCTACATGTCCCCGTCCCTGGTCTCCCAGGCCTGGAAGCACTACGGCACCTCGCTCAAGGGCCTGATGACGTGGTCGGTCAACTGGGACGGGTCGAAGAACTGGACCTTCGGCGACAACGTCAAGGCGCTCCAGGGCCGCTGAGCGGGGGCGGACACGCGAATGCCGGACGAGTCCGCGCTGGCGGCTCGCCCGGCATCCGGCGGTGTGACTAGGCGCCCACGAGGCGCTGGGCCAGGTAGCCCTCGATCTGGTCGAGCGACACGCGCTCCTGCTTCATGGAGTCACGCTCGCGGACGGTGACCGCGTTGTCCTCCAGCGTGTCGAAGTCGACGGTCACGCAGTACGGCGTACCGATCTCGTCCTGGCGGCGGTAGCGGCGGCCGATGGCACCGGCGTCGTCGAACTCGATGTTCCAGTTCTGCCGCAGCGCCTGGGCGAGACCCTTGGCCTTCGGGGACAGCTCGGGGTTGCGCGACAGGGGCAGCACGGCGACCTTCACCGGGGCCAGGCGGTGGTCCAGGCGCAGCACCGTGCGCTTCTCCATCTTGCCCTTGGCGTTGGGCGCCTCGTCCTCGACGTAGGCGTCGAGCAGGAAGGCCAGCATGGTGCGGCCGACACCGGCCGCCGGCTCGATGACGTACGGCGTCCAGCGCTCGCCGGCCTCCTGGTCGAAGTAGGAGAGGTCCTGGCCGGAGGCCTTGGAGTGCGCGCTGAGGTCGTAGTCGGTGCGGTTGGCGACACCCTCCAGCTCGCCCCACTCCGAGCCGCCGAACTGGAAGCGGTACTCGATGTCGGCGGTGCGCTTGGAGTAGTGGGAGAGCTTCTCCTTCGGGTGCTCGTACCAGCGCATGTTCTCCTCACGCAGGCCCAGGCCGGTGTACCAGTTCCAGCGCTGCTCCATCCAGTACTCCTGCCACTGCTCGTCCTCGCCCGGCTTGACGAAGAACTCCATCTCCATCTGCTCGAACTCGCGGGTGCGGAAGATGAAGTTGCCCGGCGTGATCTCGTTGCGGAACGACTTGCCCATCTGGGCGATGCCGAACGGCGGCTTGCGGCGCGACGTGGTCTGCACCTGGGCGAAGTTGGTGAAGATGCCCTGGGCGGTCTCGGGGCGCAGGTACGCGACGGAGCCGGAGTCCTGGGTCGGGCCGAGGTGCGTGGAGAGCAGACCCGAGAACTGCTTGGGCTCGGTGAACTGGCCCTTGTTGCCGCAGTTCGGGCAGTTGATGTCCGCGAGGCCGTTCGCCGGGGCGTGGCCCTTCTTCTCCTCGTACGCCTCCTCCAGGTGGTCGGCGCGGAACCGCTTGTGGCACGCGGTGCACTCGGTCAGCGGGTCCGTGAAGGTGGCGACGTGGCCGGAGGCCACCCAGACCTCGGGGGCCAGGATGACGGACGAGTCGATACCGACGACGTCCTCGCGCGACGTCACCATGTAGCGCCACCACTGGCGCTTGATGTTCTCCTTCAGCTCGACACCGAGCGGTCCGTAGTCCCAGGCGGCACGCTGTCCGCCGTAGATCTCACTGCAGGGGAAAACGAAGCCACGGCGCTTGCTCAGGCTGACGATGGTGTCGATCTTGTCGGCGGCCACGGTGCTCTCTTCATTACGACGACGGGCGTTGAAGCGAGATGCTTCCAGCGAATGATTCAGGTTACCGGCGCATGCTCCCCCACGACCAAATCGGCCCCTGCCCGGACCGCCTGACGAGCGTTGTTGACAACGGTTTCCATGTTTGTTGAAAATGACTGTCATGAACGTACGACGACACACCCGGCCCCGCGCGCGGCGCCTCATACCCGCCGCCGCGGTCGCCGCGGCCACCGCCCTCGGGATCGGCACGCTGTCCGCCTGCTCCGGCGACAAGGCGGTCGCGGCCAACACGAGCAAGTTCGACGTCGTCGCGTCGTTCTACCCGATGGCCTTCCTCGCCGACCGCATCGGCGGGGACCACGTCCACGTCACCACCCTCACCTCGCCCGGCCAGGAGCCGCACGACCTGGAGATCAGCCCCCAGCAGATCGCCTCGCTGGAGGAGTCCGACGCGGTCCTGTACCTGAAGGGCCTCCAGCCGTCCGTGGACGACGCGGTGGCCCAGTCCCCGGTCGGGACGAAGATCGACGCGGCCTCCCTGACCACGCTGGAGGACCACGGCGACGAGGTCGGCGGCCACGCGGCCGAGCACGACAGCCACGAGGACGGGGAGTCCACCGGCAAGGACCCGCACATCTGGGTCGACCCGGTGCGCTACGCCCAGGTCGCCGAGGGCGTCGGCAAGGCCTTCGAGAAGGCCGATCCGGAGCACGCCGCCGACTACAGGAAGAACACCGCGGTGCTGGTCAAGCAGCTGAACGACCTGAACACCCAGTTCGAGGACGGCCTCGCGGACACCAGGACCAAGGTCTTCATCACCACGCACGCCGCCTTCGGCTACCTCGCCGAGCGCTACGGGCTCACCGAGGAGGCCGTCAGCGGCCTCGACCCCGAGTCCGAGCCGAGCGCCGCCCGGGTGCGGGACCTGGAGAGGATGGCCAGGGCGGACGGCGTCTCCACGGTCTTCTACGAGACGCTCGTCAGCGACAAGACCGCCAGGACCATCGCCCGCGACACGGGCCTGAAGACCGACGTCCTCGACCCGATCGAGGGCATCACCGGCAAGTCCCGCGGCAAGGACTACTTCGCGGTCCAGCGGGCCAACCTCAAGGCGCTCCAGCAGGCACTGGGCGCCAAGTGACAGGAGACGAGATGACCAGCGAGCCTGTCATAGCCCTGCGCGGCGTGACCGCCGAACTCGGCGCGCGCCCCGTGCTGCGCGGCATCGACCTCGCCGTCGGCCGCGGCGAGGTCGTCGCGCTGCTCGGCGCGAACGGTTCCGGCAAGTCCACGGCGATCCGCACGATCATCGGCCAGGTGCCGGTGAGCAGCGGCACGATCGAGCTGTTCGGCACCCCGCGCCGGTCCTTCCGGGACTGGGCGCGCGTGGGCTACGTACCGCAGCGGACGACGGCCGCCGGCGGGGTCCCGGCGACGGTCACCGAGATCGTCTCCTCGGGCCGCCTGTCCCGCACCCGCTTCGGCGTCTTCCGCAAGGGCGACCGGGAGGCCGTGCGCCGGGCCCTGGAACTGGTCGGCATGGCGGACCGCGCCAAGGACTCCGCGGGCGCCCTCTCCGGCGGCCAGCACCAGCGGGTGCTGATCGCCCGCGCGCTGGTCGCCGAGCCCGAACTGCTGATCATGGACGAGCCGATGGCGGGCGTCGACCTGGCCAGCCAGGAGATCCTGGCGCGCACCCTCAAGCAGCAGGTCGAGGCCGGTACGACGGTCCTGCTCGTGCTGCACGAGCTGGGCCCGCTGGAGCCCCTGATCGACCGGGCGGTCGTCCTGCGCGACGGCTGTGTGCTGCACGACGGCCCGCCGCCGCGCGCGGTCGGCCAGCACGCGCTGCCCGGCCACGACCACGTACACCCGCACGCTCCGGCGGGCGCCGAACCGATCCGCACGGGACTGCTGAGCTGATGGACTTCCTGAACTACGCCTTCATGCAGCGGGCGCTGCTGGCCGCCGTGCTGGTCGGCATCACCGCGCCCGCGATCGGCATCTACCTGGTCCAGCGCCGCCAGGCTCTGATGGGCGACGGCATCGGACACGTGGCCATGACGGGCGTCGGCCTCGGCTTCCTGCTGTCCACGTCCCCCGTGTGGATGGCGACGGCCGTCTCCGTCCTCGGCGCGGTCCTGATGGAACTGATCCGCTGGTACGGCAGGACACGCGGTGACATCGCCCTGGCCATGCTGTTCTACGGCGGTATGGCCGGCGGTGTGATGCTGATCAACCTCGCGCCGGGCGGCTCCACCGCCAACCTGACGTCGTACCTGTTCGGCTCCCTGTCGACGGTGTCCCAGTCCGACGTCGGCGCGATCTGTGTGCTCGCCGCGTTCGTCCTGCTGGTCACGCTGGGCCTGCGCCGCCAGTTGTTCGCGGTCAGCCAGGACGAGGAGTTCGCGCGGGTCACGGGCCTGCCGGTGCGCGCGCTGAACCTGCTGACGGCGGTCACCGCGGCCGTCACCGTCACGGTCGCCATGCGGGTCGTCGGCCTGCTGCTGGTGTCCGCGCTGATGGTCGTGCCCGTGGCGGCGGCGCAGCAGCTCAGCCGCAGCTTCACCGTCACCTTCGTGATCGCGGTGGCGATCGGCGTGGTGGTGGCCGTCAGCGGCACGGTCACGTCGTACTACCAGGACGTCCCGCCCGGCGCCACGATCGTCCTGCTGACCATCGCCGCGTTCCTCGTGCTGACCGCGCTGGCCGGTCCGCTGGCCCGGCGACGCGCCCGCGCGGCCGCCGCGGCCCAGCCCGCCGGGGACCCCGCGGAGTGCGCGATTCCGGCTTCGCGGGGTGCCGGCGACGAGGTCGGCGTCTGACCGCCGACAGCCCGGGCTGGCAGAATGGCCCGGGCAGCAGCAGACGTGAGGAGGCAACGGTGACGACCGCTGGACCGCCCGTGAAGGGCCGCGCGACCCGCCAGCGTGCAGCCGTGGCGGCGGCCCTGGACGAGGTCGACGAGTTCCGCAGCGCGCAGGAACTGCACGACATGCTCAAGCACAAGGGCGACTCCGTCGGCCTGACCACGGTCTACCGCACCCTCCAGTCCCTCGCCGAGGCCGGCGAGGTCGACGTCCTGCGCACGTCCGACGGCGAGTCCGTCTACCGCCGCTGCTCCAGCGGCGAACACCACCACCACCTGGTCTGCCGCGCCTGCGGCAAGGCGGTGGAGGTGGAGGGCCCGGCGGTGGAGAAGTGGGCCGAGGCGATCGCCGCCGAGCACGGTTACGTCAACGTGGCCCACACGGTGGAGATCTTCGGCACGTGCGCCGACTGCGCCGACTGCGCGCAGGGCTGACCGCCGCGGCGCCCGCTCCGGCTCACCTCCGCCCGAAGCAGCGCTCCAGCTCGTCCAGGTCGTAGAAGGCGCTGCCCTTCGCGACCGGACGGCAGCCGGCCCTGAACGCCGTCTCCTTCTCGTTGTAGAGCATCCGCACCAGCCAGCGGTCACCCTTGCGGAAGACGTCCCACTGGATGTTGGCGCCCAGCGGGGAGACGGCGGCGCCCCGCCACGGGTTGTCCGCGTAGGTGTACGGCTCCCCCGGCGTCGCCGGTCGCGTGCTGCCCGGCAGACCCATCAGCGCGGCCAGCGGAATGATCTCCTCGGCGTGGGTGAAGCGCAGCTCGGCGCCGAGGCGGCTGGTGCCGGCGCGCTTGGCCTCGACCTGCCGGAACAGGTCGTCCAGCAGGACGTCCGCCATCTTGTAGGTGATGTCGCTGTCGGCGAAGCCGGGACCCTTCTCGTAGAAGTCCTCGGCGTCCCCGAGGTATCCGAACCAGGCCGCGTCCGTACGGGAGACGAACCGCTCCATGCCCCAGCCCGTGCCGCCCGGACTCTCCTCGATCATCGCGGGGGCGATGGCGTACAGGTTGTAGACGGCCTCCGCGGCACCCACCTGGTCGGTGATCCGCTCCACGAAGGCGTCCTTGAAGATCTTCCGCAGCACGCTGCGGGCGGCCTGCCGCGTCCGGGGCTGGTCGGTGATCCCGCTCAGGGTGTCCTTGAGGCGCTGGTCGCCCGCGATGTAGTCGCGGTAGGCGGCACCGCCCGCCGCCTTGTGGAAGTACAGCAGGTCCTTGTCGGTGCGGGCCGGACCGATGAGCGGCTCCAGCGCCGGGTCGGCCTCGGTGAGGGCGTCCGTGAACGCGGTGCCGCTGTCCACGGCCCGCCCCTGCCCCGAGCTGACGACGTCGATCCGCTCCCCGTCGTCCGCGATCTCCTTGAACAGGGCGGGCAGCCGCCGCTGCATGCGTACGGCCGTGTCCGCCAGCTCCCGCTTGCCGCGCCCGCTGAGGTTGCCGTAGCCGACCTTGGCCATGGCGGCCTCCAGGGCGCGGACCGTCGGACCGAACTCCTCACCCTTGCCGGTGAGTTGTCCTTCCGCCTCGGCCTGGTCCCACAGCGCGAGGACCAGGTCCCCGTCCTCGCTGTCCGTGGCCGCGCGGGAGCCGTGCCGGGAGACGTTCTCGGTGAAGACCGGCTCGAACCCGGCCGGGGGCCGCTGGTAACCGTGCGGGTCCTGCTGCGGCGCGTAGGGCGCCTTGGTGCCGTAACTCTCGCGGTGCGCGGGCCCCTCCGCCGCGTGCGCGGGCAGGGCGGTGAGCAGCAGGGCACCGAGGGCGAGGACAGGCGTCAGACGTCTCATGAGTCCCGTATCCTCGGCGGCCCGCGTGAACCCCCGGTGGCTACGAGGTGGAATCGCCCTTCATGGCGGCTTCCATGGCGAGCAGTTCCTCGTTCGGGACGGCGCCGCCGAAGCGGCGGTCGCGGGAGGCGAACTCGACGCAGGCCCGCCACAGGTCACGGCGGTCGAAGTCGGGCCACAGCACGTCCTGAAAGACCATCTCGGCGTACGCGCTCTGCCAGAGCAGGTAGTTGGACGTGCGCTGCTCGCCGCTGGGCCGCAGGAACAGGTCGACGTCCGGCATGTCCGGGTAGTACAGGTACTTCTGGATGGTCTTCTCATTGACCTTGGACGGGTCGAGCCGGCCCGCCTTCACGTCCTCGGCGAGCCGCTGCGCCGCGTCGGCGATCTCCGCCCGGCCGCCGTAGTTCATGCAGAAATACAGGGTGAGCAGGTCGTTGTCCTTGGTCTGCTCCTGGGCGACCTGGAGCTCCTTCGCCACCGACTTCCACAGCTTGGGCATCCTGCCCACCCAGCGCACCCGGATGCCGAGCTCGTCGAGCTGGTCGCGGGTCTTGCGGATGAAGTCGCGGTTGAAGTTCATCAGGAAGCGGACCTCCTCGGGCGACCGCTTCCAGTTCTCGGTGGAGAAGGCGTACAGGGAGATGTTGCGGACGCCGATCTCGATGGAGCCCTGGAGCACGTCCAGCACCCGCTCGGCGCCGACCTTGTGCCCCTCGGTGCGCGGCAGCCCCCGCTCCTTGGCCCACCGCCCGTTGCCGTCCATGACGATCGCCACGTGCTCCGGGACCAGCTCACCCGGGAGCTTGGGCGCGCGGGCACCGGACGGGTGCGGCTCCGGCGCCTTGTACTCGCGCCGCTGGCGCCCCAGGATCCCGCGTACGACCATGTCCTTCTCGTCTCCTCGACCGTGCCGTGCTTACTTCTCTACGTACCGCAGGGAGCGCAGCCCGCGCTCCAGGTGCCAGTGCAGGTAGGCGGACACCAGCCCGCTGCCCTCGCGGACGTACCGCGCCTCGCACGCGTCCGCCGTCTCCCAGTCTCCCGTAAGCAGCGCCCCCAGCAGTACCAGGGTCTGCGGGGACGGTACGACACTGCCGGGCACCCGGCAGTCGGCGCAGACCGAGCCGCCGGAGGCCACGGAGAAGAACCGGTTGGGGCCGGGCATCCCGCACTTCGCGCAGTCGCCGAAGCTGGGCGCGTAGCCGTTGACGGCGAGGGAGCGCAGCAGGAAGGCGTCGAGAACGAGGTGCGGCGCGTGCTCGCCCCGGGCGAGCGTCCGCAGGGCACCGACCAGCAGCAGGTACTGCTGGACGGCCGGCTCGCCCTCGTGGTCCGTGAACCGTTCGGCCGTCTCCAGCATGGCGGTCCCGGCGGTGTAGCGCGCGTAGTCGGTGACGATCCCGCCGCCGTAGGGCGCGATGGTCTCACTCTGTGTGCACAGCGGCAGTCCGCGCCCGACCAGCTCGCTGCCCCGCGCGAAGAACTGCACGTCGACGTGGGAGAAGGGTTCCAGCCGGGCGCCGAACTTGGACTTCGTACGCCGCACGCCCCGGGCGACGGCCCGCACCCGGCCGTGGCCGCGCGTGAGCAGCGTGATGATCCGGTCCGCCTCTCCCAGCTTCTGGGTGCGCAGCACGATGCCGTCGTCGCGGAAGAGACTCATGGCTCCATTCTCGCCCATGCCGGGGGCGGCGCCGTCGCGCGTATTGGTGGCACCACTACTGTGCGTACGCACTTGTTACGGGTTGTCGGGGGGCCAAGGATGGACACATGCCCTCGTCGACAGATTCCGTCAGCCGCGTGAGCAGCGTCAGCGGCGTCCGCCAGGTCAGTCCGGTCAGCCAGGCCAGCCAGGTCAGCCACGAGGAATTCCGCGCCACGCTGGGCCGGTTCACCACCGGCGTCGTGGCGGTGACCGCGGTCCGCGCGGGGGATGCCACGCCGGTCGGCCTCGCGGTGAACTCCTTCACCTCGGTGTCCCTCGATCCCGCGCTCGTCCTCTTCTGCATCGCCCGGACGAGCACCAGCTGGCCGCGGGTCCGGGCCGCGGAGCGCTTCTGCGTCAACATCCTCGGGGCGGACCAGCGCGAGCTGAGCAGCCGCCTGGCCACGAGCGGCGCCGACAAGTTCCGGGACGTCCGGTGGAGCGCCACACCGGCCGGGACGCCCGTGCTGGACGGCGCCATCGGATGGCTGGAGTGCTCGGTGGAGGCCGAGTACCCGGCCGGGGACCACGACGTCGTCATCGCCCGTGTCCACCGGCTCAGCAGCCGTGAGGACGGGGCGCCGCTGGTCTTCTACCGCGGGTCGTACGAGCGGCTGGCCGCCTGATGAACAGTTCTCCGGACCAACAGTTAGTGGGTTGACCCTTCATGACACAGAGCACCGGTTCCCCCAGGCCCCTCGGAGTCGGCATCGTCGGTCTCAGCGCCGACGGCGGCTGGGGTGCCCGCGGGCATCTGCCCGCGCTCGCCGCGGTGGAAGGTTTCGAGCTGCGCGGTCTGACGGCGTCCTCGCCCGAGGCCGCGCGGCGCTCGGCCGAGAAGTACGGGGTGCCGCTGGCCTTCACCGACGTCGCCGAACTGGCCGCCCACGACGACATCGACCTCGTCGTGGTCGCGGTCAAGGTGCCCCGGCACCGCGAGCTGATCGAGCCCGCGCTGGAGGCGGGCACGATGGTGCTGAGCGAGTGGCCGCTGGCCGTCGGGCCCGAGGAGGCGGAGGCGCTGGCCGCGCTCGCCGAGCGGCGCGGGGTGCGCACCGCGGTGGGCCTTCAGTCGCGTTCCGCCCCGGCCGTGCGGTACCTGCGGGACCTGATCGCGCAGGGGTACGTGGGCGAGGTGCTGTCCACCACCCTGGTGGGCTCCGGCGGCGGCTGGGGGCCGGTGGTGGGCTCCCGCGGCGCGTACACGGCCGACCGGGCCAACGGGGCCACGCTGATGACGATCCCGTTCGGGCACACCCTGGACGCGCTGACGATGTGCCTGTCGGGCTTCGCCGGGCTCACGGCCACCACGGCCACGCGCCGCGGCAAGGTGCGGGTCGCGGAGACCGGGGAGTCGCTGCCGCAGACCGCCGAGGACCAGATCGCCGTGTCCGGTGTGCTGGAGAGCGGCGCGGTCGCCTCCCTGCACTACCGGGGCGGTTCCAGCCGGTCCACCAACCTCCTGTGGGAGATCAACGGCACCGAGGGCGACCTGGTGATCACCGGGGACACCGGGCACCTCCAGTTCGGCCAGTTCACCCTCCGGGGTGCCCGGGGCGACGAGGAGCTGTCCGTGCTGCCCGTCCCCGACGGGTACCAGCTCGTGCCCGGGGTGAGCGGGCCGGCGTCGCCGGTCGCGCACGCCTACGCCCGGTTGCGCGCCGACATCGAGGAGGGCACCCGGACCGTGCCCGACTTCCGGCACGCGGTCGGGCACCACCGGCTCCTGGAGCGGATCGCGCGCGCCGCCGGGACGGGCGTGCGTCAGTAACGGCACCGCACACACGGTGAAGTCCCCCGGGCCGGGCGGCCCGGGGGACTTCGCCGTGCGCCGGGGCGGTCAGGGTGCCGCGCGGTCGCCGGCGAGCAGCGTCCGGCAGGCTCCGACCAGGCGGGCGGAGACGTCCTCGGCGTGGTCGAAGAGGTAGAAGTGCCCGCCGGGCCAGAGGTGACAGCCCATCGGCCGCCGGGTGTACGCCGACCAGCGGCGGAGCAGGTGCGGGGGCGCCAGCGGGTCGTCCTCGCCGCCGAACACCGACAGGGCCGTCCGCAGCGGCGGGCCGTCGGTGTACTCGTAGCTGCCGACCACCTCCAGGTCCTGGCGCACGGTCCGCGCCACGAGTTCGGCGAGGGCCGTGCGGTGGTCGGCCCCGGCGGGTGTGCCGCCGAGGCCGTGCAGGTACCGCAGCACGCGGTGGGCCGGCCAGCCGGCCGGGGCGGCGGCGCGGGTGGCGCCCCCGCTCACGGGCGGCGGGAGGGCCGACACCCCGAGCCAGCAGGGGCCCAGGGCCTCGGCCTCCAGCCGCCGTACCAGCTCGAACGCCAGCAGGGCCCCCATGCTGTGGCCGAAGACGGCGTAGGGGCCGGTCAGTTCGGGGCGCAGCGCGTCACGGAGATGGTCCACGGCCTCGCGGGCGGTACGGCACCGGGAGCGGGCGCGGTCGAGCAGTCGGCCCGGCAGGTCCGCGCCGAGCACCCGCCACCCGCGCGGCAGATGGGGCAGGAGCGGCGCGAACCCCCGGGCGGAGCCGCCCGCGTGGTGCAGCAGCACCAGGGTGAAGGGCGGCTCGTGGCCGGACGGGGCGGTGATGTCGTAGACGGGCATCTCAGGCGACCAGCTCTCCGAGGAAGGTGTCCCGCTTGCCCAGGGGCATGGGCTTGTCCTTGTACAGGCAGTCCATGGGGAGCCAGTGCACCCTCAGCCGGGCGCCCGGGGGCTGGTCCCGGAGCGCGGCGGCGGCCGTGTGGCGGGGGCCGCAGGGCACGTCGTGGAGGGTCCACCGGGCGGGGTGCCGGCCGCTGTCGGCGCCGAGGTAGTCGGCGGCCAGGTCCCGGGCGAGCCCGGTGCCGATGCCCTTGAGGTAGGCCTCCTTGCGCGTCCACAGCTGCCCGAAGGCGACGGCGCCGACGCCGGCGGGGCGGGCGAGCAGTTCGCTCCGTTCGTCGGGGTGCAGCGCGGGGGTGCACACCCGGACGGTGTCGCGGGAGGGGATCTTCTCGACGTCCACGCCGATCGGGACGGTGGACACACCGATGAGGGCCATGCCGGCGCTGTGGGAGAGCGAGAAGTGCAGCGGGGACGCGGGCGCTTCGAGTACGGGTCTGCCGTGCGGCTCCCCGCAGCAGGGGCAGGGTGCCCGGCCGAACCGCAGTTGTCGCGGTCCGGTGTCCAGGTAGGCGCCGAGCAGCCGGCGCAGCGCGATGTGCACCGACGAGTAGAGGAGTCGGCCGGCCTCGCGGCGGCAGCTGCCGGCCCGCTGCCGTTCGGCCTCGTCGAGTTCGGTCAGGTCGAGTTCGCCGGTGCAGGTGCCGAGCCGGGGCTGGCGCAGCAGCCACAGATCGGCGTCGCCCGCGGCGGGGAGGGACAGTTTCACGCTGACGGGGCTCCTGCCGTGGTCGTGCCGAGCAGGCCCACGAGACGCAGGGTCAGCGCGTGGGTGTTCTCGGCTCGCAGGATCTCGGGCAGGCCGGGCGCGACGCCGAGGGCCGCCCGGATCCGCCGTTGCAGCTCCAGGCCGGTCATGGAGCCGACGCCGAGGTCCGTCATGGTCTGGTGCCGGTCGACCTGCCCGGCCGGGCAGTGCAGGACGCGGCCGAGCTCCTGGCACAGGTAGTCGCCGATCAGGCGCTCCTGCCCGGCGGGGCTCGCGGCCGCCAGTTCGGTGCGGGTGGGCGGGGTCACGTCGGCCGGGAGGGTGTCGTCGTCGGGTGCGCCGGACTCGTCCGGGTCGCCGGGGGCGGTCCGGAACCAGTCGAGCAGTGCCTGATCCACTGTGCCGCAACCTCCGTTTCAGGGTGTCGGTGAGCGGTGCGCCGCCGCGTCCGGGACGGACACCGCGGCGCGGCCGGGGGGGGGCCCCCCGCGGCAGGCCGCGGGCGCGGCGGGCAGCGGGGGCCGGTCGGGGGGGGAACC